>DASZLC010000115.1:0-92125 GCA_035552615.1 Solirubrobacteraceae bacterium
CGGCCGGATCGGCGACGCTGGGCGGCCGAACGCGGCCGACCTGCAGCTGCTCTCGACGACCCGCCTGCTGCTGACGATCGCTGACGTCGCGCCGCTGATCGACGCGCGCCCCGCCGGCAAAGCCGCCCGCCGGCTGTTCGGGAGCTACGACGGGCTGCTGCCTGTCGGCGCGCTTCCCGCGGCCTAATCCAGCGCCAGCGGCGCCCCGACCAGCCGCACCTCCTGGCCCGGCCCGAGCGCCGCCAAGAGCTCGGACACGCGCTCCCCGCCGGGCAACGTGAGCGAGGGGTCGAGCTCCAGCAGCGGCACCATCACGAACCGCCGCGCCGACACCTCGGGGTGCGGGAGCGACAGGCGATCCGAGCGGTACACGGCCGAGCCGAGCAGCAGCAGGTCGACGTCGATCGCGCGCGGCCCGTGACGGACTCCGTCGACCGCCCGCCCGACCGAGCGCTCCACCGCCTTGCACGCGTCGAGCAGCTCCTCGGGTCCGAGCTCGGTCTCGACACGCAGGCAGGCGTTCAGGAACGACGGCTGGTCCAGCACCAACCCGACGGGCTCGGTGTCGTACACGCTCGACGACGCCGTCACCTCCACCCCGTACGCCGGGAGCGCACGAACGGCATCGGTCAGCCGGGCCCGGCGGTCGCCGATGTTCGACCCCAAGCCGAGGTAGCCGACTATGAAGCCTCTTTCCAGACCTCGACCGAGACCTCGGAGACGACGAGCGCCATCGGCGGCTCGGGCTTGGCCGCCTTGACCCAGACCGCGCCGGCGTCGTAGCGCTCCAGCAGCCGGTCGGCGACGGCCGCGCACAGCCGCTCCAGCGTCTTGTACGTGCGCTGGTGCGCGACGAGGTTGACGGTCTCGCACACCTGGGCGTAGTCGACGGTGTCCTCGATCCGGTCGGTGACGGTGGCGTCGCACTCGCCGACGTCGAGACGGATGTCGATCAGCAGGCGCTGGCCGACCTCGCGCTCGGCCGCCGTGACGCCGACGTTCGTGTAGACCGACAGCCCGCTGATCTCGATCGTCACCTCGGGCTCGGCGTGGCCCTCCTCGTCGTCGTCGCCGTCGTCGTCGTCGTCATAGTCCTCGGACTCGTCGGTCATCAGGCGCGCAACGTAGCAGCCGCCACGGTGAGGGCGTCCCGGACCGGCGCCACATCGTGGACCCGGAACACGCGCGCGCCGTGCAGCAGGGCAACGACGTTCGAGGCGATCGTCGCGGCGAGACGGTCCTCGAGCTCGCGCCCGGTGAGCTTGCCGAGGAACGACTTGCGCGACGTGCCGATCACCACCGGGCGGCCGAGCGCGACGATCTCCCCCAGCCGCGCCAGGAGGGCAAGGTTGTGCTCGGCCGTCTTGCCGAAGCCGATGCCCGGATCGACCATGATCCGCTCCTCCGCGATCCCGCGGCCCACCGCGAACTCGATCCGCGCGGCCAGGAACGCCTTGACGTCGTCCACGACATCGCCGTAGCGGGGGTCGCGTTGCATCGTTCGCGGCTCGCCGAGCATGTGCATCAGGCAGACCCCGGCCCCGGCCGCCGCGGCGACATCGGCCAGCTCATGATCGCCGCGCAGCGCGGTGACGTCGTTGACGATCGTCGCGCCGGCGGCCAGCGCCGCGGCAGCGACGCTCGCCTTGGAGGTATCGATCGAGATCCGCGCGGCGGTCCCGGCGGCGCGCAGCCCGGTGATCACCGGCAGCACCCGGTCGTGCTCCTCGCCGGCCGAGACGGGCAGCGCCCCCGGGCGCGTCGACTCGCCGCCGACGTCGAGGATCGCCGCCCCCTCGCGCTCCAGCTCCAGCCCGTGCGCGATCGCCGCGTCGGGCCGCAGGTACAGCCCACCGTCCGAGAAGGAGTCCGGCGTCACGTTGACGATCCCCATCAAGCGGAACTCGCCGGCGCTCATTCCTCCGGCTCGTCCGGCCAGTGGCCGTGCAGCGAGTAGTAATCCCGAGCCTGCTCCTCGACCTCGCGCTCGTCGTTGGACTCCATGCTCATCCGGAACATCCAGTTCAGCATCCACACCATGATCGCGATCCCGATGAGCACGAGACCGGTGACGGCCACGGGGCTGTTCGTGCCGCCGTGACCGATCACGATCAGGACCAGGCCGACGACGGCGATCGCCACCGGCAGCCCGATCCGCGTGGCCAGCAGCAGCGCGCGGTGGGGCGTGCCGGCGGCCGGTCGCGCTCGCTCCGAGCTCACCCTTAGTATCGACATGCGCATGTGGTCCCCGGCACGTTACCTGGCGGAGTTTGCAAAGTTCGCCGTCACCAAGGGCGCCCAAGAGCGCCACGACCTCCAGGCGCTCGGCGAGCTGGAGGGGCGCGGGCTCGCGCTCCCCGCCGGCCTGAGCGTGCAGTGGCTCGGCGTCTCGGGCTACCGGATGACGTTCGAGGGCCACGACCTGTTCGTCGACCCATACGTCTCCCGCGTGCCTCTGCGCTCCGTGCTCGCCCGCCGCCCGGCGCTGCCCGACCCGGCGCTGATCGAGCGCTACATCGGCGGCAGCGAACGCCCCGTGGGCGTGCTCGTCGGGCACACCCACTTCGACCATGCCGTCGACGCGCCGGCGATCGCCAAGCGCCTGCGCTGCCCCGCCTACGGCTCGGACTCGCTCGCCGCGCTGATGCGGCTCCACGGGGCCGGAGAGCTGGCCGTCGAGGTCGAGCCGTACCGCTCCTACGAGCTCGGGCCGTTCACCGTCAGCTTCACGCCGAGCCTGCACTCCAAGCTGCTGCTCGGTCTGGCCGTCCCGTTCGACGGGCAGCTCAGCTGCGAGCAGCTTGACGCGCTCACGCCCGGCGCGTACCGCTGCGGAGCGGTGTACGGGATCAGGATCGAGGTCGCCGGGATCAGCTTCTACCACCAGGGCAGCGCGAACCTGATCGACGACGCGATCCGCGGCGAACCTGTCGACGTGTTCCTCGCCGGCGTCGCCGGGCGCGGCTTCACACCTCACTACTGGACGCGGGTGCTGCGGGCGCTACAGCCGCGGACGGTGGTACCGACCCACTACGACGACTTCTTCCGGCCGCTCGACGGTGAGCTCGGCCTCACCACGAACGTGAACCTGGCCGAGGTGCCCGATGAGATCGCCACGGTCAGCCGCGACATCGCCGTGACGGCGCTGCCGCTACTCGGCGGGTAACCCGCCGCCGCTTATTCGGCGGTGCCGCCGGCGAGGCCGGGACGCGGCGGGAGCGGCCAGGCGCCCTCGCGCCCGGAGCGCTCGACCTGAGCGGGCGGGAGCGGCACGTCGGGCGGGGGCGGCGCGGTGGCGCCGAACACCTGCTCCTCGGTCTGACCGGCGAGCAGCCCCTCGAACTGCTCCTTCTCGATCGTCTCGCGCTTGATCAGGATCTCGGACAGCGTCGCCAGCGAGTCCTTGTGCGTGGTGAGGATCTCCGTGGCGCGCACGTGGGCGGCCTCGATCACGCGGCGGATCTCGTCGTCGATCTCGCGGGCGATCTCGTCGGAGTAATCGGGCTCGGAGGAGAACTCGCGGCCGAGGAACGGCATGCCGTGGTCGTGACCGAACACCCGCGGACCGAGCTTCTCGGACATCCCGAAACGCATCACCATCTGCTTGGCCGTCTGGGTGACCTTCTCAATGTCGTTGGAGGCGCCGGTGGTGATCTCGCCGAAGATGATCTCCTCGGCGGCGCGCCCACCGAGCGTCATCGCCATCGTGTCCTGCAGCTCGGCCCGGGTGGTGAGGAACTTGTCCTCGCCCGGGAGCGAGATCGTGTAGCCGAGCGCCTGGCCGCGGGAGATCACCGAGATCTTGTGGATCGGGTCGCTGTTCGGCAGGTAATGGCCGACGATCGCGTGGCCCATCTCGTGGTAGGCGGTGATCTTGCGCTCCTTGCCCGACATCACGCGGGTCTTCTTCTCGGGGCCCGCGATCACCCGCATGATCCCCTCTTCGAGCTCGTCCTGGGTGATCTCGCGCTTGCCGTTGCGCGCGGCGAGCAGGGCGGCCTCGTTCACCAGGTTGGAGAGGTCGGCGCCGGTGAAGCCGGGCGTCTGGCCGGCCAGCGCGTCGACGTCGATCTCGCGGGCCAGCGGCTTGCCGCGGGTGTGGACCTCGAGGATCTTCTTGCGGCCCAAGCGGTCGGGGCGGTCGACGACGATCTGGCGGTCGAAGCGGCCCGGGCGCAGCAGCGCCGGGTCGAGGATGTCGGGGCGGTTCGTGGCGGCGATCAAGATGATGTTGTCCTTCATCTCGAAGCCGTCCATCTCGACGAGCAGCTGGTTCAGCGTCTGCTCGCGCTCGTCGTGGCCGCCGCCGAGGCCGGCGCCGCGGTGGCGCCCGACGGCGTCGATCTCGTCCATGAAGATGATGCACGGGCTGTTCTGCTTGGCCTGTTCGAACAGGTCGCGGACGCGGGAGGCGCCAACGCCGACGAACATCTCGACGAAGTCCGAGCCCGAGATCGAGAAGAACGGGACGCCCGCCTCGCCGGCCACGGCGCGGGCCAGCAGCGTCTTGCCGGTGCCCGGAGGGCCGTAGAGGAGCACGCCCTTGGGGATTCGCGCCCCAAGAGCCTGGAACTTCTTGGGGTTCTCTAAGAACTCCTTGATCTCGTGCAGCTCTTCGACGGCCTCGTCGACCCCGGCGACGTCACGGAAGGTGATCTTCGGGCTGTCGACCGACATTCGCTTGGCGCGCGACTTACCGAACGACATCACCTTCGAGCCGCCGCCCTGGACCTGATTCATCAGGAAGATCCAGAACCCGATGAAGATCACGAACGGCAGGATGTAGGTCAGCAGCGAGAGCCAGCCGTTGCTTCCGGTGCCCTGGATGTCGAACTGCGACGGCTGCAGATCGGTCTTGGAGTCGTTGATCAGCTGCGTGACGTAGTTGCCCGGATAGCCGACCGAGTACTTGGTGCCGTTCGTCAGCGTGACCTGGGCGGTGTTGTCCTTCTCCTGCAGGGTCAGGTTCCGTACCTGCTTCTGGTCCAGCTGCGCGAGCAGGTTGCCGAACGTGTTGTGCTGCGAGGAGCTGGAGCTGCCGATCAGCTTCTGCGCAAAGAACGCAAGTACCACCACGATCAGGATCGGGAAGGCGGCGCTCTTGAAAAACCTGCTCATAAAGGATTTCCTCGCGTTTGGCGTGACGGCGCCACAAGGACAATGGCCTAGCGTAGCAGGGGCCTTGTGCCCGGGCGACTACTGGTCCAACGCGGCCACGAACGGCAAGTTGCGGTAGCGCTCTTCGTGGTCGAGGCCGTAGCCGACGACGAACCGGTTCGGAATCTCGAAGCCAACGTAGCGCGCCCGCAACTCGACCTTCTGGCGCTCGGGCTTCACCAGCAGCGCGCACACCTCGAGCGTGCGGGGGTGGCGGCCGGCGAGATTGCGCAACAGGTACTGCAGCGTGAGCCCGGAATCGACGATGTCCTCCACGATCAGCACATCGCGCCCCTCGATCACCGCGTCGAGGTCCTTCAGAATCCGCACCACGCCGGAGGACTTCGTCGCCGACCCGTACGACGACACGGCCATGAAGTCGACCTCGCACGGCACGGTCAGCTCGCGCATCAGGTCCGACAGGAAGAACACCGCGCCCTTCAGGACGCCGATCAGGATGAGATCGCGGCCCGCGTAGTCGCGCGAGACCTCCTCCCCCAGCTCCCGCACGCGGCGCGCGAGATCCTCGGCCGGGACGAGGATGTCCCCGATCGCGTCGTCGTCGGTCACCACGGACATCTTAGGGAGCGGTCGAGAGGCGCACCGCCGTCCGCGTGGCGTCGGTGACCTTGAAGCGCTCGGCGGTCGCCACCCCGGCGACCCACACGATCTCCTCCCCGGCCGCCACGACGGGGACGGTCGCCCGTTGGGCGCGCGGGACCCGACGGTCGGTGAACAGGTCCTGCAGGCTCTTCGTGCCGTCGAGCCCGAGCGGCCGCACGCGGTCCCCGGGCCGCCACGTCCGGACCGTCAGCTCGGCGCCGAGGGCCTCGCGGTCGAGCACCCCGTCGCGGCGCTCGGGCGCCGTCAGCTCGCAGCGCACGAGCCGCACGCCCAGCATCGCCTCGCCCGGGATCGGCAACGACACCGGCTCCGGCACCGGCGCGGGTGGCGCGATCGGCTCGATCCGGACGACGCCGTACTCGCTGACCGCGCGCAGGCCGCTGCCGACATCCAGCATCGACGTGCCCCGCTCGCGCAGCCGTTGGAGCATCACGTCGGCGCGAGCACCCACGCCGGCGGCCGGCGCATCGAGCGCCTCGTCGGCCAGCCGCTGCACGACGAGTCGCGCCAGCGCCGGCGGCAGCGCTCGCAGCCTCGCCAGCTCGATCGACGCCGCGCCGGCCAGCGTCTCGTCGACGATCGCGTCGAGCACCTCGCCCTCGGCCCGCAACCGTCCGGCCAGCGCCAGCAGATTCGCCCCGGCGCCCGGATGCAGCTCGCGCAGCAACGGCAGCAGTTCGTGGCGGATCCGGTTGCGGACATACGCGCCCGACTCGTTGCTGGCGTCCTCGCGCCAGCGGAGTCCGTGCCGCTCGCAGTACGCGGTCGTCTCGGCGCGGGTGACGCCGAGCAGCGGGCGCACCACGATCCCTTCACGCGCGCGCATCCCCAGCACGGCACGGCGGCTCGGCGAGGAGATCAGCCGGTAGACGATCGTCTCCAGCTGGTCGTCGGCCGTGTGCCCGGCGGCCACCGTGTCACCGAGCCGCGCGGCGGCGCGGTAGCGCTCTGCCCGCGCCCACGCCTGCAGGTTCCCGGTGGGCTCACCGGCCCGGTGAACGTGCAGCGCGACGCCGAGCCCGGCGCACAACTCGCGACAGAACGCCTCGTCGCCGTCGGCCTCGGTCCGCAGCAAATAATTGACGTGCAACGCCTCGACGGTCTCGGCGCCGGCGATCGTGACCGCGGCGTGCAGCAGGCAGGTCGAGTCACGGCCGCCCGAGAGCATTACCAGAAGCGGCCGGTCCGGCACGATCAGTCCCTCGCGCCGCAACCGCTCGATCACGCGTCGCCCCTTCGCGTGGCCAGGAAGATCTCGGTCGGATTCGTGAACCCCTTCAGCTTGATCTCGCCGATCCGCTCGAACTCCAGATGCGAGCCGGCGTGCTCGACGATCGGGCGGGTGACGAGCACCTCGCTCCCGGCGGCACGCGCCGACACGCGCGCGGCGATGTTCACGTCGCGCCCGAAGTAGTCGCCGTCGCGGTACAGCGCATCGCCGGAGTGGATCCCGATCCGCGGCAGCGGGCGCTCGGTCTGCCCAGCCTGGAAGTTGACCGCCCAATCGGTCAGCGCGGCGTCGTCGGAGCCGACCACCATCACGGCATCGCCGATCGTCTTGATCACGCGCGCGTCGTCGGGAAGTGTCGCCTCGACCGCCTCGACGAAGCGCTCGACCGCGTCGACGGCCTGCAGCTCTCCCTCCTCCTCGGTCAGGCGCGTGTATCCCGCCAGGTCGGCGAACGCGATCACGACGCGCAGCCGGCCCAGGTCGGCGGCGTCTCCATCGAGGTCTGACTCCATGTGGCCGACGACGTCCTGATCGATGAAGTGCTGGAGGTAGTGCTGGTGAACGGCCTCCATCACCGGCGCCGCCAGCGGCAGCAGCTCCCGTGAGAGGCCGAGCATCTGCTCGGCGACCTCGACGCCGCTCACGCCCGAGCGCATCAGCGGCTCGTGCACGTAGAGGTGGAACAGCCGCACCTCGGCGTCGGCGACCTGCGCCATCGCCTGGCCGTACACGCGCACCAGCTGCAGCAGCGCCACCAGCGGCAGCCCGGCGTCGAGCACCGTGGCGATGTACTGCAGCAGCCGGACCTCGTTCTCGTTGAGCGAGCGGTTGCGCACCGGGCTCCAGCCGAGCGTGGTCACGATCCGCTCGATCAGGCCGGGCTCCAGGCCCGTCTCGCGTGCCGCCTGGCGCAGCGTGTAGCTGTGCTGGGGCGGCGGCAGGAGCTCGTCGAGGTAGCCGAACGCCAGGCGGCCGTCCTCGGTCGCGTGGCGGATCTGCTCCAGCGAGTGCCCGCGGTCGCGCATCCGCTGGATCACGCGCGCGTGACCGACGGCGCTCGGCGTCCACTCGCCGTCGTAGTGCGGGATCAGGCCCTGACGGACCCAGCGGCGCAGTGTCGGCGCCGACACGCCGACCCGCCGCGCGGCGCCCTGGAGCGTGATCGCACCGTCGACCGGCGCGCCGCCAGCGTCGTGCTCGGGTGTCGATTCGCCAGTCGGCATCGCGCGTCTGGTTGCCCAGCGGGATTCAGGTTACGCGGGCCGGAGTCCGATCGCGCGCAGTCTGGCGGCGGGGCCTCGTATGGTACGAGACCCCGTCGCCCGCGGGCGAAGCGGCCCGCTGCGTCGGCCGTCGGCGCTCGTCACGTTTCCGGCGGCGCCTCGCGAGGCGGCGCGGTGCACGGACACCGCCCGACTCACGATCCGGCCTGCTTGCGCGATGACGTATGTCTACAAGCGATCGGGGCTTGTGTCAACTGGTACGAGCACATCTCTGACCATCGAGTGTCGGGGCAGTCGATGCCGCGGCCGCTCGCCCGCGCGTAATCTCGGCGCGTGATCCACATTCGGCCAACGGCGCCACTCGCCCAGCGCGTGCTCCTGCCCGGCGATCCGGGACGCGCGCTGCGCCTGGCTCAGGAGCTGCTCGAGGCGCCGAGGATGCTGAACCACAACCGCGGTCTGTGGGGCTACTCGGGAACCGCGGCCGACGGCGAGCCACTCAGCATCCAGAGCACGGGGATGGGTGGGCCGAGCTGCGCGATCGTCATCCACGAGCTGATCGAGCTCGGCGCGCGACGGTTGCTGCGGGTCGGCACGTGCGGGTCGCTGCGCTCCGACGTGGGACTTGGGCGGCTCGTGATCGCCACCGAGGCGCTGGCCTTCGACGGCACGAGCCGCGCGCTCGGCGCCGCCGAGCGGACGCCCGCCGGAGTCGAGCTCTGCGGGCGCCTGCAGGAGGCCACCGGCGCGGCGGCGGCGAGCGGGCTTGTCGTCACCACCGACCTGTTCTACGACCCGCGCGAGCCCGAGGCGGAGTGGATCGCCGCCGGCGCGCTGGCCGTCGAGATGGAGTCCTCGGTGCTGTTTCGCCTTGGCCAGCTGCGCGGCGTCGAGACCGGCACGCTGACCGTCGTCTCCGACATGGTCGTTGGCGAGCGGGCGCGAATCGACGAGCCTGGCCTGCACGAGGCTGAGCTGCTGATGGGCCGTGCCGCCGTTCGCGCGCTCGGGCCCTGAGCGGCGCTGAGTCAGCTCTCGGCGGCGGCAGGCGCCGAGGCCGCCTCGATCCGCTCCAGCGCCGCCTCGATCCGCTCCAGCCGCTGGTCGAGCTTCTTCATCGTGCCGGCGTTCTCGATCCGGTCCTCCAGGCGATCCAGCCCGTCCTCGATGCCCTCCAGCCGCTGTGACACCGCCCGCAGCCGACGGGTGAGGCGCTCCAGGTCACTGGCTGACGGCAGGTTCAGCGCGCCCATCGCCGCCTCCTGCGCGCGGAGCGCCTTCTCGCGCGTTTCGAACGCGGCCGACAGAGCGCCACTGACGACGGGGTTGTCGAGGAGGTCCTGAGCCAGCTTCCCGATCGCCTCCTCGCCTCCGCGGGTGACGCGCTCGCGCAAACCCTTCTCTTCGGTCATCGAAACCTTCGCCTCCTGGTCGGTCATCCGGGCACTCTTGGCCGCTTGCAGGCTAATGCATGACCGGCGCCACGGGACGTATTCCGGTGTGCCGATCGGGGCGCCTGGCCCATCCGCTGAGGCTCGTTGCAAAGGTCCGGACCAGTCAGTAGCGTCCTGGCCAACGCCGCGACGATCGCGGCCGAAAGGCGACGATCGCAGACATGGCGGGAAACAGACCATCGTGGTGAGGGTCGACGTAGCTCCCCTGTTTCGTTTCACCCAGGTCGAGTACCCCTGGATCCTGGGGCCACCCGATGGCCGGTACCTGCTGCGCCGCGAGGGCGATCCGCCCGATGCTGATCCATCCCACGTCATCGTGTTCGCCACCCTCGGCGCGCCCGAGCGTCGGCGTCTGCAGCGCAAGCGGCGCAAGGCCGAGCCCGAGCCCGAGCCGGTGCCGGTCAGCACCACCCGGGCCACCGTCGTCGATGTCGGCGACCCGTTCGCGAGCGCTGAGGCGGCCGCGACGTGGCTCGCCGGCGCCGGCGAGAAGGACCTGGACACCGGCCTGACCGTCCTGAATCGCGCCGTGCACATGTTCCGGCTGGTCACCGCCGACCCGCATGTCAACGCCGTCGGCCGTCACGGCGCCCTCGTCGCCCGCGTCGGCTACGGCGGCGGCGAACAGGTCTCCGACGGCCTGTGGACCGATGCCCTGGAGCTTCTGGAGAAGCTCGGGCGCCAATCGCGCGCCAAGGTCCTGACGCCCCAGGCCCATCTGGCGGCCGTACTGAACGGCCGCGAGCAGCGCCTCGTGTGCGAGGAGCTCGCGCTACGGGGCCGGCTCGACCTCGACTCCGGCCGCCCCCGCGAGGCCGCCCTTCAGGTACTGATCGCGCTGGACGCCACGATCGCGGAGGTCTCGGTCGATCCCCACGGGCCGCGGCTGGAGAGGCGCCTGGCCGACATCGGCGATATGCGCGAAGGCGCCGCCCAGATCGCCCAGCTGGCGCTGGAGGGTCCCCTCCCCGACGATGCCCAAGCGTTCCTCGCCGAGGCCCTGCGCCGCATCGAGGCGCTCCTGCGCGCCCGCGCCGTGCTCAACGCCTGACCGCTACAGCTTCAGAGCGGCGAGCACGGCCTGGAGCTCGTCGACGATATCGCCGCCCATCCGCACGGCGGCCTGGCCGTCGAGCGTGGTCGGGCCCTGGGTGAGGATCGCGATCCGGCCCCCGGCCGACAGCGTCAGCTCGGGCAGCGCGGCGACCGGGTAAACCTCCAGTGAGGAGCCGATGCAGAGCAGCAGGTCGGCGCCCTGGGCGAGCCGTTCGGCGCGGGCCAGCGCGTCGGCCGGTAGGTATTCGCCGAACAGCACGACGTCGGGCTTCAGCGCAGCGCCGCAGTCGCAGCGCGGCACCCCCTGCGGGTCGAGGTCCAGGCGCCGCTGCACATCGGCGATCTCAAACCGTGTGCCGCAGCGCAGGCAGGATGAATGCGCGATCGTGCCGTGCACCTCGATCAGCTCCCGGGTCCCGGCGCGCTCGTGGAGGCGGTCGACGTTCTGGGTGATGACGGCGTCGAGGACGCCCGCTCGCTCCAGCGTCACCAGGGCCGCGTGCGCCCCGTTCGGCTCGCGGTCCTCCAGCGTCTGGAAGCGCGCTCCGTAGAAGTGCCAGAACCGCTCGGGGTCGCGGCGGAAGACGTCGATGTGCGCCACCTCCATCGGGTTCACGTTCTCCCACAGACCCGTGCCGGGCGAACGGAAGTCGGGAATCCCCGACGGCACCGAGATGCCCGCGCCCGTCAACGCCACCACCGACCCGGCGTCGCGAATCAGCCCGGCGAGACGCTCCGCCTCGCCACCGATCACGACGGAGCCCGGGAGTTTTGCGCCAGCAAAACTCCCAATGGAACTCGCGCCAGCGAGTTCCACCTCATTGCCCGGTGAAGCGGGCCGCCCGCTTGGCCAGGAACGCCGCGATCCCCTCGGCCGCGTCCGCGCTGCCGAACACCGAGCCGAACGCCTCCTGCTCGGCCAGCACACCGGCGTCCAGGTCGCCGACCGCCGACAGCTGCTTGATCTGACCCACCGCCACCGGCGCCTTCCCGGCCAGGCCGCGGGCCCAGTTCAGCGCGGTGTCCAGCAGCTCGTGGTCGGGCACGAGCCGCGTCACCAACCCCAGGTCGTAGGCCTCGTCGGCGCCGATCGGCTGCCCGGTGAGGTTCATCTCCAGCGCCTTGGCCTCCCCCACGAGCCGCGGCAACCGCTGGGTGCCCCCGAAGCCGGGGACCAGACCGAGGTCGATCTCCGGCTGCCCGAAGCTGGCCGAGTCGGCGGCGATGCGGAAGTCGCAGCCCATCGCCAGCTCGCAGCCGCCCCCGAAGGCCAGCGCGTTCACCGCGGCGATCGTCACGACCGAGGCGCGCTCAAACTCGCGCAGCAGCCCATGCATCGAGCGTGCCAGCGCGCGCGCTCCATCGGGGTCCATCTGCGTGAACGCCTTGATGTCGGCGCCGGCGCAGAACAGCATCGGGTTGGCCGACGCGAACACCAGCGCTCGCGTGCGTCCGTCGGAGACGACCTCGGCCCACAGCGAGACAAGGGTCTCGACGACGTCGGGTGAGATCGAGTTGGCGGGCGGGCGGTCGAGCCAGGCGATCGCCACGTTCTCGCGGCGCTCCAGCTTCACCGGCCGCTCCTCCCAGCCGGCATCGGGCCGCGGGTACGGATAGAAGCCCTGTCCGGCGCCAACGCCGGTGCGCCCCTGGGCGACGAGTCGGCGCAGCGTCACCGGCGGGGCGAAATCGTCGCCCCAGTCGACCGCGGCACGCTCCAGCAGTCCCAGCAGCACGTCCAGCCCCAGCCGATCGGCGCCGGCGAACGGCGGCACCTTGGCGCCCGCCCCGGCCATCATTCCCACGTCGATGTCCTTCATCGAGGCGACGCCCTCCTCCAGCACCAGGCACGCCTCGACGAACGCCTTCAGCGTGTAGCGCTCGAGCAGCGCCGGGTCAGCTGTCGTACTCATAGAAGCCCTTCCCGCTCTTGCGGCCGAGGCGGCCATCGGCCACCCGCTCGCGCATCGCCTCGGAGACATGGAAGCGTTCGCCGTAGGACTCCTGCAGGTGCTCGGCGACGTGCAGCACGGTGTCGAGCCCGAGCAGGTCGGCGAGGCGGAACGGGCCGATTACCGACGCCTTCGCGCCGACCACAAGCTCATCGACATCGGCCAGCGAAACACCGGACTGATCGACCGCGCGGAATAACTCCGAGGCCGCGGCGGTGAGGATCCGGTTGACGACGAACCCGGGCGCCTCGCCGCAGCGGATCGGCGTCTTGCGGATCGTCTGGGCGAAGTTCACCGCGTCGCGCACCGTCTCCGGCGAGCTGTACTCACCCTCGACCACCTCGATCAGGCGGGCGGTCGAGGCCGGGTAGAAGAAGTGAAAGCCGACAACCTTGTCGGGACGCGCTGTCGCCTCGCCAATCTCGCTGATCGACAGCGCCGACGTGTTCGAGGCCAGCACGGCGTGGCCGGGCGTGGCGGCGTCGAGCTCGGCGAACACCATCTGCTTCACATCGAGGCGCTCGGGCACCGCCTCGATCACGAAGTCGGCGTCGCCGAAGCCGCCGAGGTCGCTGGCGCCGGTGATCAGGGCGACCCGTTGCTCCACCTGATCGGCGTCGAGCTTGCCGGCATCGACGCGGGCCTGCCAGGTCGACCGCGCCCGGGCGATGCCCGCGTCAACCGGCTCGGGGCCGAGGTCCATCAGCACGACGGGGATGCCGGCGTCGGCGATCGCGTAGGCGATATCGCCGCCCATTGTCCCGGCACCGACGACTGCGGCCTTGAACACGAACATCTGCCGGGCCGAGTCTATTGACCGGAGCCGAGCACGACCGCGAACCGGTGCAGCGTCTCCTGCAGGGAGGCGCGCATGGCGCGGCTGACGAACAACAGCTCGAACACCGGCGTGATCGGAGTGCGCTTGGTGATCCGGTACTCCAGCGTCACCGCCACCTCGACGCCGCCCTGCGCCGCCTCGAACGTCACCGTCTGGCGGCCGGTGCTCGTCTCGTCCTGGATCTCGACGACCTGCCCCGAGCCGGGCTCGTGCTCGACCACCAGCTCAGTAACGTCGCCCCGCCCCGCCGGCACCGAGCGCCAGCGGATCTGCCCGCCGGCCTCGGGCCACCCGCCGCTGATCTCGATGACCGACTCGAAGCCGTCGTTCCAGTCCTGCCACCGATCCGTGTCATACCAGGCGCGCTCGGCATCCTCCACGGTGCCTGGCGCGGTGATCACCGCCTCGACCGTGCGCATCAGTGGGTCAGCAATTCGTCGCGGAGGGTCACGAGGCCCGAGCGACGGAGGTCGCCAACGATCGGGTCGAGCGACCCTGGGCCCGCGGATGGCGACATGGCGGCGATTATCCCTTGCGCTCCGGCTATTGTGCGGAGATAGCGCATGGCGGATTCCGAACTCGAGGAGCTGCGGCCTTACCCGAACATCTCGGCCAAGGCATACGAGCACCCCGCCGACCGCGCCGCCACCGCCGCGCTGAAGGCGATCCCGATGCTCGACACGGTCGTGCGCAAGTTGTTGGAGTGGCGCTACGAGAAGGCGCTGCGCCAGCACTATCTCGGCAACGCCGTGAAGGTCGGCGAGGCCCAGCTGCCGGAGCTGTGGTCCTCTCACCGCCATGTCACGCGGATCATGGACCTGGGGGAGCTGAACGACCTGTACGTCGCGCCCGGGGTGATGGGCGGCGGCGTGGTGATCGGGACCAAGAACCCGCTGATGGTCATCGACTCGCTGCTGCTCTCGCGCCTGGGGCCGGGTGAGCAGCGCGCCTTAATCGGTCACGAGGCCGGTCACGTCCTGTCCGACCACCTCACCTACATGACGGTGCTGAACATCCTGATCAACGGTGGGCGAAGCATCCCGATGATCGGCCTTCCGCTCCGCGCCGTTGCCGCGGTCCTGTCGGAGTGGTATCGCGCGGCTGAGCTGAGCTGCGACCGCGCCGCCGTGCTCGCCGTGCGCGACCCGAGGATCGTCTGCAGCCTGCTGATGGTCACCGCCGGCGGGATGCCCGCCGCGCAGCTGAACCTCGACGCGTTCCTGGCGCAGGCCATGGAGTACCAGAGCTGGGACGACTCCAGCGACCGTCTGCGCCGGTTCCTCAGCGAGCTCGGCCGGACCCACTCAAACGCGGTGATCCGCGTTTCGGAGGTGATGGCCTGGGTGAAGGCCGGCGATTACGACCGCATCCAGCGCGGCGAATATCGCACCCGGGACCAGCCCGACGACGTCCGCGCCGAGGCGGGCGACGCCGTCGAGTTCTACACCGAGCGCTTCAAGGCGATCTTCCGTGAGGCGGCCGAGAACTTCAACAACCTTGGACAGCAGGTCGGCGAGAAGGGCCAGCAGTTCGCCGACTGGGTGCGCTCGCGCCGCGGCGGGCCGCCGTTCGGCGGCGACTAGCCCACGCGAACTCACCGGCGGTCGAGCGAGCACCGCCGCCATGCCTGAACTGCGAACCGCCCCGCGGGGGATTCTTGACATCTCGACGGTAGCGATATATCTTTGAGCTATCAAGATAGTCCCAACGAAGGAGAATGCCATGAGCAGCTATGCGATTGGCGGATGCCAGCCCGGATTGGGCTGGTGGATGAACAAGGAGCACCGGGGTCCCCGCGGGGGCGGCCGGCGCTATGAGGAGTTCGGACGGGGTCCGGGCGGACCCGGCTTCGGCCCGCGCGGCGGCGGTGGGGGCTTCGGAGCGGGCGGGCCCGAATGGCGCGGCGGCCCGTTCGGTGGCGGCCGAGGCCGCCGTCGCCGAGGCGATGTTCGCCTGGCGCTGCTGATGCTGCTCGCCGAGGAGCCCCGCAACGGCTACCAGATGATGCAGACGATCGAGGAGCGCAGCGGCGGTCGCTGGCGCCCGAGCCCCGGCTCGGTGTACCCGGCGCTGTCGCAGCTCGAGGACGAGGGACTCGTCCGCCCGACGACGCAGGACAGCGGCCGTTCGTTCGAGATCACCGACGCGGGCCGCGCGCATCTGCAGGAGCGCGGCGATCAGGCCCCGCCGTGGGACCCCGCCGACGGCGAGGGCGCCGGCGTCAAGAACCTCCACGACCTCCGCTCGCTCGTGTTCGGGCTCGGCAAGGCGGCCTTCCAGGTCGTCCAGGTCGGCGACGAGCAGCAGTGGGCCCAGGCCATGGAGGTGCTCGATGAAGCCCGCCGGTCGCTGTACCGGATCCTCGCCGAGGAGGCGCCCGACGCCGCCGAGGAGGAGCAGACGGGCGACGATCCCGCCACAGAACCAGGTGAGTAACCGCGTAACGTGTGCGCGATGACGAGCCTGACCAGCGACGGAAGCCACTCCGGCCGCCCGGCAGAGTCCGGCGGCCGGAGCGTCCCGGCCATCGAGGTGCGGTCGCTGACCAAGACCTTCGGCGAGGTGCAGGCCGTCCGCGGCGTCGACTTCGAGGTCGCCACAGGCGAGGTGTTCGGCTTCCTCGGCCCCAACGGCGCCGGCAAGTCGACGACGATCAACATGCTGTGCACGCTGGCCAAGCCGACGTCTGGGTCGGCGCGCGTGGCCGGCCACGACGTCGTCACCGAGCGCGACGATGTCCGCCGCAACATCGGCCTGGTGTTCCAGGACCCGACCCTCGACGGGTACCTGACCGGCATCCAGAACCTGCGGCTGCACGCCGAGCTGTACGGCGTCCAGTCCGACCTGGTGGCGCCGCGGATGGAGCAGCTGCTGAAGATGGTCGGGCTGTGGGACCGCCGAGACGGCGTCGTCGGAACGTACTCGGGCGGCATGCGCCGCCGCCTGGAGATCGCCCGCGGGCTGATGCACTCGCCGCGCGTCCTGTTCCTCGACGAGCCAACGATCGGTCTCGACCCGCAGACCCGCCGCTCGATCTGGACCTACATCCGGGAGCTGAAGGAGCGCGAGGAGATCACAATCTTCATGACCACCCATTACATGGACGAGGCCGAGTGGTGCGACCGGATCGCGATCATGGACCACGGTCAGATCGTCGCGCTCGATCCGCCCGAGACCCTGAAGGCGCAGGTCGGCACCGACCGGGTCACGATCCACGTCGACGACGACGAGGCGGCGATCGCCGCGCTGAGGGAGCGCTTCGGCGTCGAAGCGCGGATCGCGGAGGGCGCCGTCACCTTCGGCGTCGAGTCCGGCGAGCAGTTCGTCCCCCGGCTGTTCGCCGAGCTCGGACTGCCGATCCGCTCGGTCAGCGTCTCCCGCCCGACGCTCGATGACGTGTTCATGTCCCACACCGGCAGCACCATCAGAGACGCCGAGGAGGACATGTCGAAGAACCGCAACCGGATGATGCTCCAGGTAATGGGCGGAGGCGCCCGCCGATGAGGGGTAATCGCGTGGCAGGGATTACCTGGCGAGAATCGCCAGGGCGGCGATTCTCATGAGTACCACCACGCAGCCGACAGCGGACGCGCCGCGCGCCGACGACATTCAGGTCGTCCGCGTCAGCGTGCCGAAGCGCACGGCCGCCTCCGAGCTGCGCGCGATCAAGATCGTCTGGCGGCGCGAGCTGATCCGCTTCGCCAACGACCGGATACGGATCGCCACGTCGCTCGTGCAGCCGTTTCTGTTCCTGTTCGTGCTCGGTTCCGGCCTGCAGCAGCTCTCCAGCGCAGGGACCCACGGCGTCAACCTGAAGACGTTCATCTACCCGGGCATCCTCTGCATGTCGGTGATGTTCACCGCGATGTTCTCGGCCGCCTCGATCGTCTGGGACAGGGAATTCGGGTTCCTGCGCGAGATGATGGTCGCGCCGATCCGCCGCAGCTCGATCGTGATCGGCAAGTGCCTCGGCGGTGCCACGGTGGCCGCCTTCCAGGGGGTCATCGTCCTATGCATCGCCGGCCTCGTGCACGTCCCCTACAACGCGCTGCTGATCCTCGGGGTGTTCGGACTGCAGCTGCTACTGGCCTTCACGATCACGGCATTCGGCGTGATGGTGGCGATCCGGATCAAGCAGATGCAGTCGTTCATGGGCGTCATGCAGATGATCGTGATGCCGATGTTCTTCATCTCCGGCTCGCTGTTCCCCGCCTCCGGGCTGCCCGGCTGGCTGACGGTCCTCAATCGCCTCGACCCGCTCACCTACGCCGTTGACCCGATGCGGCGGCTGATCTTCAGCCACCTGCATATCTCGCCGCTGGCCCGGCACGCGCTCGATCCCGGCGTCACCTGGTGGGGCTGGCACGTGCCCGCCCTGCTGGAGGCGGGCGTGATCGTCGCGCTCGGCCTCGTGATGCTCGGCATCGCCATTTGGGAGTTCAGCTCCACCGAGTGAACCGTCGCCCCCGGCGATGTTGAACTCCTCCGCTCCCGGGTAGGTCTCATAGGGAGAGAGACCCGAGAGGAGGAGCAGGTGCAGAGCACCGCGCAGCGGCACGAGACGCGCGACGGGCTGGCCGGCTGGGTGGCCGAGCGGGCCGGCGACTGGTCGCTCGACGGACCCGACTGGGAGTTCATGGAGCGCCAGAAGTACTTTTGGAACCCGCTGATGGATCTGTGGTTCCGGATGGAGGTCGAAGGCTGGGAGGAGATCCCCCCGGGGCCGGCGCTGCTGATCGGCATTCACTCGGGCGCGCCGTTCGTGTGGGACGCGTGGACGGTCGGCTTCCAGTGGTGGCGTCACTTCGGCCGCTCGCGCACGCTGCACGGCACCGCCCACGACGCGCTGATGGCGCTGCCGGGAGTCGGGGCCTACTTCCGCCGCATGGGCGTCCTGCCCGCCTCGGCCGACAGCATCTCCAGCGCCCTGAAGGCCGGGCATGACGTCGTGCTGTGGCCGGGCGGTGAGCGGGACTCGCTGCGGCACTTCTCCCAGCGCGATGAGGCCGTCCTGGCCGGCCGCAGGGGCTTCGTCCGCCTGGCCATCCGCTGCGGTGTTCCGATCGTCCCGATCGCCACCGTCGGCGGACCGGACTCGATGCCCGTGCTGGCCACCGGGCGCCGCCTGGCCTCGGCGCTGCGGCTCGACAAGGTCGCCCGGCTGAAGATGTTCCCGATCGCCTTTCAGATCCCGTGGGGTATCTCGCCGGCGCTGCTGCCCGAGCTGCCGCTGCCGACGAAGATCCGCACCGCCTTCCAGGAGCCGATCGTGCTCGGATCCGACCCCGAGCTGGCCGGTGACGAGGAGTACGTCGAGGCCGCCTACGAGCGCGTGCGGACGAGCATCCAGCACGGCATGGACCGGCTGGCCCGCCGCCGCAAGCTGCCGCTGTTCGGCTGAGCGCGCGTCGCGCCGTTACACGCGGCGGCCGACGGCGACGAGCTCGCGGATGAAGTCCTTGCCCAGCAGCCCCATCGTCAGCAGCGTGCCGAACAGGACGACGGCGTCGATCGACTCCCGCCCCTGCTGGGTCCAGTAGTCGTCCTGCAGGTTCAGCCACAGCGCGAACTCGTCGAGCGTCAAGGCGGCGCCGGCGCCGTAGGCGATCGAGGTCGCCCGCGAGCCGGCGCGGTCGGACGCGTTGATGCCGAACTCCAGCATCCACAGATAGCCGACCGCCAGCAGCCCTGTGATCCCGAAGGTCATGTGGTGGATGTGACGGCCGCCCGGCGTGATGTTGCGAAACGGGCCGATCCCGGCGCGGATCGAGTGGGTGATCACCCGGACCGTGACGAACGTGAAGAAGAACGAGGTGGCGCTGAGGAACTGGCGCTCGCGCCGGCAGTCGGCGAAGTGCTTTCGGTACAGCGCCGGGGCGTGGCGCAGGCGCTGCCGGGTGGTCCTGACGCTCACACCTCGCAGCGTAAAGAAAGGGCCGCCCGGAGGCGGCCCTTCGGCGGGTGGTGCCTACGCGTGCGCGGCGGCCGGCTCCTCGATGTGGCGAGGAAGCAGCGTCTCGCGCGCGATCACGAGGCGCTGGATCTGCGCCGTGCCCTCGTACAGCTGGAGGATCTTCGCGTCGCGCATGAACTTCTCGACCTTGTACTCCTTGATGAAGCCGTACCCGCCGAACACCTGGACGGCGTCGGTGGCGACCTCCATCGCGGAGTCCGCGGCGAAGCGCTTGGCGTGCGAGGACTCGAGCGTGTTGCGCTTGCCCTGGTCGAGCAGGATGGCCGAGTTCCACGTGGCCAGGCGACTCAGGTGGACCTTCGTGGCCATGTCGGCGATCATGAACTGGATCGCCTGGTGCATCGCGATCGGCACGCCGAACTGGACGCGCTCCTTGGAGTACTCGATCGCCATCTCCATGGCGGCGCGCGCGACGCCGACGCCCATCGCGGCCACACCGGGACGCGTCCGATCGAGCGTCATCATTGCCAGCTTGAACCCCTTGTTCTCCTCGCCGACCAGATGGTCGAGCGGAATCTCGACCTCGGGGAAGGTGATCGCGGCGGTATTGGAGGCGCGCTGCCCCATCTTGTCCTCGTGCTTGTCGACGATCACGCCGTTCTCACGCGGGACGATGAAGCACGAGATGCCGCGATGGCCGGCCTCCCTGTCGGTCTTGGCGTAGACCGTGTAGTAGTTGGCGTACTCGCCGTTGGTGATGAACGACTTGGAGCCGTTGATGACCCACTTGTCGCCCTTGCGGGTGGCTGTCGTCTTCATCCCCGACACGTCGGAGCCGGCGTCCGGCTCGGTCAGGCAGAACGAGGCCAGCAGCGGGGCCTCGGCGAGGCGCCCGAGGTACTCCTTCTTCAGCTCCTCGGAGGCGCCGAGGATGATCGGCGCGGTGGCCAGCCCGTTACACGAGATCGAGGTGCCGATGCCCGAGCAGCCCCAGGCGATCTCCTCCTCGATGATCGCGCCGTCCAGGAAGCCGAGCCCCGGACCGCCGTACTCGGCGGGCAGGTGGCTGTTCATCAGCCCGAGCTCCCACGCCTTGTTGATGATCTCCTGGGGCCAGGTGGCGTCCCGGTCGTACTCCCAGGCAACCGGCCGCATTTCCTTCTCGGCGAACTCATGCGCCATCTCGCGCATGCTTTTCTGCTCATCGTTCAGCGTGAAATCAACCATGGTTTTCTCCTGCTTTCATCCTCTGGCGCTCACTAGATTGACTAGTCAGTCAATACCCCATGAAGGGTAGCTGATTACGCCCCCGCGACGAATCGGCATCGAGCTTCCCGGCGCCCTGCGCCGTGCGCAACACTTAGGTGATGCAGTCGGCGTTCGAGTACATGATCTGGATCGTGTGCGGAGTCGGGATCGTCGTCGCCTTCCTGGCCCTCGTCGGCACGGGCAAGACGTGGGACGAGTACGGCAAGAACGCGCTGGTGCTGGAGCGCGACTTTCGGACTGAGCGCACGCCCGCCTCCCCGGCTCAGCTGGCCGAGCGCGACGACGAGATCCGCCAGCTCCTGGAGGCCCGCAACGCCCGGCGGGCGCGGCGCGGCGAGGCCCCAATCGACGTCGAGCAGGAGCTCCGGCGGCTCGTCACCCCGACGGCGAGCCCGATCGACGACGCGCTGCGCGCCGAGATCCGCGAGCTGGTGGTGGCGCGCAACTACCGTCTCGTCCGCCACGGCAAGCCTCCGCTCGACGTCGCGGCGGAGGTCGAGCGTGAGGTCGCCCGTCTGACCTGAGGTTCTCGATAGGCTGCCTGCTGATGGCCGATCCGCGACGTGTCGAGCTGGACGACCTGGTCAACCGGCCGGGCACCTACTTCAACCCGCAGACCGAGATCCTGATGATCGTCGACGACTCGCCGGAGCTCGACGCCGAGATCTTCGACTTCGAGGAGTACGAGGGCGCGGAGTGGGTGATGATCTCCGACGAGGTGCCGGTCGACGAGCGCCGCCGCGACGAGCTGCTGGAGGCCTTCCAGGTCCACCACTCGCCGAGCTTGGCCGAGGAGGAGGAGCTGGACGAGGCCGACGAGCTCGACGAGGACCAGGACGAGTCGGCCGACGAGCCAGTCGACGAGTAACTCGTTGTAGCCGCCGCGCCGGAGGCCAGCGCAACTCCGGCGGACCCGGCGGTTAGGAACATCATGGCCATTCGCAGGCTGGCCGCGATTATCGTCGCCGCCGTATCGAGCGTCTGTCTGGCTCCGGCCGGAGCGCTGGCCGCGCGGGTGATCGTGCTGGCACCCAGTGGCCATGCGCGCGTCGAGAACGACCGCTTCCTGCCGGTGGCGGCACTGACGCCCGCCGGCGGGCCGCTCACCCACGCTGCGCGCGCCTACGCACAGCCGCGCGGCAAGCGCACGCCGGCGAGCGTGCTGCTGGCGCTGCGGCGTGACGGCGCGATCACCCCCGCCGTCTACGCCCACGACCGCGGCGACCTGCGCCAGGCGGCGGGGACCCTGTCGCACCTGTCCGGCACCCGGCGGCTGGAGCTGGGCGCAGTCGTCGCCAACCTGAACGCGATCGCCGGCGCCGGGGCGATGACCGCCGGACGGCTCCCCGCGCTGTTCCTGACGCTGGAGCGCAACCGCCAGTGGTGGGGCAGCGGTCCGCTGCTCGGGGCTGAGGAGCGCGTCGAGTTCACCGGCTCGCGGCTCGTGTGGGAGTACTACCCGGGACAGGGGATCGAGCTGCAGGAGCTGGCCAACTTCGGCAAGGCCGACGGGCTGTACACGGCGGGCAAGGCCGACTACCCGGCGATGGTCTCGCTCCTGGGCGAGCTGATCCCGCTGGCCGTTCGGCGGGTCGGCGGGTTGGCCTGGGAGTACTACTTCCGGTTCGACGGCGGCAGCCCGCCGTGGATCAGCGCGATGACCGAAGGGACGGCGATCGAGGCGCTCACGCGCGCTGAGAAGGCGACCGGCAACTCGATGTACCTGACGCTGGCCCATCAGATCCTGCCGGTGCTGAGCGGCGGCCCGCCGGTCGGCGTGTCGGTGTCGACGCCCCTCGGACGGCGCTTTCTGCAGTACTCGTTCGCCCCGGGCGCATCGATCATCAACGCGTTCCTGCAGGCGTTGATCGGCCTGTACGACTACGCCCACGTGTCGGGCGATCCCGTGGCGGCTCAGCTGTTCGCGGCCGGCAACGCCGAGGCCGAGGCGGAGGTCCCCCGCTTCAACACCGGTGCCTGGTCGCTGTATCAGCCCGGCGTGGAGGACACGCTCTCCTACCACCAGCTCGTGACCGGCTTCCTCCAGCAGCTCTGCCAGCGGACTCAGGCTCCGGTGTACTGCACGACCGCGTCGGACTTCACCGCCGACCTGCACACGCCGCCCGCCCTGACCCAGCTGACGCTGACGGCGAAGCGCCGCGCGCCGTTCGAGCTGCGCTTCAGGCTGTCGAAGTACTCGCACGTCGGCGTCGTCGTGGCCGACGGGGCGGGGACGGTGTTCGAGACGAGCGCCGATTTCCCCTACGGCGCCGATCAGTTCACCATTCCCGCGCTCTCGCGCGCCGGGCGCTACCAGCTGCGCCTGGCCGCCACCGATCTCGCCGGCAACTTCCACCGCGTCGTCGGAACGTTGAGGGTCACGAAGTAAGCTCGCGGCTCGATGCCGACGCGCACGATTCTCTACACGGGCAAGGGCGGCGTCGGCAAGACCTCGGTGGCCGCGTGCACGGCGCGCCGCTGCGCCGCCGCGGGGATGCGGACGCTCGTCCTCTCCACCGACCCGGCCCACAGCCTGGCCGAGTCGCTCGACGCCGAGCTCGGCCCAGAGCCGTCGCGCGCCGGCGAGCACCTGTGGGGGCAGCAGGTCCAGGCCCAGGATGAGATGGAGCACCACTGGGCCGGCGTCCAGGCGTGGCTCGGAGAATTGCTGATCGAGCGCGGCGTCGACCGGATCTCGGCCGAGGAGCTGACCGTCCCGCCGGGGATGGACGAGCTGTTCTCGCTGCTGCGCCTCCAGACGCAGCACCGATCCGGAGAGTGGGACGCGATCGTCGTCGACTGCGCGCCGACCGGGGAGACGCTCCGGCTCCTGTCGTTCCCCGACGTCGCTCGCTGGTGGATCGAGAAGGTGTTCCCGATGGAGCGTCAGATCCTCGCCGCGGCGCGCCCGATCGCCCGCTCGCTGCTCGACATCCAGCTGCCCACCCAAGCCGTATTCGCCGACATCCAGCGGCTGTCGAAGAACCTGATCGAGATGAACGAGATCCTCCGCGACCGCAGCTGCTCGACGATCCGGCTGGTGATGACCCCGGACAAGATGGTGATCGGCGAGGCGATGCGCACCTTCACCTACCTGAATCTGTACGGATTCGTGACCGACGCCGTCCTCGTGAACCGGATCTTCCCCGACCAGGTCGGCGAGTACTTCGCGCAGTGGCGTCAGCTCCAGGAGGAGCACCTCGCGCTCGTACGCTCCGCCTTCGCGCCGGTGCCCGTCCTGTGCGCCCCGTACTTCGACCAGGAGGTGCTCGGGCCTGAGATGCTCGACCGGCTGGCCGAGGCGCTGTTCGGCGAGGGCGGCCACGACCCCGCGGCCGTGCTGTATGACTCGCTCACGCAGGAGCTGATCGTCGACGACGGGCATGCACGGCTGCGCCTGGCGCTGCCGTTCGTCGAGAAGCACGACATCTCGCTGAAGAAGATCGGCATGGAGCTGATCGTCGGAGTCGGCGGACAGCGGCGCACTATCATGCTGCCGCCCGCGCTGGCCAACCTGAAGCCGAGCGGGGCGAGGTTCGAGGAGGGGGCGCTGGAGGTGAGCTTCGATGGCGGCGAATGACAATCCCGACGACAGCCGCGACCCCGAGACGGGCGCCCAGCAGCCCACCGGTGGCGCGCCGTCCGCCGGGTCCGAACAGCCGGCGGGCAACGCCGAGCAGGCGCTGCGCGCGCTGGAGCAACGCCTCGGCCGTGCCTCTGAGGCGGCCGAGCGGCTGATCGCCGAGGCGGCCGGGGCCGCCGCGCGCGGGATCGGCAACGTCGCCGGCGATCCCGCCGACGAGGGCCCAGCCGACCACCAACCGCCCGCGGCCGGGTGGGCGGCCCCCGACTCGAGCGCCGGCCGGGGCGGCCCGATCCCCGACGGCGACGTCGACACGCTGGTCCAGCTCGTCCGCTCGCTGCGCGATCTGATCCCGCCCGATCTCCAGCGCCGGCTGGGCGAGGCCGTACGCGAGCTGCTGCTGGCCGTCCGGGCGCTGATCGACTGGTACCTGGAGCGGATCGAACAGCGCCGCGCTGCGCCCGCTGAGGTGCAGGACATCCCGATCCTGTAGCCGACGCGGAGGGCCCGGCACCGTGCCGTTGCCGGGGGGCCGGCGCCTACAATCGGAGTGTGCCCCAGGGTGACCGTGCAGCCGGCCATGCCGCCGGCCTCGCCCGCCGCGGCGGCGGCGTCGCCGGCCGCGTGATTCACGCCTTTCGGACCCTTCCTTCGGAGCGCCGGCTCGCGGCCGGAGCGTCGCTGGGACTGTTCGTGACGCTGTTCCTGCCCTGGTACCAGGAGACGGTGATCGCCACCGACAAGACGACCCGCTTGCTGTCGGCGAGCGACTCCGTCACTGGTTGGGGGGCGTTCTCGTTCGTCGAGGCGGCCGTGCTGCTCGTCGCTGTTGGCGTCCTGACGCTGCTGTTCCAACGTGCCGAGGGCCGTGCCTTTCACCTGCCGGGCGGGGACGGCTGGGTGATCATGCTCGCCGGCGGCTGGACCTGCTGCCTCGTCGTGTGGCGGATCTTCGACAAGCAGGGCACGAGCAGCAAGGGCCAGCTCGCGACCACCTGGGGGATCGAGTGGGGCATCTTCGTCGCGCTGGTCATCGCCGGGCTGCTCGCCTACGCCGGAAGACAGATCCGCCGCGCCCACACCCCCGAGCCGCCGCTGCCGGGTGAGCCCGAGCGCAATGGCGGGGGCGGGGGCGGGAGCGGGGGCGTCACGCCCGCGGCGCGAGCCCAGCGAGCCCCGCGACCCCCGCGAGCCCAGCGCGTCACGCCCGTGGCGCAAGCCCCGCACGCCGCTGGCGAGCCGCCCGAGCGGCCCGTCGGGTGGCTCACCGCGCGGCCCGGCGACGACAGCGGCGGCGCGCCGGCGACGCCCCGCACGGCCGACACGCCGGCCGGGTGGAGCTACGGCGAGGAGGTCAGCCAGCACGGGACGCACGGGATCGAGGACGAGATACGCCGGATCGAGGAGGGCAACGCCGACCAGACCGAGACGCTCCCCGCCCCGCGGCGGCGCCGGCGCCTCCCACCCGAGGACCGCTGAGAATCACGCCGCATCGCGGACCAGCGCAGGACTGAACGCCAGCCCGAGGCGGAACATCACGTACTCGGGCTCGAACATCACCTGGCGGCGCGTGAAGCGCACGACCTCATAGCCCATCAGCTTCAGGTCCTGCTCGCGCCGGTGATCGATCTCGAAGCGGTCGATGTCGCGGTGGAACTGCATGCTGTCGATCTCGGCGATCACCCGCTGCGCCCGCCACACGCGGTCGACCTTGTAATGGCCGATCCACACGTTGCTCTCCGAGGGCGGTGCTCCGGCCTTGTGCAGCAGGACGCGGAATCGCTCCTCGGCCTCCTGCTTCGTGATCTGGCTGCCGCGGCCGGGATCGGCCAGTTCGCGCAGCACCACGCATCCGCGCTGCCCGGGATAGCGCTCGATGACCGCCAGCAGCCCCGGTCGGGTGACGAGCTTCAGCGCCAGCGCCTCATCGACGGCGCGCTCCAGATCGCGCGTGGCCACGATCGACGCGCTCTCCAGGAGCGCGCGGACCGGGCTCGTGAGCGAGAGCCCAAACCTGCGTGAGATGTCGAGGCGCTGCAGCGTGCGCGTGCGGTGCAGGTTGATGCCCGAATGCGCCGCACAGTTGCGGCCGATCACGGTGACGTCGATCGGAGCGCCCGTGACCGACTCGTACAGGCCCCACATCGCGAGGCTCGTGGCGTGACTGAGCAGCGAGTCCGGCGCGCAGCACAGCAGTGCCGCCGTCTCGATTGCATGGCGCGCCGGGACGCCGTGTCCAACCAGGTACACGCCGCGGAACACCGGCCGGAGCAGGCCGCAGCGGACGCGGCGTGCGATCGCGTGGCGGTCGAGACCGGCCGCGATCAGCTGCGCGTACGTGATGACGCCGCGCTGGCGATCGGCGATCGCCCCGATGGCGATGTCGACGGCGTCAGACACGTCGGTTTCCGGGCACTCGAGCCCGTCCGCAGATCGAGATTCCGCCAGCGGCGCGTACACGACACGGAGCGGGCACTCGATCCGTGGGAACGGTCGAGTGCCCGGTTAACGACGTCTGGACGGTCGGCATGGGCCGGATGTTCCACCCGACGAGGACCGGATGCCCCCGTTCGCGGCCAATTTCACAAAGCTGGCACGAACATGTCGCACTCTCGGCGCACGGCGGCGCTAATTCGACGGCACCATCGTGAACACCACGAAGTAGGTGCTGATCGCTCCGACGATCAGGATGCCGAGGATGATCACCGGCCGCGACTTGATGATGTGGCCGAACACACCCACCACGAACCCCAGTCCGAGGCCCGCGCTCAGCAGGCCCAGATGGCTGGGTTGGAGGGCGAGAAGGAGGAGCACGAGGGTAGAACCCTATATTTGAGGCATGAGCGAGCAGCCCGCTTCGGTCGAACAGGTCACCGACGGACTCAGGCAGGTCGGCTATCTGCCTTCCGAGTCTGCCGCGCTCGTGTCGTTCCTGGCGACCAAGCTCGGGAAGCCCGTGCTGGTGGAGGGACCGGCCGGCGTCGGCAAGACCGAGCTGGCCAAGGCACTGGCCAAACTACTCGATCGGACGCTGGTCCGCCTGCAGTGCTACGAGGGCCTCGATGAGGCCAAGGCGCTGTACGAGTGGAACTACCGCAAGCAGCTGCTGCGGATTCAGGCGGAGGCCGGTGACGCCGGCTGGGAGGACGTGCAGGAGGACATCTTCGGCGAGGAGTTCCTGCTGGCCCGGCCGCTGATGACGGCGATCGCCAGCCCCGACCCGGTCGTGCTGCTGATCGATGAGATCGACAAGACCGATCAGGAGTTCGAGGCGATGCTGCTGGAGCTGCTCTCCGACTTCCAGATCAGCATCCCGGAGCTTGGCCGGATCGAGGCCCGCACGCACCCCGTGGTGCTGCTCACCTCCAACAACACGCGCGAGCTGACCGAGGCGCTGAAGCGCCGCTGCCTGTACTTGTGGCTCGACTACCCCGACCTGGAGCATGAGCTGGAGATCGTCCGCCTGCACTCGCCGGAGCTCCATGAGACCGTCGCCCGCAAGCTGGTGGAGCTGATCCACGAGGTGCGCGAGCTCGATCTGAAGAAGCCGCCGAGCATCGCCGAGTCGATCGACTGGGCGCGGGCGCTGTTGCTGCTCGGCGCCGACGATATCGATGCCGAGACGTTCCGGCAGACGATGAGCGTGATCGTCAAGCACCGCACCGACCTCGACACGGTCGCGGCACGGGTCGGCGTGAAGCTCGAGCGCTCGGACCCGAGCGCCGTCTAGCCCGGCCGTGCCCGCCGCGAAGAACTCCTACGGCGGGATCCCCGAGCCGACGCCGGGAGGGTTCGACGGCCAGCTGCTGGCCTTCGCCGAGGATCTCCGCGATGAGGGCATGGCCGTCGGGACGAGCGAGCTGCTCGACGCCTTCGCTGCGCTGCAGTACGTCCCATGGGGGGCGTCGACCGACTTCAAGGAAACACTTGCCGCGACGCTGGCCAAGTCGCCGGAGGACAGGCGCGTGTTCGACCTCGTGTTCGACCGCTTCTTCTTCCGCGCCGCCGAGGCGCAGGCCGCGCGTCTGGAGGTCGGCGAGGGACGCGGCGAATTTGGCGCCGATCAGGAGGTCGACCTCGACGAGCTGCGTCGCCAGATCGCCGCCGCGCTGCGCGACGGCAACGACGCGACAATCAGAGACCTGGCGCGCCTGGCGATCGCCGCCTTCGGCCGCGGCGAGGGATCCGGCGTGCTCGGCGTCGACGTGCAGCGGATCCGCCGGGCGCTCGGACTGAGGACCGAGCCGCAGCCGGACCTCCCGGAAACAGATCCCCGTCGCGACGGCCTCCCCCGCGAACAGCTGCGCAAGTTCGAGCAGCAGCTGCGGCGCGAGCTGGAGCGCGACCTGATCGAGCGGACGGCGACGCTGCCGCCCAAGCGCCCGCTGACCGAGCTCGACCGCGCGCTCCCGACCGGCCCCGCGCAGGACTTGGCCCAGGTCCATCGCGTCGTCGCCCAGCTCAAGCGCCGGCTGGCCACTCAGGGCCAGGAGCTGCGGGGACGCAAGCGCCACGCCCACGTCGACGTCCGCCGGACGATGCGCGCGTCGCTGCAGACCGGTGGCGTGCCGGTGGAGCTGAAGTTCCGCCCGCAGCGCCCGCGCCGGCCCGAGATCTTCGTGCTGTGCGATGTCTCCACGTCGGTCACCAGCGCGTCGACCTTCTTCCTGTCAGTGCTCCACGCGCTCCACGACGCGTTTCGCAAGCTGCGCTCATTCGTGTTCATCGAGCGGATCTCCGAGGTGACGGAGGTGTTCGAGCGCGAGCGCGACTTTCGCAAGGCGAGCGAGGCCGTCTCCAAGGACGCCGGGGTCGCCGACATCTCTGGCTACACCGACTATGGCCGCGTGTGGACCGAGTTCCTCGCCCTGATCGAGGACGAGCTGCACCCGCGTGCCACCGTGATCGTGCTCGGCGACGCCCGCACGAACGGCCGTCCGCCGCGCGACGACGTGTTCGCCGCGATCACGGCCCGCGCCGGGCGCACGTTCTGGCTGAACCCCGAGCCGCGGCTCTACTGGAACTACGGCGACAGCGTGATCGCCTCCTACGAGAAGCACTGCACCGCGTTCGAGTGCTGGCGGACCGATCAGCTGGAGGAGTTCGTGAAGGCGCTGACCCGCCCGATCACCGCGTAGCCCGGGCGCGAGCGACGGCGCGGCGGTCCAGCGGCCGCCAGGCGCTCCCGCCGAGTTCCTCGATCAGGTGCGTGCGGCTGTTGACGCCGAGCTTCCGGCACACGCGGAGCACGTAGGTCTCGACCGAGCGCACGGACAGGACCAGCGTGGCGGCGATCTCGGCGTTGCTGAGCCCGCGCGCCGCCAGGACGCCGATCTCGCGCTCGCGTGCGGTGAGGGCGGGAGTGTCGATCGGGACGCGCAGCGCCGGCGTCAGCACGCCGGGGCACCGTGTCGCGCAGCGCACGGCGAGGCTGGCAGCGCGGCGGGACAGGTCGTGGAGGCCGTCCTGGCTCGCCGCCGCGGCAGCTCGAACGGCCGCCTCGGCGGCCGTCAGGTCGAGTCCCGCCGCTTCGAAGCGCTGGGCGAGCACGAGCTGCGCCGCAACGTCGCCGCCGGCGAGTGCGCGCGCCTGCGCGGCGAACAGGCCGACGATCTCACCCTGGGCGCCTGAGGCCAGGATCGCGAGCCGATCGGCGCACGCGTTGGGGTCGGCGCCCAGGCCAAGCGCGCCATAGAGCGCCTCGACCTCGGTGACGACGTCTTCGCCGGCGCTCCGCGCGAGCCTGATGAGCTGGTCCCTCGCGGCCGACTCGCGTCCGGCGGCGGCGTCGATCATCGCTCTGGCCCGCGCCGCGGCGGGAGCGAGCCGCTGGCCCATCCCGGGACGGCGGGCGATGAATGCCTCGGCTTCGTCGAGTGCCCGGCATGCTTCCTCCAGCTCGCCAAGCAGCGCGCGGGCGGTGGCAATCGACAGCAACACCTCGCCGGCCGCATTCAGGGGATCGCCGAGCGTCAGGCCGTCCTGCGCGGTCTGGAAGTGCTCCAGCGCCTGCGCGGCGTGGCCCCGGACCAGCATCAGCTCACCGAGTATGTAGGCGAGCATCCCCTGCAGCTGCCGATCGTCGCTGGCGCGGGCGTCGCCCAGAGCGCGCTGTGCGCGAGCGCCGATCGCGTCCAGGTCGGGTCCGGCGTTGAGATGGGAGAGCACGTCGACCCGCACGACGCCGATCGCCGCTTCCCAGGGCGCGTCGGCGTACGTGGCCACCAGCTGCTCCAGCCGGCGGTCGAGCGCGGCTCGGTCCTCGACCAGTCCCAGCCGCGATGTCGCCAGGATCGCCATGATCAGCAGGTCATAGCGTCGATCGGGGCGCAGCCCCTCGGCGTGCATGAACGGCAGGAGGTGCTCCCTGGCCCTCGCCGGGGCACCCTGGTACAGCTCGGCGGACGCGCGCTGGACGGCGATCAGAGCCCGCCAGTCGAGGTCGTTGTGCCAATCGGCCATCCGGTCGAGGACCACGTGTGCGGCCTCGCCTCCGCCGGCGCCGCGCAGCAGCGCCCGGAACCGCGTTTGCGCATAGCTGGCCGCGACGGTCGCCGACGCGCGTGATACGCGCCTTTCGTACCGGGCCAGGATCGGCTCGACGTCGTCGAAGCGGCCGATCGCGCTGCGCGCACGCGCGAGGCTCAACGCTCCGTCCAGACCACCGCCGGCCGCCTCGGCCAGGCGATTGGCCAGTTCAGGCGCGCCGTGACGCAGGGCGAGTGGGCTGGCGGCCAGGAACCGATCAGGGTCGGCCGTTCCCGCCTGGAGTAACAAGGTGGCCACCCGCAGCTGCTCGAACTGGTTGTCCCCGCAGTCGCGGGCGAGGACCTCGGCCACCGTCCGGCGGAGCCGGCGAGCGGCGGAGCCGGGCAGGGCGTCGAGGATCACCTCGCCGTAGAGCGGGTGGGCCAGCTCCATACCGACACGTGCGCCCAGGCCGGACGTCATGCGCGCCAACCCACCGTCCTCGAGCTCCTCGATCGCTTCCGGCGAAGCGAGTCGCTCCACCTGCGCCAGCGTGAGCGGGGCGCCGATCGCGAGCACCTCCAGCGCGCGGCGGGCCGCCGGCGAGACCCTCCGCACGTTCGCCTCGATCAGCTCTCCGAGCCGCCCGAACTCCGCCGGCGCGCCGGTCAGCTGCCAACGCCCGTCGCGCTCCAGCAGCCGCCCCGTGCGCCGCGATCCCGCGATCAGCTCGGCGACATACAGCGGGCTTCCCCGGCTGAGGTCGTAGATCCAGTCGTACACCAGGGTGTGCACCCGCCCGCCGAGCAACTCGTCGACCAGCAGTCGGACCTCGGAGCGCGACAGCGGTTGCAGATCGACCCGGTCGACCACTCGCTCCTTCCACACCGATGTGATGGCATCGGGCGACGGCTCGCCGCTGCGCACGGTCAGCAGCACCGTCGCGGCACCGCTCAACGCGACGGCCAGCACCAGCGCGGCGGACGCGTCGTCGAGCAGATGGACGTCGTCGACCAGCAAGGCCGGGCGATCACCCTCCCGGTCGGCGCACAGCCCACGAACCGCGGCGATCAGATCGGACACGCCCGGGGGCCCGGAGCCGGCGTCAGCGGGCAGGAGATGACCGAAGGCGCCGAACGGCATCGACCCGGCCGCGGCCGTCGCGATCACGCGGACCACGCCCTCATCGCCCACCGCCTCGGCGGCCAAGCGCGACTTGCCCACGCCGGCGGATCCCGCGATCAGACACCCGCCCTCAGTCAGTGCCGCGCGAACCGCCGCCAGCTCCTCGCGCCGGCCCACCAGCGCTGAGGCCCCACCGAACCACCTGTCCATGTCCCCCTGTGCCCTCCGCGGTGAAAATCACCCGGCCCCGCGTGGCACTCTACTAGCCCTGGCAAGCCCGATGCCCGCATTTGGCATCGAGGGACAGCGGTTCATCACCGGCCAGCAACGTCGCCAGCTTGGACTCGCCGATCTGCAACAGCCGCCCCACCGACTCCACCGGGACGTCTAGAGCGCGCGCGATCATCGCCTCGTCGCCGTCGAGCTCGGCGATCCTCAGCGCGATCGCGTACGCGGTCGGAAGCCGGTCAAACGCCCTCGCTCGATCCACGCGGCGAACCGTAGCCGGAGCGGGATCGACCGTCTGCCGTAGCCGACTACGACACCCGCCCGGCCGAAGTGTCGTAGTCGACTACGGTAGACACCACCGTCGCCCGCGGCAAGGATCCGCCGATCGACGCTTTGGGGGGATGTCTGCCATGAATATCTCGTACGGCCGCACGCTGACGGGCCTGCTCGCCATCGTTTCTTCCTTGGTTGTCCTGGGCGTGCTGCCCGGCGCGGCTGCCGCGGCGACGTGTCCGAGTGGCCCGAACTTCACCGTGTCGCAGGCTCCGACGAATCCTGAGGTCGGAGTGCCGGTGACGTTGACGGTGTCTGCCTCGGGTGGAAGCGTCGACGCGGCGTGTGACCCGCCGCCTGGCTACGCCTACGAGTTCCAGACCACGGGCCCGGATGGGAAGCCCGCGGGAACCTCCGGAGGACCCACGTCGACGGTCAACACATTCACGTTCACCCCGACGGAGTCGGGTGCCTACAACGTGCTGATCGACGTCTTCAACGGCTCCTTCGGCAACGGCCAGGTGACCGAGCAGACCTTCCCGGTGGCCGTGCAGCCGGCGCTGCTGGGGTCGATCACCACCGCCCCGAGCGGCAACGTGCTGCTGGGATCGACGCAGACGTTCACCGCCAACGGCTCCCTCGGCGTGCCGCCGTACACGTATGCGTGGAAGTACGGCAACGACCCCGCGTTCACCGACGCGACGGGGTCGACGATCCAGCGGCTGTTCCCCAACGCCCTGAATCAGGACACGTTGCTGAACGGTCAGCCGTTCTCCAACAGTGACCCGACCGAGACCTTCCCTGGCAACCCGACCAACACACCCGTGGCGACGCCGACCGCCGTCAAGATCACCGACGCCAACGGCGCCACCCTGACGACCTCGGTGAACTCAGGCGTGATCCTGCCAAACGACCTGAACGCGTCGATCACCGTGGGCAGCGGGACCGTCTACGCCGGCGTCGCCCAGACGCTGTCGGCCACGGCCGCCGGCGGAGTGGGCCCATACACCTACGCGTGGACCATCAACTCCACCGCCAGTCCCGTCCTCGGCACGGGCTCGTCGATTACCTACACGTTCCCCACGGCCGGCACATATACCGTCCAGGCGACCGTGACCGACTCCGCGAAACCGCACTACCACGCGCTGCTGGAGCAGCAGACGGTGACCGTGCAGCCGCAGCCGACCATCACCGTGACGACCCCGACGACGTGTCCCTCCGGACAGAGCAACAAGCCGGTGACGTTCGGCCTGGTCCACGCCACCGGCTGCTTCACGATCGGTGGCACGAGCGCGACGCCGACCTACACCTCGACGTCGACGATCCACCTCGACAACATCCCGATCACCCCGCCGAGCGGATCCACGATCGTGCTCACCGCGCCGACATCGAGCAACCCGGGCGGGTCGATCAGCGCCGCACTGGCGGGCCTGTCGCTGCCGCTGCCCAATGGGAAACTGCTCACGCTGATCGAGAACAAGCTCCAGTTCGCCTTCCCGACGCTGGCCGCGGGTCAGAGCTCGGGCGAGGCCAAGGTGCTGAGCATCGGACCGGCCGGCGGCGTCTCGCTGTTCGGCTTCAAGATCGGTGGCCAGGTGACGCTCAACTTCGGCACCGACGGCGCTGGCAACTACTACTCGACGTTCGACATCGAGCTGAACCTGCCCTCGGTGTTCAAGAGCGGGCTGCCGAGCAGCTCCAATCCGCCGGGCGGGTTGATGGGTCAGGTGGAACTGAAGCTCACCTCCTCCGGCATTGACTTCAACGGCCTGAGCTTCACCGTGAGCAACGCCTACATCGGCGATCTCCGGCTGGAGAACCTCTGCTTTGCGCTGATCCCGGGCGGCTCGGGAGACAGCTCGTCCTGCAGCCCGGCCTCGATCGGCTCGGACACCTTCACCGCACCGGGAAGCGCGCTGCTGAGCTGCGGCACGACCAACCTCTCCTCCGCGGACGACACGTGGACGGCGACAGCCGGGATCGTGCTGCCGACGCCGTCGAGCACGACGATCGGAGTGTTCGGCGGGGGCGAGAGCAGCACGACGAGCGGGGCCACCACAATCGATTACTTGGGCGGAGAAGGGGACAACCTCAACATCCCGATAGCGGAGGGAGTGACGCTGAACTCGATCGGCGGTGGGATCTGCTTCAACCCGCTGATCCTGACCGCGAACATGGGAATCGGAATGCTGCCGGTCCCCGGCAAGGGCGACCAGGCCACCGTCAACGGGAGCCTCACCTTCGACGCAGGGACGGCCACGTCGCCGTGGAACCTCGACCTGAAGGGTGACGTCGACGTCTTCGGCAACCAGGTGGGCAGCGGCGAGATCAACGTCCAGCAGGGCGGCGACTTCAGCTTCAACGTCGGCGTCACCTTCAACATCGGCAGCTACGTGTCTCTCGACGGCGGGCTGAGCGGTTGGTTCGAGCCGTCGGCATCGCTGTTCAACATCGACGGCAACATCGCCATCAAGGTCTCGATCGGCGTGCTCTCGGCATCGGCCACGGCCGAGGGCGTCGCCTCCTCCACCGGCATCGCCGGGTGCATCGGCATCGGCAGCGGCGCCTTCTCGATCTCCGCCGGAGCCGGCTACCTGTGGGCGTCCAAGCAGGTCAGCCTGATGGCGGGCTCATGCTCGGTCGGCGCCTTCGAGGCCACCCAGACGGCGGATATCGCCGCAGCCGGCGGCGCCAAGTCGGTCACGGTGGCCAAGGGTCAGGCCGGGGCGGCGTGGCAGATCCACGGCACAAGCGGTCCGCCGCAGGTCGTGATCACGGGCCCGCACGGGTTCAGCCTCCACGCCAACGGCCAGCCGTTGCAGCTCGTCAAGAACTCGTTCCTGCTGATCGAGGATCCCAGCACCAACAGCACCGACGTGGTGCTCGTGCATCCGGCCGCGGGTCGCTACACAATCGCCTCGGCGGACCCGACCACGGACTCGATCGCCACGATCCAGTCAGCGCACGTGACGCGGCCGTTCGCCGGCCACGGCACGATCACCCGGATCGGCAAGGGTCAGCGCCGCCGCCTGAAGCTCGCCTACAAGCTTCCGGCCGGCACCAAGCTGATGCTGGTCGAGCGCGGCGCCCACGTGATCCGGACGCTGGCCAGGAACGTCCACGGCACACCGTGCGGCCACGGCTCGCGGTGCTTCACGACGACGTTCATCCCGGCGCGGGGGCCGGGCGGCAAGCGCACGATCCAGGCTGTGCTGCAGCGCGGCGGGATCCCGCAGCCGGCCGTCATCGTCGCCCGCTTCACGGCGCCGAAGCTGACGCTTCCCGCCAAGCCGGCCAAGATCCAGCTGCGGCGCCGCGGGACCACCGTCACGATCCGCTGGAGCGCGTCACGCGGCGCGAGCAAGTACAACGTGCTCGCGCAGGCCACCGACGGCCATCAGTCGCTGTTCGTGCTCGGCAACTCGTGCCGCGCGGTCAGCTTCACCAACGTCGCCTCCGGTCTCGGGGTGAGCGCCAGCGTGCAGCCGGTGCGCTTCGACGAAGCTGCGGGGAGGGACGCCAAGGCCACCCTGAACGCCCGGAGCAATACGGGCGGCACCAAGGGCAAGCAGCTGAGTGGTCGCCTCTGCCGCTAGCGGCTAGCCGGCTTCGACGAACGTCGTCTGCACGGTGCGGGTGTCGCCGTTGACGTCTCGCACGACCCAGCGGGCGTCGTACACCCCGGCCGGCAGCGCCCCGACGGCCGCACCGGCGCTCGTGTCGACGTTGGCAGCGTGGAACGCGACGTGCGTCGATCCGGCCGGCGCGATCGTCAGCGCGACGGCCGTGCCGCCCGCGTAGGTGCCGCCGTTGGCCGTGGGCAGGCCGGTCTGGGCGAGCGCGACGAACGCGCCGTAGACGGTCGCGTCGTTGCCGGGGTCGGTGCCCTCCAGCAGCGGCACTTCGGTACGGGTGAGACCGCCGCTGAAGTCGTCGGTCTGCTCGATCGGGGAGTCGGGCAGGCCCTGGGCGTGACCATCGTTCGGGCAGATCGTGCCGGTGCCGGTGACGCCGCCCTGGTTGACGGCCGAGCTCAGCGGCTGGGTCCGGACCGGCGGCCCCCAGTAGTCGCCGCCCTGGCAGCGACCGCCGGCGAGCGTCGTCTCCGAGCCGTCGATGGCCACGCGCAGGTGGGCCACATGCAGCGCCGTGAGCATCCGGCCGGCCGCGTTGAGGAGGCGCATCACATCGCCGCCGGTGACCCGTAGCGGGCCGGGCATGGCCGCGAACACGGCGACACCGGCGCCGCTCGCCCGCGCGCGCTCGCTCGCCCGTCGCCGGCCCCGGGTCCGGATCAACCGGTAGGAGGCGTGCGGCACGAGCCCGCCGCACCGCACCGACTGCGCGCGCAGGTCCGCCGTGCACGTCGGGAGCCCGCTCGGCTCGAACAGAACCTGGTTGTTGCCGGCGGCGGCGCGTGCGCCCGGCTCGCCGAGCGCGACCGTCAGCGTGATCAGCGCGCCGTTGGGGTTGACCGGCGAGGGCGCACGGTTGTCCTCGCTGGACAGGACGATCCGCGACCCCGGCCCGAGCTCGTGGGTCGCGGCGTCGCTGGCGTCGGTCTCGGTGCCGCAGCCCGTGACCGGCGAGGACTGGGCGGCGCCGTCGACCGTCAGGTCGAGGACGCCAACCTGGCCGCAGGGAGCGATCAGCACCGAGCGCTTCTGCACCCGGAAGCCCGTGTCGAGGTCGTACCAGCCGGTCCAGCCCGACTCCAAGAACGGATTGCCGCCGCTGCCGGTGGCGATCTCGTCCGGCTTCGGACCGCCGGGACCGTAGACGATCAGGATCGCGTCGCGGTCGTCGCCGAACGCGTGGGCGGTGTGCGGGGCGGAGCGCAGCCTCGCCGACCAGGCCCCGGTCGGGCCGGTGACCGCGGATGCGCCGCCCACCGGCGTGCCCGCGCGCAGCAGGATCGCGCTGACGTGCAGGCCGGCGCGGTCCTGACCGGTATGCCCGCTGATCACCGGGCCGAACTGCCGCAGCGTCACGCCGGCCAGCGGCAGCGCGGAGGCGGTGGTCGCGGACTGCTGGACGCAGCCGTTCGCGTCGTCTGACCACATGTCCTGGAACAGGTAGTCGTGGCCGGCGATGACCTGGTTGAACGGGGAGCCGTCGGGCGCGTAGCCGAGCGGCGTGCCGATCTCCGGCCCGCTCTCGCACTTGTCCGCGACCTCAAAGCCGTTCGGGTCCATCCACCCCACGCCGACAGGGTTGGTGATCGCCTCGACGGTCTCGTGCGCGGCGCTGTCGATCGAGCTCTCGGCGTCGGGATTGCCCTGGGGATCGCTGCCCGGCGAGGGGGTGAACTCGATCACGCCGTCGATCATCACCGCATAGATGACCGGCGTGCTGCCGGCGGCGAAGGCCGAGTGGTAGGCGCCGAACGCGTTCGTCCCGCACATGCCCTGCTGGGAGCACTCGTCGACGTTCGGCGGCAGGAACACCTCCCAGAGATCGTGCAGGCCCACCCCCGTCGGGTCATGGGCGGCGATCACGTGCGAGATCTCCGCCTGGACCTCCTGGTCGGTGATGCAGGTGGCGATCCCGCTTGGCGACGGGCACTGATGCGTCGGATACGCATCTGTGTCGTCGATCGCATCGACAGCCGGGTCGTAGGTGATCCCGTAGCCGTTGGCCCCCATGCCGTCCGGATATTGGTCGAGCACCGAGAAGACATTCGTGCTCGATCCCGAGTCGTGCGCGAGATCGCCGAAGAACTGCTCGGTCAGCGCCTGATACCCGAGCGCACCATCCCCCGGCGAGCCACCGAAGGCGTACCCGCGTGGCGCCCAGAACACGGTGTGGATGGTGACGGGCGGACGCATCACCGATCCGCCGTGGTACAGCACCGGGTACGGCGAGCCAAGCGCGACGTCGCCGCTGCCGGCCACCGGGACGATGCCCATCGCGCGCCCCACCTGGGGGCGGAAGGTCCTGGCCGCCTGAGCCGTGGCGGCGGCGCCGACGGTCAGGGCGACGGCCACGAAAATAAGCATCCGTCCGCAAGCGGTTCGCACCCGGGGCAACTTACAGAACCCCGCAGGCGATAGCATCCGACTCTGAGTCGTGTCCATGCAGGGGAGCTGGCGGGAAGGCCGGCTGAGATAGCGCTCATCACCACCCGGCGCTGACCCTTCGAACCTGTGGGGTAATGCCCGCGAAGGGAGTGACAAGAGCAATGATCGGGGCTCCGGTGCAGGAGCAACTCGATCGCGGAGAGTCCGACAATGTCGCGCTCGACGACGTGCGACGAGCCTTCCGCTCCAGGCGCGGGACGGTCGTCGCGCTGGAGCGGATGTCGCTGCGGGCGCAGGCGGGCGAGATCGTCGCCGTCGTCGGCCCCAGCGGCTGCGGCAAGTCGACCCTGCTCGAGCTGATCTGCGGTTTGCAGACGCCGGACTCCGGGAGCGTGCGGTGCGCGCCCGCCGCGCTGATGCCACAACGCGATCTGCTGCTGCCGTGGGCCAGCGCGATCGATAACGCCGCCCTTGCCCTCCGGGCACGCGGGATCGGGCGCGAGGAGGCCCGCCGCGAGGTGACGCCGTGGCTGAAGCGCTTCGGGCTCGAAGAATTTGCGCGCCGCCGGCCCGGCGAGCTGTCCGGCGGGATGCGCCAGCGCGTTTCGTTCCTGCGCTCCCTGCTGGCCGGCAAGCCCGTGCTCGCCCTCGACGAGCCGTTCGCCTCGCTCGACGCCATCACTCGCGCGGAGATGCAGGGGTGGCTCGGCCACGTGCTCGCCGAGGAGGTGCGGACGGTCGTGCTCGTGACCCACGACGTGGAGGAGGCGGTGGTGCTGGCCGACCGCGTCGTCGTGATGTCGCCCCGTCCGGGCCGCGTCGTGGTGGATCTGCCGGTGGCGCTGCCACGCCCGCGCGTGCGGACCGACCCTGCCGTCGTCGCGCTGCGCGCGCAGGCGCTTGTCGAATTGGGCGTGGGCCGGTGAGACGCGTCCTGCGGCCGCTGCCGACGCTGCTGCTGCTGCTCATCTTCTTCGGCGCCTGGGAGCTGTACGTGGACAGCGGCGGCGTCAACAACCTGATCCTGCCCGCGCCCCACAGCGTGATCGCCACGCTGTACGACGACCGCGGCCTGCTGTGGAGCAACTTCCTCGTCTCGGCGAAGGAGATCGTGCTCGGCTCACTGGTGGCCGCGGCGCTCGGATTCGCCATGGCGATCTCGATGCACCTGCTTCCCCGCTGGCGGGGCGCCGCCTACCCGTTGGCCATCGCCTCGCAGGCGATCCCGGTGCCGATCCTGGCCGTCCCGCTGGTGTTCTGGCTCGGCTTCGGGCTGGCCCCGAAGCTGATCGTGATCGCGATCGTGTCGTTCTTCTCGATCGTCGTCACGACGATGTCGGGGCTGGCCACGGTCGATCCGGCATTGCCGAAGCTGATGGCGACCTTCGACGCGACCCGGTGGCGGACGTTTCGCCACGTCGAGCTGCCCGCCGCGCTGCCCGGGCTGTTCACGGGGCTGAAGCTGACGCTGGTGGTGGCGGTGATCGCCGACGTGCTCGCCGAGCAGGCGGGTGCGAACTCCGGTCTCGGCTACATCCTGCTGACCGCCGGGCCCCAGCTGCTGACCGCGGAGGCGTTCGCCGCGGCGCTGATCCTGTCGCTGTTCGCCATGCTGCTGTTCGCGCTACTGACGGCAGCCGAGCGATTGACGTTGCCCTGGGCCTACCAACCGAGAGGAGACGGCCGTTCATGAAACGCCCGCTGACCGTCCTGACCACCCTAACCGCGATGCTCGGGCTAGCCGCTTGCGGCGAGAAGACCGACGTCGTGAATCCTCCGAGCGGGAGCGCCCATCCGTTCTCGCTGATGCTCGACTACTACCCGAACGCCGATCACGTCGGTCTGTACGAGGCGATGGCCGACGGCGCCTTCAAGCAGGCCGACCTCGCCGTCCACGTGCAGGCGCCGTCCGATCCGGCCGAGCCGCTGAAGCTGCTGGCGGCGGGGAAGATCGATGCCGCGATCTCGTATGAGCCGGAGGTGTTTCTGGCCCGCACGCAGGACGTGCCGCTCGTGGCGGTGGCGGCGATCGTCCAGAAGCCCCTCACCTCGATCATCTCGGTCGGCTCCAAGCACATCACGAGCCCGGCCGACCTGCGGGGCAAGTCGATCGGGACAGCCGGAATCCCGTACCAGTCGGCCTACCTGTCGACGATCCTGCAGAACGCGGGCGTGCCGCAGCGCTCGGTGAAGCAGGTGAACGTCGGCTTCAACCTCGTGCCGGCGATGCTGTCGGGTCGCGTCGACGCGACCCTCGGGGGCTACTGGAACTACGAGGGGCTGGAGCTGGCCCAGGAGCGCCGGCATCCGAACGTGATCCCCGTGAACCAGGCCGGGGTGCCGACGTACGACGAGCTGGTGGTGGTCGTGCGCAAGAACGAGATCGTGAACCACGCGAGCCTGATCCGCCGCTTCGTGCAGGCGCTGGGGCGCGGCTACGAGGCCGTCCGCGCGAACCCGGTGGCCGCCGTGAAGACGCTCGTGAAGGCCAACCCGACGCTCAACTACAAGCTGCAGCTGGCCAGCGTGCGCGCGGTCCTGCCCGACTTCTTCCCCACCAACGGCAAGCCATGGGGCTGGCAGTCGATCCCCGCCTGGAACGCATTCGGCAACTGGATGCTCACCCACAACCTGATCACCAACCCAGACAACACGGTCATCAACGAGGCCGCCGACAACGAGCTGCTGGCCGGGCAGGGACTGGCCTGATCGCCCAGGGGGCGATCAGGTCGGGAGTAGCCCCGTTTACTCGTCAACGAGCGGGGCCGTTCGGGGGCTACTCCCAAGGAGATCGCCGCCAGGCGATCTCCCAACAACACATGTGTGCACGAACGCCAGCTTGTCGACGACGACCGGCGCCAGCGTGAACGGGTAGAGGTCGTCCCGGCCCATGCTGCGGTTGATCTGGTTCAGGGCGTAGGTGAGCGGGAGCCAGTTCCTGATGATCGCCCGCCACGACCCGCCCTGCACGACCTCGGCCCCGGGCGCGGCGACCAGCGAGGGGTCGTGCGCGTCGTCCGGACCGGCCACGACGATCCCGTACTCGGCCGCCGTCTCCAGCGTGTCGCGGATGTGGAGGTAGTGAGAGAAGGTCTCGGCCCAGTCCTCCCACGGGTGCATCGTCGCGTAGGCGCTGACATGGCGCTTTGACCAGTCGGCCGGCGGGCCCTCGGCGTAGTGGTGCTCGAGCGCCTCCTGGTAATCCTCGCGCTCGTCGCCGAACAGCTCGCGGTAGCGCTCGACCCGCCCCGCGCGCTGCACCACGATCGGCCAGTAGTAGTGACCGATCTCATGGCGGAAGTGGCCGAGCAGGGTCCGGTAGGGCTCGCCGAGCTCGGCCCGCCGGCGCTCGCGGTGGACGTCGTCTGACTCGGCCAGGTCGAGCGTGATGACACCGTCGGCGTGCCCGGTCGTGACCGACTTCTGCCGGCTGCTCAGCAGCTCGAAGCTGAGGTCATCCTCGATCGGCAGCTCCAGGTCAAGCAGCTGGAAGATCAGCCGCCGCTTCGCCGTCTCGGCGACGGCAAGGTACTCCAGCCCGTCCGGGTCGGAGTCGGCCGGGCGCGTGCGGGTCAGCCGGCAGCTGACGCACAGCCCGTCCGGGTCGGCGTCCTCCACGACCCAGTTGCAGCGCGCCAGCGCCGCGTTGGCGCAGACCGGGAGGGCCGGACCGTCGTCGGGGCGCGTCAGCTCGAGGTCGAGCTTTGAGGCGACGAATCCCTGGCGGTAGCCGCAACGCAGGCACAGGCTGTTCTCGAAGAACAGCAGCTGACCGCAGTTGTGGCACGCGAACGACCGCACGAGCCCTTACCTACCCCGCTGGCCGTCGGCGCCGATCACGCCGTTTATCGTAGGCGGATGCTGCTGCGCCGGGACGACCGTGGCGTGCTCGCGATCGGGCAACCGTCGCATGCCTGGGTCTCGGGGCAGGTGGCGCGCGCCTGGGGCAACGAGCGCTTCGGCGCCGTGGAACCGCGCGAGGAGCTGTGCCTGGCCGCCGAGCAACACGACATCGGGATGGCGGACTGGGACCTGGAGCCAAGCTTCAACGCGCGCACCGGCCTCCCCCATGCGTTCACCGAGATGCCGCTGGACGTGCACCTCGAGCTCTGGCGTGGCGCGCCGCTGCGGCTGATCCGCCAGAGTCGCTACGCCGCCGTGCTGTGCTCGCTGCACGGGATGCGGCTGTACCAGATGCGCGATCTGGCGCAGCTCGCCGCGCGCGATGCCGACGAGGTCAGAGCGATGATCGCCTTCCAGCAGACGCTCCAGGCCGAGCTGTGCGCCTCGCTCGGGCTGGACGTCGCCGACGCCGGGTTGAGGCGGGCCAGCGACCTCGTGTGGACCTGGGATTACCTGTCGCTGGCGCTGTGTCTCGGCTGGCCGCCGTGCACCGCGAAAGCGGTGCCGACGAGCAGTAGTTCGATCGATTTGGTTCTTAGTCCGGGCGGCGCGCACCTGGTCCACATCGATCCGTGGCCATTCGCCGCCACAACCGTCACCGTCCACTGCGAGGGGCAGCGGCTCGCCGGCCCCTACGCCAGCGAGAATGAGCTGCGCGCCGCCCTGGCCGCTTCGCCGTGGGAGACGCTTCCGATCGAGCTGACGCCGGCGCGCAACGCGTAACTGCCGGCCAGCCCCGCCCACGGCGCGTACGGCGCGAAGAACTCCTCCACCTCGGCCTCCGTGGCTCGCGCCCAGGGATCGCCGCCGGCGCGCAGCCGCCCGACGAGCTTCACGTAGGCCAGGTCGCCGGCCGGGATCTGGTCAAGGCGCCCCTGGCCGCCGAGCGCCAGCGACTGGATCGTCCAACTGCCGATGCCGGGGATCGCGCGCAGACGCCGCCAGCCGCGCTCGTGGTCGGGGTCGTGCAGGTCGACGCGGCCGCGAGCGACCTCGCGGGCCGCTCGCACCAGCGCCAGCGCGCGTCCCGCCGAGAGGTCGAAGGACTGCAGCAGCGCCGGGGCCTGATCGGCGAGCACGGTCGCCGTCGGCGAGTCGCGCAGCCCGGTCTCGACATCGCGGCGCCCGAGCCGCGCGATCAGCCGCCGCTCGATCGCCGCCGCGCGCTCGGACTCGATCAGCTGCTCGCAGATCGCCCACGCGAGCGCCTCGAACGGCTCGGGCCGACCGTGCACGCGTAACCCCGGGTCGCGCCGCACGGCGCCGCCGATCAGCGGGTCGTGGCGAAAGCGGTCATGGAAGGCCCGGACGTCGTGGTCGACCCCGAGCGCGGCACGCATCCGCTCGATCCCCCACTGCGCCGCCTCGCCCGTCGCCGCCCGCGCTCCGAACAGCACGCGATCGGGAGCCAGCTGGGCCACGCGCACATGCACCGGAAGCCGATCGAAATGCAGGAGCCGATGCACCACCCCGCTCCGCAGCCGGGTCAACCCGTCAAGCCCGCCGAACCGCGGAAGGCGGTAGCACCAGGGCGTCCGGACCTCGACCCGGACCTCGAGCGAGGTCAATCCGAGCGGGAGACGAGGCGGACGTTGACGACGTAGGTGCGCGAGCTACCGACCGGCCACGTCGCCGACGCCGGCTGGTCGACCAGCGTGTTGGCCGCCTGGACGAGCTTGCGCGCGGCCAAGCGCTTGAACAGCGCCATCGTCACAGCGCCGGCGAAGAACCCGCCCGCGGCGAGCGCGGCCGCCTGCACGGTCGGCACCGCTCCACCGGCCTGCATCTCGACGGCCCGCACCTCGGCGAGCACCGGCAGCCCGTCGACGACCTCGACCTCTTCCTCCTCGACGTGGTCCACGTGCTCGTCGCTCATACGCTGCATGGTGACAGCGACGGCGGCGATTGCAATCCAGTCCGTACGATGCGATACATGCCCACATCGATGGATGTTTTCGCCAAAGCACGCGAGCACGAGCGGATCGAGCAGCTGAAGGTCGCTCGCGAGCTCGGCGCCCTTCCCTACTTCCGCGTGCTGGAGGGTCCGACGCTCCCGATCGTCGAGATGGAGGGGGCGGCCCGGATCATGCTGGGCTCCAACAACTACCTCGGGCTGACCGGCGACGAGCGCGTCCATCGCGGCGCGCTGGACGCGCTGAACAAGTACGGCACGGGGCTCACCGGATCGCGGCTGCTGAACGGCACCACCGACATTCATCTGGAGCTGGAGCGCGAGTTCGCCGAGTGGTTCGACACCGAGGCGGCGATCGTCTACACGACCGGGCACCAGGCGAACCTCGGCGCGCTCGGCACGATCCTCGGTCCGGGCGACACGGTCGTCGCTGATTCGGGCGACCACGCATCGATCCTCGACGGCTGCATCCTCAGCGGCGCGAAGCTCCGCGCCTTCCGGCACAACCGGCTCGATCTCCTGGAGAAGCGCCTGCAGGCGGCCGAGACCGATGGCGGCGGCGTGCTCGTCGTCGTCGACGGCGTGTTCTCGATGGAGGGCGACATCGCCCCGCTGACTGAGATCGCCGACCTTGCCGCGCGCTACGGAGCGAGGCTGATGGTCGACGAGGCTCATGCCCTCGGTGTCCTCGGCGCGCGCGGCGCCGGCAGCTGTGAGCTGCTCGGCGTCGAGGACCGCGTCGATCTGCGGATGGCCACGTTCTCCAAGTCGCTGGCGTCGTGCGGCGGCGTGATCGCCGGGCCGGCCGACGTGATCGAATTCCTGCGGATCCAATCACGGCCCTTCCTGTTCACGGCCTCGGGCGTACCGGCGTCCGTCGGCGCCGCGCTTGCGGCGGTCCGGATCTGCCGCTCGGATGAGGGCCGCCAGCTGTTCGCGCGCGTCCTCGACAACGCGCGCTATCTGCACCGCGGCCTGCACGCGCTCGGCTTCCGCGTGGTCAAGCCGACGCACCTGGCCGACGGCTCAGAGGCGGTGACCCCGGTCGTCCCCGTCGAGGTGGGCGATGACTGGAAGGCCGTGTTCCTATGGAAGGCGCTGTACGAAGCGGGCGTGTTCGTGAACGTGGCGCTTCACCCCGCCGTGCCGCCGGCGGGCGCGCTGCTGCGCACGAGCGTGATGGCCACGCACGACCGCGACACGCTCGATCGAGCGTTGGCGATCTTCGCCGACTGCAAGCGCGCCTTCGAGGCCGAGCACGGCCCGCTTCCATTGCCGCGTTGATTTCAAACAGTGTGAGGTGCTTGTGCGTTCATGCACAAGTGGTTCACAACAGAAAAAGTGCGCTCTGTGCACATGGCCCCGGATTTGTGACCTTGCTGTGATCGCCTCGCTTGCGTAGGTTCAGGACTACGAAATCGCAGTGGCCGGCGGCGCAAGGAAAGGTCTCATCGGGCGTGATGGGGTCGGGGCGCGAACGAAGCGCAAGGGCGCCATCGGCAGGCTGCGTGAATAGTTGACCAGGTCTCGGGACGGCGCAGCGGGTGTGCGTCGCCCCGCGATGGCATGCCAATCGAAGTCCGCAGATGCGGACACTGACCGCAGGGAGAGAGACATCCTGATGACCCCAACCCCCACGATCACCCGCGATCCGCAGCGTCAAATGGCCCTCGACAAGGCCAACGAGGTACGACTCGCGCGCGCGGAACTGAAGCGGCGAATCGCCAGGGGCGAGACGACGGCGGCGGAGATCATCCTCGCGCCACCCGATGAAGTGAGCAGCTGGTCGGTCGGGAAGCTGCTGATGAGCCAGCGACGCTGGGGCAACCAGCGCTGCCGGAGGTTCCTGGAGAGCAACGAGATCAGCGAGCTGAAGCTGATCGGCAAGCTGACCGACCGGCAGCGACAGCTGCTGGCTCAGCAGCTGGCGACGTGCTCGGCGTTGGGCAGTCCGCCGATACCCGAGCTCCAGTTCGTGTGACGGTGCGGCCGGTCCCGCGGGTGGGACCGGCCCCTCCGAGCTCGGCCTCATAGCTGGATGCCAATCGGAACCGGACTGGCGCCAGCTCTGCTTCGCCGGAGCCCTACAGCTGGATGCCAATCGGAACCGGGCTGGCGCCAGCGAAGATGAAGAACCAGACGACGAACACACCCAGGGTGATCGTCGCGCTCACCACCAGCACCCCTTCCAGCATCGCGTGCCCGGGATCGTCAAGACCGCGGGCGATGCAGCTGCGGCGATACGTGTCGCTGAGGCGTGTGAGCAGCATCGCCAGGGCCGAGATCGTGACGACGACGCCGATCGCCATCACGGCCAGCGCGGTGCCGAGCGATTGCGTCGAGCCCTGGATCCGCGAGCCGACCCACAGCCACAGCAACGGCGTCCCGACCCACAGCACGAAGCTGCCGACGAACATGATCAGCACGAGCAATACCGCGCTGCGACCAGCTCTCAGGAACTGGCGCACCGGCCCGTCGTGATCTCCGGGCCGCGACTGACGCCGCGGCCCATGGCTAACGGACAGCCCGAGGAGAGCTTGACGTGCCACCAGCCGGCCAGCATCCCGACCAGGCCGAGCCGCGGACGCACCTCATAAGCGCCGCAGCCCCGTTCACCGATGTCGCGCAGCGCGACGCGCGCGTACCGGTAGCGGGCGGGCTCGACGAGCATGCGCTCCAGCAGCAGCCTGTTGGCCTCGAACTGGTCGGCACGCTGCGAGACGCGGCCGCGCGCGGCGTGCAGGCGCTCGGCGAGATCGTCGCGAATCTGCTCCAACTCGCCGATATCGAGCAGGCGGGGCTGACCGACGTCGCCGTCATCCACGTGGTGCTCCAAGCCGCCCATCAGGAAGGCGGTGACGAAGATCTCCGACAGCTCGCGCTCCAGCTTCGAGATCTGCTGGCGGAGCGTTCGCCGCGCCGCGGAGTCGTCGCCTCGGCCGAAACCGAAATCGACATCGATGTCATTGGGCGGCGCTCCGTCGCCAGTCCTGACCGAGAACCTATCGTGTTCAAGAAGCGCCGACATGACCTCTCCGATCGTCGATCGCCGGAGTTTAGCATCGCGTGATGTTGGCGCCGGCGGTTACTCCCCCGAGCTGAGCACCTCGACGCACAGCCACAGGGCCTCCTCGAGATGGATCACCGGGACGCCCTCGACGGCGACGGAGAAGAGGGTGATGTGCCGCGTCCGTTTCGTGACCGCGTGTGCGCCGGCGACCTCACCGAACAGCAGCGAATGCACGTTGGCGCGGTCGACGACGGCCAGCCGCCCAGGCGCCAGGTAGCCGGCCAGCTCACCCGTTCCGAGCCGGTCGCCCTCGACCGTCGTCCGGATCCCGAGGCCGCCGGCGTCCACGTGATCGGCGTCGAGCGCCCACACCGGCACCCCGGTCTCGACCAGCGCCACCAGCAGCGCGTCGCGGAGCAGACCGGTCGAGCGAAAGCCACCGTCACGCAGCCTGACGACCGCGGCCGCCTCGGCCGGGACCATCGTCGCGTCGGGGTCGAGCCCGATGTGGCGGAAGAACGTGCGGTACGCGCGCGGGATCGGCTGGGTGCGCATCGAGATCACGCTCATGCCCCGGAAGCGGTTGGAGAGCCCGTCGAGGCGCTTGCGGATGCCGCTCGTGCTGCGGCCGTCGTGCGCCTCGACCGTCAGCCAATCGAGCCGCAGCCCGGGGAACTCGTCCTGCAACTCGGGCTCGACGAACCCGCTCGCGGCACTGACACCCAGCTCCTCCACACCCTGCCCTTCCTCTCGCCTGCGGGGAGCTTAGTGGCTGATGCAACGGCTCGTAGGTCAGGCGCCGTTTGCGAGCACCCGGACCTGTGCGGCGAGCTTGCGCGCCGACAGCCAGTTGTCGCCGACCAGGCGCTTCGCTACCACGCCGCCGGTGCGGGCGAGCTCGATCATCGGGCAGATCTCGACGCCGTACACCTCGCCGACCCGGCCGTCCTCGTCGACGCCGATCGGGATCGTCCAATGGTGCGAACGCTCCAGCGCCGCGGTCCCGGACAGGCTGCCGCGCACCGCCACCGCGGCAAACTCGATGTGGGGGAATTCGGTCGAGACCTTCTGCAGGGTGTTGACCTCGCGCACGCAGTCGCCGGAGCCGGTGACGAAGAAGTCGAGCACCAGCGGCTCGCGGCCGCAGATGTTCAGCCCCTTCGGGTTCGGCTTGGCCGGGTTGCAATGCGGGTTGGCGTTGGCCGGCTTGTTGACGGCGCTCGTGGCCAGCGGCGCCACGAAGTCGTGGAGCCGGCCCCCGGCCGGGATCCCCGGTGTCTGCACCCCGTTGGAGATCAGCAGGTAGGCGGAGACGACGATCACCACCACGAGCCCGACGATCCCGATCATCCACTGGTAGCGCCGGGTGTCGATCACCGGCTCGATCCTCGTCGGGCGCCCGGTTCCCAAGGCGGCCGCGGCCCGGTGCGGATCGAGCCGTCCGATCCCGAGGTCGGGCTTCGGCGGCTCGGACTCGGACTTGGGCTCGGACGTGGCCCCGGGCTCGGGGTCGGGCTCGGGCTCGGGCGACTCGCCGTCGGGCGGATCCTGCTCGCTCATGAGGCGATGCGGGCGCGGCGGCGGAGCTTCGGCGGCATCGAGCCGCCGAACCGGCCGCGTAGCGCGCGGCCGCTGGGCACCACGCCGCGCCGCTCGGCGAGCGCCAGCACGGCGGGCAGCACGAGCAGCACGCCGAGCAGCGAGACGGTCAGGTCGATCAGCGTGACGAAGCCGAAGTCGCGGAGCATCGTGATGTTGGAGAAGATCAGCACGCCGAAGCCGGCGATCGCAGTGATGCCGGAGGCGAGCACGGCGGCACCCGTCGAGCGGTACGTGCGCTGCAGCGCCGCGAGCATCGGCGCGTCCTGAGCCTGCTCCTGCCGGAAGCGCTCTGAGAGCAGCACGCTGAACTCGGTGGAGATCGCGATCACCAGCGCGCCGAGCGTCGCCGACATCGGATTCAGGGGGATCCCGATCAACCACAGGATCAGGGCCGACCAACCCGTCGCCAGCGCGATCGGGACCAGCGGCACGAGCGCACGGCGGGCCGAGCGGAACACCGCGAGCAGCACCAAGCCGACGGCGAGCAGGCCCGCCAGCAGCGTCAGTAGCCGACGCGAGGAGGACGACAGCGCCTGGTTGGCCTGAGCGGCGAGCACGGGCAGGCCGGCCAGCTGCGCGGTCACGCCGGCCGGTGGATGCAGCTGCGAGCGCATGTAGTCGATTACGCGCTGCTGCTTGGCCAGCGGCATCAGCCGGATCCCGAAGGCGAGCGTCGCGTTCTGGCGATCGCCGGTGATCACCGCCTGTTTGAAGTACGGCGGGACGGCGTCGAGCAGGCTTGTGATGTCGGCGGTGCTGAGGTTTTTCGTCGACGTCGAGCCTGTCGCCGTGCCCTGCGAGAACAGGTCGGGCAGCGACAGCGCGGGGCACAGCGTCGCGTGCGCGCACCCCTTCTCCTCGATGTAGCCGTAATGCGTGAGGAGTCGGTTCTCGTACGCGCTCATCCAGTTGATCACCCGGGCGGTGGCGACGTCGGTGGCGTGCACGGTGACATCGAGTTCGCCCGAGGTCCCGGTCACCCGCTCCAGCTCGTTCAGGTCGCGCAACGCGGGCATGCTCTTCGGCACGAGCTTGGTCAGGTCGGACTGGACGGAGGTCTGGGTGTCGGCGACCCAACCGAGGACGGCGAGGACGGCGCCGAGCGCCAGCACCCAGCCAGGGCGTCGAACGACGGCGCCGATCACCCGCCCGGCGCGGCCGGCGCCCGGCGAGGTCAGCCGGCGCGGTCGGGTTGGGACGCCGCCGGCGCCGACCCGCGGCCCGCGCCGGGGCAGCGCGCGCCACGCCTCGGACAGGATCTCCCCGGCACCGCGCAGGGATGGCCCGAGCGCGCGCTCGATCCGCCCGAGGCTCCGGCGGCCCGCTGCCCCCCGCCGGCGTGCCCCGGCCAGCAGCACCTGGGCGGCCGAGCCGCCGATCAGCGTGCAGGCGAGCGCGACGGCGATGCCGAGCACCAGCAGCAGGCCGAAGCCTCGCACCATCGGCACGGGCGAGAGCAGGAGCACGAGAAACCCGGTGGCCGTGGCCAGCGCCGCCACGGCGATCGTCGGCCCGCCGATGCCGGCGGCGCGCACCACGGCCTGCGCCGGCGAGGTGGCATCACCGTCCCGGATTGCTTCCTGAGCCCGGGACTGGAACTGGATCGCGTAATCGACGCCGAGCCCGATCAGGATCGGCAGCACAGCGATCGAGGCCATCGTCAGCGTCGCGCCGATCAGTGCGATCACGCCGAACGTGATGCCGGCCGCGGCCAGCGCGATCGCCAGGGGCAGCAGCCGCAGGCGCCGGCGGAAGACGAGCAGCAGGGTGACGGCCATCACCGCCATCGCGGCGATCAGCAGCACGAAGATTGAATTGGTGATCTGCGAGGTCAGATCGGAGACGACGACCGGCTCGCCGCTCACCGTGTACCTGCCCCCGTGACCGAGGCGGAACATCGGCTGCTTGACGATCTGGCGGATCAGCGTGATCACCCGCGCCTGCTCGGACGTTGACAGGCTCGACTTCAGCCGGACCTGCACGAGCGCCGAGTCGGCCGTCGGGAACAGGTAGGCGAAGCGTCCCTTCGGCTGGTTCACGCCGCGTGTCGGGTCGAACACGACGGCCGAGATGAAGGAGCTGTTGTCGATCGCCGGCGAGTCCGACAGACCGAGCCCGGATTGCGCGGCGAGCGTCTCCAGCTGCTGTTCCTGCGCCTGCTGCTCCAGCTGCCCGGCCTGGTTGGCGATCTTCAGCGCGGCCGCCTTGGAGGATCCGTGCTTCAGCGCCGCCTGGTAGGCCTGTGCCGCCTTCTGGTCCGCGGCGGTCTTGACCGAGCCCAGCAGCTGGCTGAGGCCCTGGCCGATCGCGAGCACCGAGCGGTTCAGGAATGTGCCGGGGCCGTAGACGACCTGCACGGCGTGCAGTCGCGCCAGGCGGGCGCACGGGCCGCTGCGACCGCCGATCGGCCCCTGCGAGGCGGGCGCCGTGATGAACGCCGTCTGCCCCTGGTTGGGGATCAGGTGCTGCCCGGCCAGGCACCCCTCCATCTCGACGAGGTTCCCCAGGTCCGAGGTCTCGACGAGATCGGGCAACGGCTCGCGAAGCAGGATCACGACGGCGTCGCCGCCGAAGTGGCGGTAGTCGGCCTGCGTCGCCTGGTAGCTCGACGACGACTTCGACACGAACGTGTCGGTTGCCGCCGACGGCTTCAGCCCGAGCGCCAGGAGCCCTCCGGCCAGCGCCAGCACGAGCACGATTCCGACGGTGATGGGCGGCTTCCGGGTAGCCGCCCGCACCAGGGCCTCCAGCCTCTCCTTGAGCCTCATCTTCGGTCGTGACGGTACCGGGTCAGCGTCAGGTAGAGCGCCGCTGCTTTCGCCACGCGCTCAGACCGAGGGCCTTCCGCCCGGCGACACTCGAGTGAACCCTCGATCATGCCGCGCACCTTGCCACGGCGAACGGTGTCGCCGGCGGAAGCGCCCTCAGTCGCTTAGTCCATCGTCAGTGGGCCCTGCGACTCTCCGGCCAGGAACTGCCGGATGAACGGGTTCTCCGAGTTCAGCATGTCCTCGGCCGGGCCGGCCTCGACGATCCGCCCCTTCCACAGGACGTTGATGTAGTCGGCCACGCGGCGCGCGCTCATGATGTCGTGCGTGATCACCGCGAACGTCGGGAGATGCTCACGCTGCTTGGCCTTGGCCTCCTCCATCATGTCGCGGTGGATCTCCAGGATCAGCTCGCCGAGCAGCGCCGTACGAACCGGATCGAGGCCCGAGTCCGGCTCGTCGAACAGCACGATGTCGGGCTCCAGCACCAGCGCGCGAGCGAACCCGGCGCGCTTGCGCATGCCGCCGGAGAGCTCGTTCGGGTACTTCTCGCGCGCCGATCCGAGGCCGACCTCGTTCAGGCGGCGCATGACGATGTCCTCGATCTCCTGCTCGCCCTTCTCGGTGTGCTGGCGCAGCGGGAAGGCGACGTTGTCGTAGAGGTTCATCGAGCCGAACAGCGCGCCGTCCTGGAACAGCAGCCCGAACTTCTTGCGCATCTCGAACAGGTCGTCGTCGGGCATGTTCGGGACCGAATTGCCGTGGACCAGGATGTCGCCCTCGTCGGGGTACAGCAGGCCGACCATGTGCTTGATGCAGACCGACTTGCCGGTGCCCGACGGGCCGAGGATCATCGAGACCATGCCCTCGGGCAAGCCCATGTTCAGCCCGCGGAGGATGCGGTTGCGGCCGAACGCCTTGTAGGTGTCGATGAACTCGATCGCGTCGGGGCGACCCGAGGGGTACACCTTGTAGGTGTGCCACTTGTACTCCTCCTCGGAGGCGCCGGCGGGGGGCGCCGGGCGCGAGCTCGGCTCGTCGACGACCGAGACGCGGGAACTCGGCTCCGAGGCGCGGGCGGCGGGCTGCTCCCAGGTAAACGCCGGCTCGGGCTCGCTGGAGGGCTGCGGCTCCTCCGGAGACGATGACGGCGGCTCGGGCGCCGGGGGCTCGGGCGTCTGTGACTCGGGCGTCTGTGACTCAGGCGCCTGTGACTCGGGCGCCGGCGGCGGCGTCGACTCGGGCGCGCCCCAGCGGATCGGCTCAGCGCCCTGCGACTGGCCGTAGATCGGCGCCGGCTCCTCGCCGGTCGATGCGAACGGCTCCTGTCCTTGGGCCATCCATGACTCGCCCGGCGCCGAGCCCCCCTGCGGCCCGGAGCCATACAGCGACGCCTGCGCCTCGCCCTCGGCTTCGGCTTCGCCCGGGCCTTGCTGCCCGGTGTCCTTGTCCTTGTCCCCGAAGGGGTTTGGGAAACGCATCGTGTCTAGCCTCCGATAGGTGCTCTCGGGTTGGCGCCCCAGAAGAGCTGCGTGCCGAGCATGCCGATGAGATGTACCGCGACCAAGTTCAAAACCATTGATTTAGCCGTCGCCGTGCCGACGCCGACGGGTCCGCCACTGGCGTTATAACCGTAATAGCACCCGACGATCACGATGACCACCGCCATGCTCATGGCTTTGATCAAGCTATATAAGAGATCGGGCGGGTTCTGGAACTGCCAGAAGATTAAGAAGAATCCTCCGGAGGAGACGACTCCGATCTGTTGGACGACGGCCAGGTAGCTGGCGAAGAACCCCGCCCCGATCGAGCAGACGTACACGAACGGGAGCACCAGCAGGGCGGCCAGCAGCCGCGTCGCGCACAAGAACGTGATGCCGCTGATGCCCATCACCTCCAGGGCGTCGATCTCGTCCGAGATCCGCATCGAGCCGAGCTCGGCCACGATCCCCGTGCCCACCTTCGCCGCCATCATGTAGCCGAACACGAGGGGCACGAGCTCGCGCAGGTCGCACCACGCCGAGAACACCCCGGAGTAGGCCGGGGTGCCCTCCGACTGGGTGAAGTACGCGCCCTCGATCCCGCACTGCAGCCCGATGATGAACACGAGGCCCCAGATCACGAGCGTCGAGGAGACGATCAGGATCCCCGCCTGCCGGAGCGTCTCGCCGAAGAACTTCAGGACGCGGAGGCTGAGGATGTTGCCGACCACCCGCGAGCCGAACTTGACGATCTCGCCGAACGCCTCGATCCAGCCGATCGGAGTAGCGAGCCACTCGTTCACTTGACGATCTCCGTGATCTCCGGGTGGGTGGCAAGCAGCACCTGGGTGAAGGCGTAGTTGAATGCAAAGATCCCCAGGAACGAGATCACCACCGCCTGGTTGACCGCGCGCCCTACCCCCTCGGCCCCGCCCGAGGCGGTCATCCCCTTGTAACAGCAGACGACCGCGATGATCGCCCCGAACAGCGTCGTCTTCACCACCGATCCCCATAGGTCGGTGGTCGAGGCGTTGTTGAAGAACGTGGCGAAGAACGGCCCGAGCGGCGCGTGGTTGACGATCGTGGCGAGGATCCCGCCGAACACGCCGAAGATCAGCGCGTAGATGTCGAACAGGCCGGTGACCAGCATCAGCGCCAGGAACCGGGGGACGACGAGGTTCTTGATCGGATCGACGCCGAGCACCTGCAGCGCATCGAGCTCTTCCCGGATCTTGCGCGCGCCAAGGTCGGCCGTGATCGCGGTGCCGGCCACGCCGGCGAGCACGATCGCATCGACGAACGGGGCGAACTCCCGAATCGAGGCGAGCACGAAGAACCCGCCGAGCCGGTCGAGCGCGCCGAACAGCACGAGGAAGTTCGCCGCCTGCAGCCCGGGCGCCTCGTAGCCAAAGGCGATCGTCGAGATCAGCAGCGGGAACCAGCACAGCCGCAGCGCGAACATAAACTGGCTGGCGAACTCGCCACCGTAGGGGTACGGCGGGCGGATGGCCGAGATGATCGTCCGGCCGGTCAGGATCATCATGTTCCCGACCTCTTCGAGGACGTTCTTCGTCGGCAGGAACGCTCGGTCGGCTACAGCTCGGATCAATCCTCTCGTGCTCCTCCCCGCGCGGGATTTGCGTACGCGCGCGTTTAACGGCGCAAAGCCTACGCGACGGCGGGCCCGGAAACCAACTCGCAACCGTCCCGCCAGGCCGTGATATGTTCAGCCCGCTTTGACGGGGTGGAGCTTGAGGAGTAGCGCGGTAGTGGGTGCCCTCGGCGCCACGGTGCTGCTGGCGGCGTGCGGGAGCGGCGCGCGCCAGGACGCCAACGAGCCCAGTGGCCGCTTTCCTGTCGACATCAGGGCGGCGACGTTCCCTGGCTCGCAGCGGCTCTCCGAGCACACGCAGCTCGTGATCTCGGTCCGCAACTCGGGCAGCAAAACGATCCCCGACATCGCCGTCACGATCCTGAACCCGAAGGACGGCACGGCGGCCCAAGCGTTCTCGCAGGACGTCGCCTCCAGCCCCGGGGAGGATCTCGCCAGCCACTCGCGGCCGGTGTGGATCATCGACAAGCCGCCGGGACCGTGCCTGTACAGCTGCCGGCAGGGCGGCCCGGGCTCCGCCGTGACCGCGTACAGCAATACCTGGGCGCTGGGCGCGCTCGCGCCGGGCAAGACCGCCACGTTCTCCTGGGGCGTGACCGCCGTCCAGCCCGGCCATTACAACGTCAAGTACCAGATCGTCGCCGGGCTGAACGGCAAGGCCAAGGCGGTCGACGCGGCCGGCGCTCAGCCGAGCGGCACGTTTGCCGTGACGATCCATCAGGCTCCGCAGCAGGCGTACGTGAACAACGCCGGCCAGATCGTCACCAAGCCGTAGCGCGAGCTTCCTGGGGGCTTCATCGGTCCATATGACCGACAAAGCCCCCCGCATTGACGCGCCTGATCGTCGTGGGCGCTAGCTGGGCCGTCCGGCGTAGCGCCCAGCATGCGGTTTGGACATCGGGATAGTGACCGGTTTAGCCAAACGCCCTACCCTTTCGCCGTTACGTCTCGGCAGACGAGACCGCTCACCCACGCGCGCCTCCGCCGCCGAGTCGCGAACAGGAAGGAACTACGAACCGCATGTCCCGCATCCGCCAGCAGAACGTCCTCGCAGCGCAATGGGAGCCCAACGGCGGCGCCCTCGGCGCGCCGGATCTGACTATCTCCGACAACCAGATCTTCGGATCGAACGTGTTCAGCCTGGCCGTGCAGCGTCAGCGGCTCCCCAAGGACGTATTCAAGAACCTCGGCAAGACGCTGGCCGCTGGCGAGCCGCTCGACACGAGCCTCGCCGACGCGGTCGCGATCGCGATGAAGGAATGGGCGATGGAGAAGGGCGCGACCCATTACGCCCACTGGTTTCAGCCGCTGACCGGTCTGACGGCGGAGAAGCACGACAGCTTCTACGCCCCCACCGGCGAGGGCACGGCGCTGGCCGAGTTCTCCGGCAAGGAGCTGATCCGCGGCGAACCAGACGCGTCCAGCTTCCCCACCGGCGGCATCCGCGCCACCTTCGAGGCCCGCGGGTACACCGCCTGGGACCCCACCAGCCCGGCCTTCATCCTGGAGAACCCGAACGGCGCCCTGCTCTGCATCCCGACCGCGTTCGTCTCCTGGACCGGCGAGGCGCTCGACCACAAGGTGCCGCTGCTGCGCTCGATGGACGCCCTCTCGAAGTCGGCCATCCGCGCGCTACGGCTGTTCGGCAACGCGGTCACGCAGCGGATCTTCACGACGGTCGGCCCCGAGCAGGAGTACTTCCTGATCGACGAGCAGTACTTCTTCGAGCGTCCCGACCTGGTCACCACAGGCCGGACGCTGTATGGCGCCAAGCCACCGAAGGGCCACGAGCTCGACGACCACTACTTCGGCTCGATCCCCGAGCGGGTGCTGGCCTACATGCTGGAATCCGAGCGCGAGCTGTTCAAGCTCGGCATCCCGGTGAAGACCCGCCACAACGAGGTCGCGCCGAACCAGTACGAGCTGGCGCCGATCTTCGAGAACTCCAACGTCGGCTCCGATCATCAGCAGCTGACCATGCAGATCATGCAGAACGTGGCCCGCCGCTACGGGCTCATCTGCCTGCTGCACGAGAAGCCGTTCGCCGGCGTCAACGGCAGCGGCAAGCACAACAACTGGTCGATGGCCACCGACGACGGCGAGAACCTGCTGAACCCGGGCGACACGCCGCACGAGAACCTGCAGTTCCTGTTCTTCTGCGCTGCGGTGATCCAGGCCGTGAACAAGCACCAGGGCCTGCTGCGGGCGTCGATCGCCTCGCCGGGCCAGGACCACCGGCTCGGGGCCAACGAGGCGCCGCCGGCGATCATCTCGATCTTCCTCGGCACCGAGCTGGAGAAGGTGTTCACGGCGATCGAGAAGGGCGAGGTGGGCGAGTCGACGCCGGAGTCGTTCCTCGGCCTCGGCACCCCGGTGCTGCCGCCGCTGCCGCTCGACGGCGGCGACCGCAACCGCACGAGCCCGTTCGCGTTCACGGGCAATAAGTTCGAGTTCCGCGCGCTCGGCTCGAGCATGTCGCTGTCGCTTCCGAACACGGTGCTGAACACGACCGTGGCCGAGGCGATCGACTACCTCGCCGAGGAGCTCGAGGATGCGATCCAGGAAGGAAAGACGGTGGAGGAGGCGCTGCCGCCGATCCTGCAGCGCAGCTACGCCGCCAACAAGCAGGTCGTCTTCGGCGGTGACAACTACTCCGAGGAGTGGCACAACGAAGCAGAGCGGCGCGGACTGCTGAACCTGAAGCAGACCCCGGAGGCGCTGCCGTACCTGATCGCCGACGACACGACGACGGCGTTCTCCAACTACGGCGTGCTGTCCGAGCGCGAGATCCACTCCCGCTACGAGGTGCTGCTGGAGCAGTACATCACGAAGATCAACATCGAGTCCGAGACGGCCGCGGCGATCGCCAAGACGATGATCCTGCCGGCGGCCGCCCGCCATCTCATCCTGCTCGGCGACGCGGCGCTCGACGGCCCGCTCGACGAGGCGAAGCCGGTGGTCGACGAGCTCGTGTCGGCGATCACCGCCCTGGAGACGGCGAACCTCGACGCGAACCATCCCGACGACGACCTGATGGCCGAGGCCAAGTACATGGAGGGCACGGTGATCCCGGCGATGGATGCGGTCCGCACCGTGGCCGACAGGCTGGAGAAAATCGTCGCCGACGACCTCTGGCCGCTGCCGAAGTACTCCGAGGTGCTGTTTATCAAGTAGCGCGGCGGCTCCGGGCCGCCCCCTCGCGGGTCGCAACTTGCACGGCGCTCGGTGGTTGTTGGATACGGTGAGCGGGCGGATGAAGTTCCTGCAATTGCGGCGATGGACGATGGGGCGGCTGTTCGTGATGTGGCCGCCAATCCTGGCGACGCTGCTGGCGGCGCTGCTTCCCGGCCCGGGCGCCGCGTCGACCGGGGGCACCTCGCCGTACACGCCGCCGATCAAGCCGGTATCGAAGTCCAACCCGCTCGCCGCCCGTGGCATGTGGATCTGGGAGCTGCCGTCCTCCAGCGGCGGCGACGTTTCCGCGATCGTCTCCCAGGCGAGGGCCGACGGCGTGCGGACGCTGATGATCAAGTCGAGCGACGGCACCCAGATGTGGTCGCAGTTCTCCGCGGCGCTCGTCTCCGAGCTGCACGCCGCCGGCCTGAAGGTGTGCGCCTGGCAGTACGTCTACGGCGATCAGCCGAGCACCGAGGCGGCCCTCGGCGCCCAGGCCGTCCACGACGGCGCCGACTGCCTGCTGATCGACGCCGAGGGCGAGTATGAGGGCAAGTACGTCTCCGCGCAGACCTACATCACGACGCTGCGCCGGCTGATCGGCCCGAGCTACCCCGTCGCGCTCGCCGGTCTCCCCTACGTCGACTACCACCCGGCCTTCCCGTACTCGGTGTTCCTCGGCCCGGGCGGCGCCCAGTACAACGCCCCGCAGATGTATTGGCACGACATCGGCACGACGACCGACGGGGTGTTCGCCCACACCTACGAGTTCAACCTCATCTACGAGCGCCCGATCTTCCCGCTCGGCCAGATCTACAACTCGCCGCCGATCCATCAGGTGCTGCGCTTCCGCCAGCTCTCCCGGCTGTACAACGCGCCCGGCGTCAGCTGGTGGGACTGGCAGGAGGGCACGCCCCAGTACTTCCGGGCGGTGTCCCAGCCGGTCGGAGCGCTGAAGGGGGTCGCGCCGTACGAGACGCTCGCCACGCTCGGCGCCGGCGCCCAGGGCGACGTCGTCGTCTGGGCCCAGGAGCATTTGATCAGCGCCGGGCAGTCGCTGACCATCGACGGGGACTACGGCCCGAACACCGTGGCCGCAGTCGACGCCTTCCAGCAGGCGAAGGGCCTGCCCGTCACCGGCGAGATCGACCCGCCCACGTGGCAGGCGCTGCTGCGCTACCCGCCGGTCACGGTTAAGTGGGTGATTCGCAAGAAGAAGACCGTCGCCGTCGTGGCCCGGGCCCGCACCGGTGCGGGCGCGGTGGTGGCCACGGTGCCCCGATCCGCGTCGCTACCCGACCGCGGCCGCGACATCCCGCTGGACCTCGGCGCTGGCACGCCGTAAGGGGGGCGTGGTGGATCGACCCCAATAATTGGGGTCGATCTCCCAACACCCCTTCAGCCCGGGCACCCGTCCGTGGCCAGGCGGCGGTTCTTGTACGCGTCGTCGTCGGTGACCTCGACCCCGAACCACCCGGGCGTCGTGAACGCCTCCGCGGCGGCGACAGAGGGGAACTCCACCTCCACCACGCGCAGCCCCACCAGCGCGCCGCCGTACACGTCGAGCTCGGCGACGAGCCCGCCGGGCAACGGCAGCTCGTGGCGGACCTTCTCGACCCGGCGGCCCTCGGTGGCCGGCCACAGCGCCTCGAACTGCCCGTCGGTCAGCTCGATCTCCGCCTCGGAGCGGCTGATCCCTCGACCCGACTTCACGGTCAGCGTGCACGCCCCGCCGCGACGGCGAACCCGCGCTTCCGCGCCCCCGTCGCCGAGCACCAGGTAGCCCTGGACGATCTCGGTCGCCCGCGCTCCGGACAGCACATCAGGAGGCGTGTCGACGAGGAATTTGCGCTCCACCTCCATGGTCGCGCACACGATGCCACGCCCTTCCACACATGTACAAGGCAGCTTGTCCCTCAGGCCAGTGACAGCCCACCGGGACCGGCATAACTTGACGGCCATGACCACCACCACGGCCGCCGCGCCCGCCCTCTCCGCCGACGAACGGGACCTGGCCGCATTCGGCTACGCGCAGCAGCTGCGCCGCCGCCTCGGTCCGTACGCCTCGTTCGCGGCCGGGTTCTCGTTCGTCTCGATTTTGACGACGGTCACCGAGCTGTTCGGGCTCGGCTACTCGTTTGGCGGCGCGGCCTTCTTCTGGACGTGGCCGATCGTGTTCGGCGGCCAGATGACGGTGGCCCTGTGCTTCGCCGAGCTGGCGTCGCGCTACCCGATCTCGGGGTGCATCTACCAGTGGTCGCGGCGGCTCTCGAACGCCACGATCGGGTGGTTCGCCGGCTGGACGATGCTGATCGCCCAGATCGTCACCGTGTCGGCGGCGGCGATCGCGCTGCAGGTGGTGATGCCGACGATTTGGTCGGGCTTCCAGATCGTCGGCGGTAACCCGGCGCTGAGCAACGTCTCCGGCGCCACCAACGCCGTGCTGCTGGGCGGCATCCTGATCTGCCTCACCACCTTGATCAACGCGCTCGGCATCAACCTGATGGCCCGGATCAACTCGATCGGCGTTACCTGCGAGCTGATCGGCGTCACCGCGCTGGTGCTGCTGCTGTTCACGCACGCCAAGCGAGGCCCCGGCGCCGTCCTCCACCAGACCGGGTCCGCGCCCCACAGCGGCGGCTACCTCGGCGTGTTCATCATCTCGGCGCTGATGGCCGCCTACGTGATGGTCGGCTTCGACAGCGCGGGCGAGCTCTCGGAGGAGACCAAGGACCCGCGTCGCACGGCGCCGCGCGCGATCATCGGCGCGCTGACGGTCAGCGGCGTCGGCGGCGGCCTGCTGCTGCTCGCGGCGATCCTCGCCGCGCCGAGCCTCACCAACCCGCAGCTCGGCACGGTCGGGCTGCCGTACGTGCTGACCTCCCGTCTCGGCTCGACGGTCGGCAAGATCTTCCTGTGCGACGTCGTCGTCGCGATCTCGGTCTGCACGCTGGCCATCCATACGGCGGCCACGCGGATGATGTTCTCAATGTCGCGCGACCGCGCGCTCCCGTTCGCCCGCGCGCTCGGCCACGTGAACGACACGACCGGGACCCCGATCTTGCCCGCCGTGCTCGTCGGCATCCTGTCCGAGGCGCTGCTCGTCATCAACCTCGGCAAGGCGGAGCTGTTCACCGACCTGACCAGCGCCTGCATCGTCACGCTGTACGCCGCCTACCTGTTCGTGACGATCCCGTCGCTGATCAGGCGCCTGCGCGGCGGCCTGGGCGGAGAGACCGACGACTCGCACTTCACGCTCGGCCGCTGGGGCCTGCCGGTGAACATCATCGCCGTCGTCTACGGCGCGGCGATGACGATCAACATGGCCTGGCCGCGGGCCAGCGTGTACGACCCCGGCGGCGACGGCTTCGTGTTCCAGTGGTTCTCGGTGCTGCTGCTGGCCGCTACCGCGGTCTCCGGCGTGCTCGCTTTCGGGTACCTGCGCCGGGCCAAGCGGCTTGTCCCCCAACCGGAGCTGGCAGGAGTGATCTCATGATGCGACCGAAGGCAGCCAAGAAGCGCAGCGCCCGCACCCGGACGGCCCGCATTAAGCTGGCGCGCAAGCGCTCGGCGCGAAAGCAGGCCGGCGCTTGAGCGAAACCGGGACAACCGTGGGCGCGCGGGAGCACGCGCGCGCCCAATCGGGCGCCGTTGCCGAGGCGATGCCGACGGTTCCGGCCAGCCGCAGCGCCAAGGTGCCGCCCGGCGTCGACCCGCGGTTCATGACCTGGGCGGAGACCGTGGCCGGGGGCGGCTACACGGCGAAGGTCCTAGCCCGCGGGACGACACTGCGCCTGATCGACCGCGACGGCCACGGCTGCGCCCACATCGTGCTCTACAACGCCGACCAGCCGTGGGAGCGGGTGAGCGCCGCCGACTCGGTGAAGATCCCGTGGCAGGCGTACCTCGGGCCGGCCCACCCGCTGCTCTCCGACCAGGGGCGCGTGCTGGCCACGATCGTCGGCGACTACATCAACGGCGCCAGCGACGCGCTCTGCGGCTGCTCGACGCGCGCGGGCAACGAGGCGCGCTACGGCGACGGCTCGCCTCACGGCCCGACCCCGGCCGGGAGGGAGCTGCTGAAGCTGGCCGCGGCCAAGCACGGCCTCGAGCCCCGTGACATCCCGCCCAGCGTGTCGTTCTTCAAGCGCGTGCGAGTCACCGAGCTGGGCGAGCTGAACTACACCGGCTCCTGCTACACGGGCGGCCACGTCGACCTCCGTGCCGAGCTGCCGGTGATCGTGCTGATCGCCAATGCGCCGCACCCCCTGGACCCGCGCGAGGAGTACACCTGCACGCCGGTCGAGGTGCTGGCCTGGCGGGGGATGCCGACCACCCCGGCCGACCCGCTGTGGTCGTTCTCGCCGGAGCTGGAGCGCGCGTACCTGAACACCGCCGACTACGCCTACGCCCGCGGGATCGATGACTGACACGACGGTCCCCGAGGACGTCGTCCCCCCGGCTCCGCCTCCGTCGGGGACGATCCCGGCGGGCACGATCGTCCGCGACGACACCGTGCCGGCGCGCGCCCCGTGGTCGGGGATCGTGGGCACCGGCCAGCTGCTGTCGATCGTCGACCTCGGCGGCAACCAGGCCGTCGACTGCCTGCTCTACGACGCCGCGAACCCGTCCGAGCGCTACAGCGCCCCGGACACGATCGCCGCCCAGCGCAACATCTTCCTGACGACCGGGAGCGTGCTGCGCTCCAACGAGTCGAGCCCGCTGATGACGATCATCGCCGACGACTGCGGCCGCCACGACACGCTCGGAGGCGCCTGCAGCAAGGAGTCCAACACGCTCCGTTACGGCCACCACACGCGCCATCAGCACGCGTGCGTGGAGAACTTCCTGCTGGAGGGAGCGCGGTGGGGGCTCGGCAAGCGCGACCTCGTCTCCAACATCAACTGGTACATGAACGTGCCGATCGATCTCGACGGGACGCTCGGCATCGTCGACGGGATCTCCCGGCCCGGTCTGACGGTGACGCTGCGGGCCGACCGCGACGTGCTCGTGCTGATCTCCAACTGCCCGCAGATCAACAACCCCTGCAACGGCTTCGATCCCACCCCGATCCGGCTTGTCGTCACCGAGCCGGACGCGGGCTCGTGACCGACTTCGAGACGCTCCTCGTCGCCAACCGCGGCGAGATCGCCTGCCGGATCATCCGCACCGCTCGGCAGCTCGGCCTGCGGACGGTCGCGGTCTTCTCCGACCCCGACCGCGGCGCTCCGCACGTCCACATGGCCGACGCGGCCGTCCGGCTCGGCTCCGCGCCCGCGCGCGAGAGCTATCTGAACGTGGAGCGTCTCCTCGCCGCCGCCCACGACACCGCCGCCGGCGCCGTGCACCCGGGCTACGGGCTGCTGTCCGAGGACGCCGGCTTCGCCCGCGCCGTCGAGGCGGCCGGCCTGGCCTGGGTCGGCCCCACGCCGGGCCAGCTGGAGCTGTTCGGTGCCAAGGACGAGGCCCGGCGGGTGGCCGCGGCCGCGGGGGTGCCGCTGATCGAGGGCACGGGCGTGCTCGACGGCGTCGATGCGGCGTTGGCCGCCGCCGATCGCCTCGGTTACCCCGTGATGGTGAAGGCGACCGGGGGCGGCGGCGGCATCGGGATGGCGCCGTGCCGCTCGCCGCACGAGCTGTGCGAGGCGTTCGTCCGCGTGCAGCGCGCCGCCGCGGCCAGCTTCGGTCCAGCCGCCGTGTTCCTGGAGCGCCTCGTCGGGCGGGCACGGCATGTGGAGGTGCAGGTGTTCGGCGACGGCAATGGTCGCGTGCTGGCCCTCGGCGACCGCGACTGCACGCTCCAGCGACGCCACCAGAAGGTGATCGAGGAGGCGCCGGCGCCGAGCCTGCCCGACCGCGTGCGGCGGACGATCAGCGACTCCGCCGTCGCCCTGTGCGCCCACGCCCAGTACCGATCGGCCGGCACCGTGGAGTTCGTCTACGACGCGGCGCGGAACGAGGTCTCGTTCCTGGAGGTCAACGCGCGGCTGCAGGTCGAGCACACCGTGACCGAGGAGGTGCTCGGCCTCGACCTGGTGGCCTGGATGCTGCGGCTGGCGCTCGGCGACGACAGCATGTTCGACTTCGGAGCGCTCGAGCTGCGCTCCCGCCCGCCGCGGCACGCCATCCAGGCCCGTGTCTACGCCGAGGACCCGGCCGCCGGGTTCCAGCCGAGCGCCGGCACGATCACCGAGGCCCAGCTCCCCGAGGGCGTGCGGGTCGACGGCTGGGTGCGGACCGGCACCGAGGTGACAAGCGCCTACGACCCGCTGCTGGCCAAGGTGATCGCCACCGGCCCGACCCGCGACGCGGCACGCCGGCGGCTCGCCGACGCGCTCGCCCGGACGCGGATCGCCGGGATCCGGACGAACCTCGGTCTGCTGGGCGCCGCGCTGGCGCACCCCGCCTTCACCGCGGTAACACACACGACGGCCACGCTCGACGCGGTGGCCGATCCCGCGCCGCGGATCGATGTCCTCAGGGCCGGCACGCTCACGACGGTCCAGGACTGGCCCGGCCGCCGCGGGCTGTGGCACGTCGGCGTCCCCCCGTCGGGACCGATGGACGATCGTTCGTTCCGGCTGGGCAACCTCGCGCTCGGCAACCCGCCGGGCGCGCCCGGGCTCGAATGCACGCTGGAGGGCCCCGCGCTGCGCTTCAGCCATCCGGCCACGGTCTGCCTGTGCGGCGCGACCGCCGCCGCCACGCTCGATGGCCGGCCGGTGGCGCTGTGGACGCCGATCACCGTGCCGGCCGGCGGCGTGCTCGACGTCGGGACGATCGCCGGTCCCGGCCTGCGGTCCTACGTGCTGCTGGCCGGTGGGCTCGACGTGCCCGCGTACCTTGGCAGCGCAGCGACGTTCACGCTCGGGGCGTTCGGCGGGCACGGCGGCCGGGCGCTGCGACCCGGCGACGTGATCGCGCCCGGTGATGCGCCGGCGGCCCATCCGCCCGAGCCGGTCCCCGAGGCCGATCGGCCGGCGATCACCGCCCGGTGGGCGATCGGCGTCCTGGAGGGGCCGCACGCGGCGCCGGAGTTCTTCACCGAGGCGGACATCGAGGCGTTCTACGCCACCGATTGGGAGGTCCACTTCAACTCCGCGCGCACCGGGGTCCGGCTGATCGGACCGCGCCCGCAGTGGGCTCGCGGCGACGGCGGCGAGGCCGGCCTGCACCCGTCGAACATCCACGACACCCCGTACTCGGTCGGCGCCGTCGACTACACCGGCGATCTGCCGATCCTGCTGGGACCCGACGGGCCGAGCCTCGGCGGGTTCGTCTGCCCGGCCACGGTGACCACCGGCGAGCGCTGGAAGCTCGGACAGCTCCGACCGGGCGACCGGGTGCGCTTCACGACCCCCGCTCCCGGCGGGCCCGGCGACGGTGGAGTACTACACCGTGTGGCTGCGGATCCGGGGCGGCCGGCCGTCACCTACCGGCGCAGCGGCGACGACAACCTGCTGATCGAGTACGGACCGATGACTCTCGACCTCGGGTTGAGGTTGAGGGTACATGCGTTAGCTGCCCGTGTTCATGGGGAAAACGTGCCCGGGATCGTCGACCTGACCCCCGGGATCCGCTCGCTGCAGATCCACTTCGATCCGGACGTGCTCACCACCGGTACGGTGCTCTCGATGGCGGAGTCGCTGGAGCGCGAGCTGCCCCCCACCGACGCGCTGGAGGTCCCGAGCCGTACCGTCCGCCTGCCGCTCTCCTGGGACGATCCCGCGACCCGGCTGGCGATCGAGCGCTACATGGCCGGCGTGCGCTCCGATGCCCCCTGGTGCCCATGGAACATCGAGTTCATCCGGCGGGTCAACGGCCTGGCCTCGGTCGAGGAGGTGCGGCGGACCGTGTTCGACGCCGAGTACCTCGTGCTGGGGCTCGGCGATGTCTACCTCGGCGCCCCGGTCGCCACCCCGCTCGATCCGCGTCACCGGCTGGTGACGACGAAGTACAACCCGGCGCGCACGTGGACGCCGGAGAACGCCGTCGGGATCGGCGGCGCCTACCTGTGCATCTACGGCATGGAGGGTCCCGGGGGCTATCAGTTCGTCGGCCGTACCACCCAGGTGTGGAGCACATACCCGAAAGCCGCGGGTCCGTTCGAGCCGGATGCGCCATGGCTGCTGCGCTTCTTCGACCGGATCAGCTGGTACCCGGTCGAGGCCGACGAGCTGCTGGAGCTGCGCGCCGACCTCGCCGCCGGGCGGTTCGCGCCGGAGATCGAGCCGGGCACCTTCGCCCTCTCGGAGTACGAGCGCTTCCTGGCCGACGAGGCGGACGGGATCGCGGGCTTCCGGGCCCGGCAGACGGCCGCGTTCGCCGCCGAGGCGGCCGCCTGGCGCGCCGCCGGGGAGTTCGACCCCCGGCCCGAGCCCGTGGCCCTACCAGCGATCGCCGCGCCGATTCCGGCGGGCGCAACCCTCGTCGAGGCCCCGCTGTCGGCCAGCGTCTGGCAGGTGGACGTCGCTCCCGGGGACAGCGTCGCCGCCGGTCAGCGGCTGCTGACGCTGGAGGCGATGAAGATGGAGACCGCGCTGGAGTCGCCCGTCGACGGTCACGTCCTCGACGTGCTCGTGCGCAGCGGCGACCAGGTCGTGCCCGGCGCCGGGCTAATCGTGCTCGACGCCAACGGCAACGGCACCGCCCCATGACCGCGACCGCGCTCGACGCCGAGCCGGCCGAGCGTGTCGCCGCCGCCTACCGGCGGATCGACGCCGCCGAGCGCCCCGAGGTGTGGATCGCGCTGACCGACGAGCGGGTCGCAGTCGACCAGGCGCTCGCCGTGCAGGCGCGGCTGCGGGCCGGCGAGACGCTCCCGCTGGCGGGTGTCACCGTGGCGGTGAAAGACAACATTGACGTGGCCGGGCTACCGACGACCGCGGGCTGTCCGGACTTCGCCTACATCCCGTCGGCCGATGCCACCGCTGTCGCCCGCCTGCGCGCCGCCGGGGCGATCGTGATCGGCAAGACGAACCTCGACCAGTTCGCCACCGGGCTCGTCGGGACCCGCAGCCCGTACGGCGCGGTCCGCGACGCCCGCGATCCCGAGCGCATCGCCGGCGGCTCCAGCGCGGGCTCGGCGGTGGCCGTCGCGCTGGGGCTGACCGATCTCTCCCTCGGCACCGACACGGCGGGGTCGGGCCGGGTGCCGGCGGCGTTCGGAGGGATCGTCGGGGTGAAGCCGACCCGCGGGCTCGTGTCCACCGACGGGGTGGTACCGGCGTGCCGGAGCTTTGACTGCGTGAGCGTGTTTGCCGGTTCGGTGACCGCCGGCGAGCGGGCGCTGGAGACGCTGGCCGAGCCATCGCGACGGCGCGCGGACGCGCCGCTGGCCGCGCCCCCGCATCCGCGGATCGCCACCTTCCCGCCCGCCGCGCTGGCCGAGCTCTCCCCGGCCTACGCCACCGCCTTCGCCGGGACGCTGCGCGGGCTGCCCGACGCCGACCTGCACGAGGTCGACGCCGAGCCGTTCCTGGCCGCGGGAGAGCTGCTGTACGGCGGAGCGTTCGTGGCCGAGCGCTACGCCGCCGTCGGCGCCTTCATGGAGTCACACCCCGCAGCGCTTGACCCCGCCGTGGCGGAGATCGTGCTCGGGGCCCGCTCGATCACCGCGGCGGCCTACGTGGCCGACCGCGAGCGGTTGACGTGCCTGCAGCGCGTGGCCCTCAAGGCATTCGACGGCTGCGACGCGTTGCTGCTCCCCACCGTGCCGCTCCAGCCGATGATCGCCGAGGTCGCCGCGGCGCCGCTGGAGCTGAACCGGCGCCTCGGCACGTACGTGAGCTTCGCCAACCTGCTCGACCTGTGCGCGCTGTCGCTGCCCGCCGGGACGGCCGGCGGCGGCCAGTTCGGGGTGACGCTGTACGCGCCCGCCGGCCACGACCGTGCCCTGGCCGACCTGGGGCGGCGGCTGTTCACCGGCGAGCCGGGCGCCGCCGAGTGCCCGCAGGGCGCGATCCCGCTGCTCGTGCTCGGCGCCCATCTCCGCGGCCAGCCGCTGAACGGTCAGCTCACCGAGCGCGGAGCGCGGTTCCTCGGCGATGTGCGCACCGCGTCGGACTACCGGCTGTACCGGCTGGGCACCGACCCGGCCAAGCCCGGCCTCGTCCGAGCCCCCGGCAGCGTCCATCCCGGCGGCTTGGCCGGCGAGCTGTGGGCGCTCCCCCCGGTCGGTCTCGCCACGTTCCTGGACGAGCTGCCGGCGCCGATGACGCTCGGCTCGGTGGCGCTGGCCGACGGTCGATCCGTCACCGGCTTCCTGTGCGAGCCGGCCGCGCTCGACGGCGCCGAGGAGATCACCCGCTTCGGCGGGTGGCGTGCCTACCTACAGCGCCGCTGAGCTCGGCGCAAGCACGACGCTCCGGGGTCGCGGCCATCTAGCGCACCAGCACCGCGCCGTCGGCGATCCTCATCGGCTCCGGCGCCTCGAGCTCGACCGCGCCACGCACGACGACGCCGGCGCCGAACGTGACGTCGCCGTGGACGACCAGTCGCTCGGCCTGCTTCAGCGATGGCACGCCGTCCGGGAAGCGCTGCTCGAACTGGTCCATCAGCCGGTAGAACTGCTTGTCGAGCTCGACGAACGGCAGATCGCCGGCACGCTCGGGGATCGGGGCGACGACGTCGTCCTCAATCACGTAGACGTCGGAGCGCAGCAGCAGCAGGTCGTCGGTCGTCTTCACCGGCACAAAGCGGGTGCGCGGGACGAGCAGCAGCCGGGCGCCGGGAAAGCTCTCGATGGCGGCGCCCATCGCGGTCTCCAGCTGAAGCACGGGCGTCGATGCCGGATCGCGCGGGTCGACGGTCTTGCGGTTCACGATCAGCGGGAGCGGCAACACGCCGTCCAGCGCATCGAGCCGGTCAGACAGTGCCTTCAGGTCAATCCACAGCGTGTTGGTGTTGTAGTAGCGCCACCGGCGAAAGTCCCGGAAGGAGTCCTCGTCCTCCGGCGGCGTCTGGGCGCTCTCGCGCAGGATCAGCTGCCCGTCGGCGATGCGCCGCGCGATGTGCCCCCCCTTGCGCTCGGCTTCGGTCCCCTCGAACACCTCCATCAGGAACGGGATCTGCTCACGCACGACGAACGCGGCGATCCGCGGGTCAAGCGTCGCGCCGAGGTTGTCGGAGTTGGAGATCATCGCGTAGCGGCAACCCCGCTCCAGCAGCGCCGCCAGCATCCCGGAGCGGCGCAAGGCGCCGTAGACGTCGCCGTGACCGGGCGGCACCCACTCCAGCGCCGGGTTTGCCGGCCAGCTCACCGGAGCGAGCGTCTCGGCATCGAGCTTCGGGACCATCGTCTGCAGGAAGTCCGGCTCCAGGCCGACGTCGAGCTCGGGGTGGCGGGCGAGCGCCTGGAGCGTCTCGCGTCGGGTCGCCTCGCTGTCCATCAGGATCAGCGGGAGCTCCACGCCGTGCCGGCGGCGGAGCACCAGCACCTGCCCGATGATCAGGTCCAGGAACGTGCGGCCCTCGCGCGCCTCGAGCAGCGATTTCGGCGACCGCAAGCCCATCGTCGTGGCCAGCCCGCCGTTCAGCTTGATCATCGCGACCTGCCGCAGCGCCTCGGCGGCATCGACGTCGGGCAGCGACTGCAAGGACGGGACCTCGCTGGCCGGCTCCAGCTCGCTGCTGGCGATCAGCGTCGCTTGACCGGACCGCAGCCGCTCGCGGGCGTGGAGGAAGTTGCGGATCGCCTCATCGGGCTGCCCGGCCTCGCGCATCCTCTGCTCCGCCGCGCGGGCCCCCTCGTCGCTCATCGAGTGCATTTTGACCCCCTACCCGATTATTCGCGCTCCCGCCCCGGGCTCGATCTCGACTGCTCCGGCGGGCACCGGCGCGTCCGCCGCCATCAGCGCCAGCACACTGCCGCCGAAGCCGCCGCCGACGATCCGGGCGCCGAGCGCGCCGGCGGCGTGGAGCCGGGCGACCGCGTCCTCGACCGCGTCGGTGGACACCTCGTAGTCGTCGCGCAGGCTCACGTGCGAGGCGTCGAGCAGCGCGCCCAGCCTCGCCATGTCGCCGCGCTGAAGGGCGGCGACGGCCTCGTCGACCCGGCGGTTCTCGGTGATCACGTGGCGGACGCGGCGGTCAAGCGGCGCCGGCAGAGCGGCCGCCTGCTCCGCCGTCGCCTCGCGCAGGGTGGCGATCCCGAGCCGGCGGCACGCCTCGCGACACTCGGCGCGGCGATCGTTGTAGCCCGAGTCGGCGAGCGAGTGCGTCTCGCCTGAGTGCAGCGTCACGAGCCGGTGGCCGGGCAGGCGCAGCGGTACCTGGGTCAACTCGAGCGTCCGGAAGTCGATCCGCACGGCGTGGCCGTCGCGCGCGCACAGCGACGCGAGCTGGTCGAGCAGCCCGGTGTGGGCGCCGACCCAGTCGTTCTCGATCCGCGAGCACACCCGGGCCAGGGCGATCGGATCGCCGGGGTCGCCCTCAGCGACGGCGAGCAGAGCCAGGCACACCGCCACCTCCAGCGCCGCCGAGGACGACAGGCCCTCGCCCCGCGGAACATCGCCGCTGATCGACAGCTCAGCCCCGGTCAGCCTGTGCCCGTCGCGCTGCAGCTCGGCCACGGCGCCGCGCACGAACGCGCGCCAGCCCTCGGCCGCCGGAGGATTGATGACGTCGAAGGCATCCTCCTGGCCCAGATCGGCGGCGCGCACGTGAATCCGTCCGGGCGCGCCCGGCTGCGCGGCGACGCACACACCGACGGTCACGGCGCATGGCAGCGCCAGCCCGTCGTTGTAGTCGGTGTGCTCGCCGATCAGGTTGACGCGACCGGGCGCGAACGCCGTGATGACCGGCCTCAGAGCGCGACCTGACGGTCGATCGGCTCCTGCCCGCTGGCGCGCAATCCCCGCTCGATCTCGGCGATCACCGTCTCGATCACGGCGACGCGCGCGTACCGCTTGCTCTCGGCGGCGATCAGGTGCCACGGCGCGGGTTCGTGGTCGGTCTCGCGCAGCATCGCCGTCAGCGCCTTCTCGTACGCTCCTCGCTTCTCGCGGTTGCGCCAGTCCTCGCCCGTCAGCTTCCAGCGCTTCAGCGGGTCGCCCTCGCGCGCCTTGAAGCGGCGCAACTGCTCCGCGTCGGAGATCTCCAGCCAGAACTTCACGAGCACCATCCCCTCGGCGCACACTCCGTGCTCGAAGGCGACGATCTCCTCGTAGGCGCGCATCCACTGCTCCTTGGTGGCGAAGCCCTCGACGCGCTCGACGAGCACCCGCCCGTACCACGAGCGGTCGAACACGGTCATCCCGCCCCAGCCGGGCAGATGCGGCCAGAAGCGCCACAGGAAGTGGTGGCGCTTCTCGCGGTCAGTGGGGGCCGCGAAGCTGGCCACGGTGACGTGGCGCGGGTCGAGTGGGGCGGTGACGCGGCGGATCGCGCCGCCCTTCCCGGCGGCGTCCCAGCCCTCGAAGACGAGGGCCACGGGCGGTCCCAGCTCGCCGTCGCCGATCAGCCCGCCGCACTGGAGCCGCAGCGCCAGCAGCCGGCGCTGCGCGGCGGCCAGGCGCTCGGCCTCCTCGTGCTTGGACAGCGTCAGGGTCAGGTCGACTTGGCTGCGGTGGGCCATCCGGCTATCCGTGTCCCAGCGCGCCGGCGATCGCGGCCGCGAACTCGTCGACATCCGCCTCGGTCGTGTCCCACGAGCACATCCACCGCACCTCGCCGATCGCCTCGTCCCAGGTGTAAAAGTCAAAGCGCTCCTGGAGGGCGACGGTGGCCGCGGGCGGCAGCGTCGCGAACACCGCGCTGGCCTGGACCGGCCGGGTGATCTCGACGCCGTTCAGATCCGCCACCGCGCTGGCCAGGCGCTCGGCCATCGCGTTGGCGTGAGCGGCGCCACGGCGCCACAGCTCATCGGTCAGCAGCGCGTCGAACTGCGCGGCGACATAGCGCATCTTCGAGGCGAGCTGGAGCGTCTGCTTGCGCAGGTACGGCATCGCGTCGGCCAGCGACGGCTCCAGCACCACGACCGCCTCGCCGAGCAGCAGGCCGTTCTTCGTGCCCCCGAACGACAGCAGGTCGACGCCGGCGTCGGTGGTCAGCTCCCGCAGCGAGCAGCCCAGCGCGGCGGCTGCGTTGGCCAGGCGGGCCCCGTCAACATGCACGAGCAGCCCGTGCTCGTGGGCCAGCACGGCGATCGCGACGATCTCCTGCGGCGAGTACACGGTCCCGAGCTCCGTTGCCTGCGTGATCGAGACGACCCGCGGCTGCACCGCGTGCTCGTCGCCGATCCGGGTGATCAGCCGTTCTACCGCTTCCGGGGTGAGCTTCCCCTGCTCGCCCCGCGCCACCAGCAGCTTCACGCCGGCAATCGCCTCCGGCGCGCCGCCCTCGTCGACGTGCAGGTGCGCGCTGTCGGAGACGATCGCGCCCTCCCACGGCCGGCATGCCGCCCGCAGGCACAGCACGTTCGCCCCGGAGCCGTTGAACACGAAGAACGTCCGGGCCTGCTCGCCGAACACGCCGGTGAACCGCTCCTCCACCGCGCGCGTGTAGTCGTCGTGGCCGTAGCCGAAGGCGTGCCCGGTGTTGGCGGCCGCGATCGCCTGCAGAACCTCAGGGTGGATCGTGGCGGCGTTGTCGGAGGCGAAGCCGCGAGCAGCAGTCACGCCGCGAGCTTAGCCTGCAGCGAGCTGTAGAAGATCGACAGCGGGAACTCGTCGGCCAGCACCTGATCGATGAAGGTGCGGGGATCGGCGTCGTCGTCGAGCTGCCGTACCGCGGCAGCCCAGCGCGAGCCGGCGGCCGGCGGAACGCGGGCGGCGACGAGGTCGTGGCCCGCGGCCCAGTGGCCCAGCTTCGTGCGGTCGATGCCCCGGCGGTACAGCTCGGCCACCTCGGCATGGAGCGCGGCGACGCCGTCGCCCACGTGCTCCCAGTCGATCGTCAGGCGATTGTCCTCCCAGCGGACGTGGCCGAGACCGTGCAGGTGGGCAAACAGCAGCTGCCCGCCAAGACCGTCGTAGTTGCGCACCCGGGTGCCGGTGATCGGGAAGCGCAGCAGCCGGTCGAGCACGATCGCGTACTGGACGTAGCGCCCGAAGGCTATGCCCTCGGATTCAAGCTGCCGCGCTTGCATGAACGTCGCGAGGTCGCAGCGCAGCTCCTCCAGGGAGTACATCCAGTACGGCGCGCGCTGGCGGATCATGAACGGGTCAAACGGCAGCTCGCCGTGGCTGTGCGTCCGATCGTGGATCAGGTCCCAGAGGATGTACGCCTCCTGCGAGAGCGCCGGATCGGCGAGCAGCCGCGCGCAGTCCGGGGGCAGGTTCAGCGCCAGCTCCTCGATGGCTCCGCCGGCGACGCGGCGCAGGCGCTCGGCCTCCCGGTCGCAGAAGATCGCTCCGAAGTTGTTGATCGCCCGCTCGGCGACGGAGACGGTCTCGGGGAACAGCACCGCGCACTCGCTGTCGTAGCCGCGGGTGCAGTCGAGCAGCTCGACGGGCACGAACTTGGGGTTGTCGTAGCGATCGCGCTCCAGGGCGGCGATCCAGTCGGGCCACGGGACGCGCACGAGCAGCGCCTCAAAGCACGTCTCGCGCGAGCCGTTTTGCTTGTACATGGGAAAGAACACAAGGTGCTCCACCCCATCCCGGCGCTCGCGCTCGGGGCGGAAGGCATCGAGCGAGACGGTGAAGTCGGGCTTGCCGTAGCCGTCGGCCGCCCAGCGGCGCAGATCGGCGATCGCGAGGTCCAGGTAGCGCGTCTGATGCGGGAACCGCGGCGCCAGCTCGGAGAGCGCGGCGACGATCGCCTCGACGTGGTCAGACGCCTCGCCCGGATCGCCGTGCAGCGAGCCGTCGGCGTTCTGCCGCAGCGCCAGCGCGTTCGTGCTGTCGCGCAGACGACCCCACGCCGCTGGGGCCTGCTGGGCGCGCCCCGCGGTTATCGCGGCGCCGCCGCGGGAACACGACAGCCAATGCACGATGTTTGTAAGCAGTGTCCGATGGTCGAGCTGGTCGAGGCAGTCGTCGCCGAACAGGTCGGAGTCAGCCAGGACGACGATGCGCCCGTGTCCGTGCTCGGAGCTGACGATCAGAGGCGCGCCGGGCGCCGAGGCGGTGTCGTGGGCCCGGGCCAGGACGCGGGCGGTGGGGGTGGGTGGGCGGGAATCCCAGTCCCTGGTTATGGTCGTGGCGCGGTACAGGCACGCCTCGGAGACCCGGGCCAGCAGGTCCCCGACCAGGCCACGGCCACCGTCGGCGAGCCGCGCCCGGATCCAGCTCGGCGCGCCGAGGTTGTGCTCGTAGTCCTGGACCGTCTCGTTCTCCAGGTGAAGGCCGAACCGCGCGAGCAGCTCGTTCAGATTGTTGCCGTACTTCTCCTGCTCGGTCTCTCCGAGCACCACCAGGCCGCCGCCGGTGGTGACGAACGCCTCGATCGCGTCGATTTCCCCGGCCGTCAGCCGCGGCGATCCGCTCCCGGTGGTCCGCTCCCAAGCCGGGTCCGACGGGTGCGCGAGCACGAGTACGTCGCACGCGGCGAGCGTGCCGTCGTCCAGCGCCCGATCGGCGTTGGCGGTGACGGCGAAGCCCTGGCCCTGCAGCGCCGCCGCGGCCAGCGCGTAGGAGGAGTCGGCGGGATGGGCCGGCTGCATCTCGCGCGCCAGCGCCGCGCGAATCGTCCACGCTTCGCTGTGGGCCTCGTCGAACAGGATCGTCGCGAGCGGCTGCACGCCATGAAGCTTAGGTCGCGACACAGCCCTTGTCGATGCCAATACGCTGCCAATATCTGCAAGAATTCTTCGTATGGACACCGCCGATAGTCAGATTCTTGCACTATTGGTCGAAGACGGCCGGCGGTCGTACGACGACATCGCCGGCCGCGTCTCGCTGTCGGGCCCGGCGGTCAAGCGACGGATCGACAAGCTCCGGCAGCGCGGTGCGATTCGCGGCTTCACCGCCGTGCTCGACCACGCCGCGCTCGGCGACCACACCGAGGCATTGATCGAGCTGTTCTTCGCCCCCGGCACACAGCTCGACGCCGTCGCCGACACGCTGACCGCCCACTCCGAGGTTCTGGAGGCGTGGAGCGTCACCGGCGAGGCCGACGCGATCGCCCGGGTACGCACGCACGACAACACCGACCTGGAGCGGCTGATCCGTGCGCTTCAGCAGGACGGGATGGTGCTCCGCACGCGCTCCCAGGTCGTACTGTCCCGGCTCGTCGCCCGCTAAGAGCCCCGACGCGGTCAGCCGCCGAGCACGAGCCGGCCGAACAGGTAGCCGAGCCCGAAGCACACGATCGCGAGCGTGATCACGACCGCGACGATCATCGCCGCCGCTCGAGCGCGGCCGGTCCCGGCGCCGGCACGTGCCATCGGGACGGGACCCGGCGTCCTTCGAGGCGGGGCGAACAGCACCGGCGGGGGCTTGCGCGCTCCGCGAGCCGCGAGTTCTGCTCTCGGTGAATGGACGACGCTCATCGGCCCACGCGTGTTCTACCGTCCGCCCCGGACGGAACCAACCTTGCCAAGGTCGTGTCAAGGTTTCGATAGGATCACGTCAATGCGCGACTTCATGGCAGCGACCCGCGAGCGGGTAATCGTGTTCGACGGCAGCATGGGCGCCACGCTCGAGCAGTTCGACCTCGACTTGGAGCGCGATTACGGGCTGCCCGGCCGCTGTCACGAGGTCCTCGTCCTCAACCGACCCGATGTGATCGAGAACCTCCATCGCTCGATGATCGACGCGGGCGCCGAGGTGCTCGAGACCGACACCTTCCAGGCGTCGCGGCTGAAGCTCTCCGAGTGGGGACTGGAGGACCACACGCTGGAGATCAACCGCAAGGCCGCCGAGATCGCGCGCAAGGCGGCCGGCGAGCACCACTTCGTCGCGGGGTCGATCGGACCGACCGGTTTCCTTCCGGCGAGCGAGGACCCGACCCTGGGGCAGATCCGGTTCCCGGAGCTCGTCGAGGTGTTCACCGAGCAGGCGACCGGCCTGATCCAGGGCGGCGCCGACCTGATCATCATCGAGACGGCCCAGGACATCCTGGAGGTAAAGGCGGCGATCTTCGGCGCGCGCGCGGCGTTCAGGGCCGAAGGCCGGCGCCTCCCGATCCAGTGCAGCGTCTCGCTGCTGCCCAACGGCGGCAAGATGCTGCTCGGCACCGACATCAGCGCCGTCCTGACCACACTGAACGCGCTCGACGTCGACGTGATCGGCCTGAACTGCTCGACCGGCCCCGAGGACATGCGAGACGCGATCCGCTTCCTCGGCGAAACGAGCCCGGTGCCGGTGCACTGCATCCCCAACGCCGGGCTGCCGCTCCAGGGACCGAACGGCGAGACGATCTTTCCGGAGAAGCCCGAGCCGCTCGCCGCCGTGCTGGGTGAATATGTCGAGCGCTACGGCGTTGGGATCGTCGGCGGCTGCTGCGGCACCACCACCGAGCACATCGCGGCGATCGCCGAGCGCGTCAAGGGTCGTGCGCCGGGCCAGCGTCCCGAGCCGCGCGCCATCCATGTCAGCTCGATGATCGCCGCCACCCCGCTCGTCCAGGCCCCGACCCCCACCCTGGTCGGCGAGCGCGTGAACTCTCAGGGCTCGCGCAAGGCGAAGGAGATGCTGCTGGCCGACGATTACGACGGCCTCGTGACGGTGGCCGAGGATCAGGTCGAGGGCGGCGCGCACGTGCTCGACGTGTGCGTGGCGCTGACCGAGCGCCAGGACGAGGCCGAGCAGATGCGCCAGGTGGTGAAGCGGATCAGCCTCACCCAACCGGCCCCGATCCAGGTCGACTCCACCGAACCCGACGTGATCGAGACCGCGCTGCAGCAGATCCCGGGCCGCGCGATCGTGAACTCGATCAACCTGGAGGCCGGGCGCGACAAGCTTGACCGCGTCGTCCCGCTGGCCAAGGCCCACGGAGCCGCGCTGATCGCCCTGACGATCGACGAGGTCGGGATGGCCAAGACGGCCGCGCGCAAGGTGGAGATCGCCCAGCGGATCACCCAGCTGTGCTGCGAGGAGCACGGGCTCGATCCCGAGGCGCTGATCTTCGACTGCCTGACCTTCACGCTGACCACCGGCGACGAGGAGTGGCGGCCGAGCGCGATCGAGACGATTAACGGGATCCGGGAGATCAAGGCAGCAATCCCGGGCGTGAAGACTTCGCTTGGTGTCTCCAACGTGTCCTTCGGCGTCGGCGTGCCGGCGCGCAGCGTGATCAACAGCGTGTTCCTGCACCACTGCGTGCAGGCCGGGCTCGACCTGGCGATGGTCAATCCCAACCACATCACGCCGTACGGCGAGATCGGAGAGCTGGAGCGCGAGCTCGCCGACGACCTTGTGTTCAACCGTCGCGAGGACGCGCTGGAGCGGCTGATCGAGCACTTCGAATCCAAGGGCGCCTCCGAGGAGACGGCCGAGAAGGCCGACCCGACCGCGGGCATGGAGCCCGAGGAGGCGCTGCACTTCCACATCCTGCGCCGCAAGCGCGAGGGCGTCGAGGACTGGATCGACCGCTGCAACGAGAAGATCGGCGCCGTCCCGACGCTGAACACCGTGCTGCTGCCGGCGATGAAGGAGGTCGGCGACAAGTTCGGCGCCGGTGAGCTGATCCTGCCGTTCGTGCTGCAGTCGGCCGAGGTGATGAAGCGCGCCGTCGCGCGCCTGGAGCTGTACCTCGACAAGCTCGAGGGCTACACGAAGGGCACGGTCGTGCTGGCCACCGTGTTCGGCGACGTCCACGACATCGGCAAGTCGCTGGTCAACACGATCTTGACCAACAACGGCTACAGCGTCATCGACCTCGGCAAGCAGGTTCCGATCTCGACCATTTTGGACGCGGCGGTGGAGCACGACGCCACGGCGATCGGATTGAGCGCGCTGCTCGTCTCCACCTCCAAGCAGATGCCCGCCGCCGTGCAGGAGCTCCACGCCCGCGGGCTGGAGTTCCCGGTCCTGATCGGCGGCGCGGCGATCAACCGCAACTTTGGCCTACGGATCCTCTATCCGCACGGCGCCGAGTCCGACGAGGTGTACGCCCCGGGCGTGTTCTTCTGCAAGGACGCCTTCGAGGGGCTGGCCAAGATGGACCAGCTGATCGACCCCGAGCGGGGCGCCGCGCTGGTCACCGAGACGCAGGCGGCGGCCAAGCAGCTGCGCGAGAAGCCGGTGGTCGTCGACGACGACGCCCCGGAGCTGACCGACGCCTCGGTGCGCAGCGCCGTGCCCACCGACACCCGGGTCCCGGAGCCGCCGTTCTGGGGCGTGCGCGAGCTCGACGTCCCGCTCGCCGAGGTCTACCACCACCTCGACACCCACGTCCTGTTCAAGCTCCACTGGGGCGGGCGCGGCGTGAAGGGCGAGGCGTGGGCGAAACTGCTGCGCGAGGACTTCCAGCCGCGGCTGGAGCGCATGTGGCGCGAGCAGACGTATCTACACCCCCGCGCCCTGCTCGGCTACTTCCCGGCCAACAGCGACGGCAACGAGCTGATCGTCTGGGATCCCGAGGACTTCGATCCCGCCCACCCCCGCGAGCTGGAGCGACTCGTGTTTCCCCGCCAGCCGCGGCACGACCGGATCTGCCTGGCCGACTTCTACCGGCCCGTCGGATCCGAGCCCGATGTCGTCGCGATCCAGGCGGTGACGGCCGGCGACGAGGTCACCGAGCTGATGGCCCGCCTGGAGGCCGAGGGCGAATTTGCCGAGCAGCTGTTCGTGCATGGCCTCGGCGTCCAGACCGCGGAGGGCATGGCCGAGTGGGTGCACGCGCGCGTTCGGAGCGAGCTCGGGATCGGCGCCGCCCAGGGCCGGCGCTACTCGTGGGGCTACCCCGCCTGCCCCGAGCAGTCCGAGCACGAGAAGGTCTTCCGGCTGCTCGACGCTCCGTCGATCGGCCTTCGCCTGACGGGAGGGTTTGCCGTCGAGCCAGAGCAGTCGACACTGGCGATCGTCGCCCACCACCCGCAGGCCGTCTACTTCGGGATGCGCTCGGGCTTCCTGCCCAAGAACGACCGGCAGGCCGCCGACGAGCTGATCAAGGACACCGACCGCGACCCGACACGGCTCGGCTCGCTGCCCGACGAGGATCCCCTCGACCTGGCGGACGGAGAGATCACCGGCGAGGGCGAGCCGGCGATGACGCGGTAGCCGTCGCTCAGTGCCCGAAGAAGCCGCGCGCGTCGCGGTCGGGCAGCTGGGCGAGCGCGACGCCGCCGTCGATGAAGGCCTGGCGCACGACGTCGTCGCGGACCGACCCGCTCGTGCAGAAGACGGCGCTGACGCCGGCGTCGACCAGCAGCTGGGGGCCGTCGGGGAACGGGAAGAAGCTGTCGCTGTAGGCGGCGGCACCAGCGATGTCGTGCCCGGCGTCGCGCGCCCGCATGATCGCCAGCGCGCAGCCTCCGACGCGGTCCTGCTGGCCGACGCCGTTGCCGAGCAGCTGCCCGTCGCGGACGAGCGTGATCGTGTTGGAGTTGCTGGTCGAGCCGACCGCCCAGGCGAGCAACAGGTCGCGCTCCTGCGACGCGGTCAGCGCGCCGAACCGCTCTGTGTCGGCCAGGTCCAGGACGAACGCGTAATTGGGCTGCTCCAGCCGCCCGCCGCGCACCGGGCGGACCCGCGGGAGGATGTCCAGCGAGCCCCGATCGAGCGAGCGCAGCGCCGGGTTGGCGAGGATCCGGCACTTGCCCTGCTTGCGCGCGAGCAGCTCGATCGCCTCCTCGGTGAATGCCGGCGCGGCGACAACGTCGAGCAGCCGGCGGATCTCGCTGGCGTGGTTCACGAGCGCGTCGGCCACCGTCTCGTCGACGGCGAAACCGAGCATCACGCACCCCCCGAAGATCGCGCGCGTGTCGCCGGTCAGCATCAGCTGCGTGGCGGCCAGCGCGCTCCCCGCGACCGCGGCGCCGCAGGCGTTGCCGTGCTTCGTGCCGATGGCGATCGCCGGGACGCCGTCCCCGGCGACGTCGAACGCGGCCGCGATGTGCGTCAGCGTCTGCAGCTGGCGATCGAGCTCGATCAGGTTGTTGTAGCTCGGCGCCGACCCCTCCAGCTGCTCAAAGCGGCCGATGGCCAGCGGATCGTCGGTCTCGTCGTGGACAAGCTGGGCCGGCGCCTGCCAGGCGTTCTCGCCGTACGCGCACAACCAGGGCTCGGGGGCGGAAGTCACGGCGAATGACCCTAGCGACCCGAGCGGCGAACCCGCCTCAAACGCTCCAGAACTCCTGGTCCATGTCCGAGCTCTCGCCCTCGGTGTGGGCCCCGAAGGCGAGCATCTCCATCCCGTCGGGCCCGGCCTGCCAGGCGCGCATCAGCTCCGGCGGGCAGTAGACGACGTCGAGCGGGCCGACCGCGACGATCTCGTCGCCGAGCTTGAAACGCCCGGAGCCGCGCAGGACGACATACATCTCCTCCGACTCGCCGTGGCGGTGGCCGAAGCCCGGGCTGGAGTCGGGTTTCAGCGTGTAGTGGGCCATCCCGATCCGCTCGGCGCCGAGCGCCTGCCGGGCGAAGCGGGCCTCGCCCATCGCTGACATACCGAAATCGGGCGCGAGGTCCTTGACCTCGGAGATGTGGAGTTTGCGATAGCTGGCCATGCGAGCCCTTCAGCTCTGGGAGGCGCCGGCCGAGGCGCCGCGACGGCCCGTCGGCCCAGCCGGCCGGCCGGGCCGTGCGGGCCGGGCGGGCAGCTTGACCGGCGTGGTGTGAATCGCCCGCAGCCGGACCTCTTTCCACGACATGCCCTCCTTCACCAGCGCCGGCATGCCCATCAGCACGGCGGTCGAGACCTCGACCGCCTGCAGGATCACGCCGTAGGCGACGCCGTCGCCCCACGCGACGTGCCAGCCGGAGTGGAGCACCGTGGCGCAGGCAGCCTGGAACACGCCGAGGTTCGCCGGCGTGGCCGGGAGCACCGCGGTGATGTTGACGGCGAACAGGACGGCCGCCGCGGATCCGAGGCCCGTGTGGTGGCCGAGCCCGAGCGCGAGGATCAGGATGAAGCACGAGAGCCACTGCAGCGCCCAGGCGGCAAGTTGCGCGGCGGTGGCCGCGATCCCGAGGCGCGGGTGGCGGAACACGGTCAACCCGGCGCGCACGCGGACCAGCGCCCGGCGCACCTGGACGATGGCGGCCGCGACCCGCGACGAGCGCGAGCCGCCCGGCCCGAAGCGCAGCACGATCGGCGCCAGCAGCACGACGACCAGCAGCGCGGCGGGGGCGATCGCCGCCACCAGCAGCACGTTCTGGTGACCGCTGAACAGGTCGACGGACGAGAACATCACGACGCCGAGGATGGTCAGCGCCAGGATGTTCATCAGCGTTTGCGAGACGAGCGTGCCGACGACGACCGGCAGGTTCTCACGCGGGCGTCCGGTGCGGCGGGCCACGACCAGCGCGCGCGAGGGCTCGCCGAGTCGCGCGGGCAGCGTGGAAGACATCAGCACGCCGATGAAGATCCCCTGCATCGCGTCGGCCATCCGGATCCGCGCCCGCGGCAACGCGGCCTTCAACACGGCGTACCAGGAGACGCCGCGCATCGCCATCGCGCTGCACATGACGGCGAGGCCGAGCAGCACGAGCGAGGGGCTGGAGTTGATCAGCGCGTTGCCGATCTGGCTGAGCCCGATCTGCTGCAGAGCGAGGTATCCGAGCACGACGGCGCCGAGCGTGATCGCCAGCACCGCCAGCCGGCGGACGATCGCGAACGCGCGGCGCCGCGGGCTGAGCACGGGCCCGCGGTCCAGGCTGGGCAGCCGCCGCGCAGGCTGGTGCGGCTTCAGGTCGGCGGCGCGGAGGCCGATGCGAACGGCGACTCGCTGTTTCGCCGTCGCCGGCTCGGGCGTGGCGATCGCGTCCCGGTAGGCCTCCAGCACCTCAGCGGCGACGCGCGGCCACGCGAACCGCTCCACGCCGGCGGCAGCGTTGCGCGCCAGAGTCGCGCGACGCTCGGGCTCGTCGTAGAGGTCGCGCAGCGTCTCGGCCAGGGCCTGCGCATCGCCGACCGGGACCAGGACGCCATCGTGGCCGTCGCGGACGACGTCGCGATAGCCGGCGATGTCGGAAGCGACAACCGGGGTGCCCGCGGCAAACGCCTCGGTCAGCACCATCCCGAAGCTCTCGCCGCCGAGCGACGGGGCGCACAGCACGTCGGCCTGCTGCAGCTCTTGGGTCTTCGTCGCGTCGTCGACCTTGCCCAGCCCGCGGACGCCACGGTCGTCCAGCATCAGCGGCGACAGCTCCTCGGCGGATGGGCCGATCACGGTCAGCTCGGTGGGGATGTGCTCGCGCAGCGCCTCGAACGCGCGCAACAGCATCGGCAGCCCCTTGCGCTCAACAGCCTGGCCGACGAACACGATCCGCAGCGGCTCGCACTCGGCGGCGTGGACCTGCTCCGCGCGCACCCCGCCGGCCGCTCGCTCGGGGTCAAGGTGGACGCCGTTGGGGATCACCCGGTAGTGGCCGCCATACCAGCGCCGGCCGGTCCACGCCGCCGCCTCGGAGACGGCGATGCGCACGTGGAGCCGGTTGAGGATGCGGCGGGCGCCGAACGCCGTGCCGATCGCGTTGGGCAGACGCTTGGTGGAGTACGAGTGGAACGTGCCGACGAGCGGCAGCTTCGCCCAGTCGGCGGTGACCCAGCCGACGACCGGCGCGATCGGCTCGTGGATGTGGACGACGTCGTAGCCGCCGGTCCGCAACTCGTTGTGCAGCACCGATACGCCATACGGGGTGATCGACAGGTTCGACACCGCCCCGTTGGCCTTGAAGCCGACCGTCCGGCCGAGCGACACGAGGTACTCCGGGATCTGGATCTCGGCCGGGTGCGCACCGCGATGCAGCGCCGACGCGAAGTGGTCGGGCGGATCGTAGGGCGCGAGCACGCGGACGTGGTGGCCCTCGGCGAGGAAGTGCTCGGCGAGCGCTTCGATGTGCCGGGTCACGCCACCGGGATAGCTCCACGAGTACGGCGAAACCAGGGCAATCCGCATACATGGCATGCTATCTGCTCGCTACGCCGTAAACGGGGCGGGTGGACGCCCTACGTATTTCCCCCTGACCCCGGGGGCAATCGCGGCCCCGCGTATGATCATTCTCACTATGCCGAGCCGCCAGTTCGTCAAGTACACGTTCCTGCAGGTCGACCCGGCCTGGCGCCGTCTCGGGGCGCAGGAGCGGGCCCGCGATAAGCGCGAGTTCATCGCCGCCTGCGAGGACTTTGCCGAGGGCCATCTGCTCCGGGCCTTCTCGCTTGTCGGCACGCGCGGCGACGCCGACCTGATGTTGCTCAGCCAGGCCCAGAATCTCGACCGGATTCATGAGTTTCATGTCGTCCTGGCCCAGAGCGGGCTGATGAAGTGGTGCACGGTACCGCACTCGTTCCTGGCCATGACCAAGCCCTCGGAGTACTCGGACGAATCGCGGCTCGAAGTTCGACCCGCACACGGGAAGTACCTGTTTGTCTACCCGTTCGTGAAGACGCGCAGCTGGTACCTCCTGGCGCCCGACGAGCGCTGGCGAATCATGCAGGAGCACATCCGCGTCGGCAAGGAGTTCCCGTCTGTCGACCTGAACACGAGCTACTCGTTCGGGCTCGACGATCAGGAGTTCGTCGTCGCCTTCGAGACCGACGAGCCGGCCGACTTCCTCGACCTCGTCCAGAAGCTGCGGACGACCGAGTCGAGCTCCTACACAAAGCGGGACACGCCGACGTTCACGTGCGTGTCGTGCTCGGTGGAGCGCGCGCTCGGCGCCCTCGACGGCGAACCGCTCGCCGTCCCGGCGTAGTGAGCGCGACAGCGGTCGACCTCGACGAGGCCGAGGCGTACCTGCGCTCGTCGGACCCCGTGATGCGGACGATCATCGACGACGTCGGCGGCGTGGGCGCGCTTCCCGATCGCCGCATGGCTCGCCCGGAGGACCACTACGGCTCGCTGATCCGCTCGATCGTCGGTCAGCAGGTCTCGACCGCCTCGGCGCGCGCGATCTTCGGCCGCCTCACCGATCGCTTCGGCGGGCGGCCACCGACTCCGCAGGAGGTGCTGGCCGAGGATCCCGACGAGCTGCGGACCGCGGTCGGCCTCTCGCACGCCAAGACCACCTACCTGCGCTCGCTGGCCGAGCATGTCGTCGAGGGCTCACTGGAGCTCGACCGGCTCGACGGGCTCCCCGATGACGACGTGATCGCCGAGCTGGTCGCGGTGAAGGGCATCGGGCTGTGGAGCGCCCAGGTGTTCCTGATGTTCCACCTGGAGCGTCCCGATGTGATCGCGGTCGGTGACCTGGGGATCCGCAAGGCGGTCATGCAGCGCTACGGCCTGCCCGCGCTGCCCGCCGCACCAGAGCTCGTGGCGATCTCGCAGCCGTGGCGCCCGTACCGGACGCTCGCCTGCCGCTTCCTGTGGGCGTCGCTACGCGCGACGCCCGCCTGAAGATCGCCGCCGGCGATCTTCAGAGCCAATCGCCGCCAGGCGACTAGACGGCGGAGACTTCTTCCTCGTCCGCCACGCGGAACGAGGAGCCGCAGCCGCAGGCTGCGATCACGTTCGGGTTCTCGACCTTGAAGCCGGCGCCCTGGAGCCCATCCACGAAGTCGATCACCGACCCCTCCACGTACGGGAGGCTCGGGCGATCGACCAGCAGGCGAATCCCCTTGTCCTCGAACACCTGATCGCCATCGCGCTGCTCGTCGAAGGCGAGCGCGTACTGGAAGCCGGAACAGCCTCCCCCGCGCACGCCGACACGGAGCCCCGCCGTCTCGGCGACGGCCGCCTGGCCGGCCAGGAAGTCGCGAACCTTCTCGGCACCTTTGTCGGTAAGAGTGATCATCGCTTCACGAAGTATAGCGGCAGGCTCCAGGTCGCTACGCTTGTCAGTGTGACGGTCAACCCAGACGAGCTCAAGGCGCGGATCGAGGCCGGAATCCCAGGCTCTCGGGCCGAGGTCAGCGGTGACGGCCACCACTTCGATGCGGTCGTGCGCTCGGCCGCATTCGCCGGTCTCAGCCGGATCGCGCAGCACAAGCTCGTCTATGACGTGTTCGGCGCAGAACTCGGCGACCGTATCCACGCATTATCGATCAAGACCCAGATCCCGGAGACGGAGGAACGATGAGCGACGAAGCGAGCAACCCGATGCGCGAGGCGATCGCCGGCGCGATCGCGGAGAACCCGGTGCTGCTGTTCATGAAGGGCACCCCCGAGGCCCCGGCGTGCGGCTTCTCGGCCCGCACGGTGGCGATTCTGCAGACGCTGGACAAGCCGTTCGCGGCGGTCGACATCCTGCCCGATCCGCGGATCCGCCAGGAGCTGTCAGCGCTTTCGGGCTGGCCGACGATCCCGCAGCTGTTCATCGACGGCGAGCTGGTCGGCGGCTGCGACATCATCAGCGAGATGTACGAGTCGGGCGAATTGCAGGACGCGCTCGGGCTCCAGGACGCCGGTGCCCCCGAGGCCGTCGAGACAGCTCCGCTGGCGATCGAGAACCGCCTTAATTAGCGACGTCGAAGCTCAGCGGCGCTGCGCCGGTGATCAGCAGATTCCGGTTGCGGTAAACGTCCGGACCAGGCTGACGGCCGACGCGCGCCACGAGCCCGTCGTACGGCGCCAGCTGCCCGAAGTCGAGGGCGAGCTCGGCCGCTGAGCCCGGGCCCGGGACCAGGGCGTTGCCGCTCGCCGGGTTCGATGACCCGGGCCCACCGCCCAGTGCTGATGCGATTGCGTTGGCCAGCGCACTGCCCGACTGCGACTGGGCCGCGGCCGGGTTCTGCTCGATCGTCATGTTCAGCGGTCCCGGCTTGGCCGCGCGGGGAATCCGCAGCGGGAACGTGATGTGCACTAGCCGTCCTTGGTACACGCGCACCGTGAGGTGTACCTGCACCCGGCTGCCCGCCGTCACCTTTGAGCGGGCGCGGGCGCCGATGATCATCGCCTTGTCGAGCCCTCGCTCGGCGTCGATCTCGACCTTCACGCCCGTGACGTCGAGCGCGGCGAACTGGGCCTGATCGATCAGCGACAGCGCGGTGGCGGCATCGCCGCCGGTGTCGAGCGACAGGGCGGGCGGCGTCGCTTCGTTGGTGCCGGTCGCGCCGACGTCGACGTAGCGCTTGCAGAACCGCAGTGGCGCGTGCAGCTGGCGCACGGCGATGGTCAGGCACATCCGGCCCGACTCGTCGGCCGGTGGGCCGTCGAACACGTCGATCGCGGCCTGGCCGACGGCCAGGGGCGCCACCAGCGTGGTCCCCGAGCTGCCCAGCGGCTGCCCAATGCCGGTCTCGTCGGCGACCTGGGTGTCCTCGGCGATCGTCTGGCCGGTGTTCTGATCGTGGGCCGTGACGTCGATCGGGACCAGGGTCGGCGGCGCGCCGAGCACGCCGATCACGGCGTTCGGGGTGTCGGCCGTCAGCGTGCCGAGCGTGTGGCCGCCGACCGCCAGCTTGTAGCTCGTGTCGCCCGCTGAGACGTTGGGATCGCCGATCACGTCGTAGACGTACGCGTCCTGGAGCAGCAGCGAGCGGCGGCCGGCGCCGTCGAGCTCGTGCCCGAAGGCGTAGACCTCGTCGCCGGTCGTGTAGGTGACCGTGCCGATCGCCCCCATCTCGATTGCGCCCTCGGAGTAGTTGGCGGCGACCGAGGCACCGGGGACGAGTTGCTGGACAGCAAACGCCGGCGGGCCGCCGCTCGGTGCGGCGACCACAGATTTCCCGGCGCGCCTGGCCGCGCCCTGGAGCACGCTGAGCAGCGACGGTGAGAGCCCGCCGACGGTCAGCGGACCGGTGAGCGCGCGCGTCGTGAAGTTGACCTGGGGAACATCGCTGGGCGGGTCGACCGGCTCGTCGAGCATCGCCTGGATCGGCGTGACGAGCGCGACGTTGTTGCCGTACTGCCCGACGCCCTGGGAGATGGCGCCGATCACCTCGCTGGTGCCGTCGCTCGCCGGGCAGTACACCGGCGATCCCGAGAAGCCCTCGGCGATCCCGGTGCCCGCCACCGCGGGCCCGGACGCCGAGACGAGGATCCGATTGCCGCCGGCGCCCGCGTCGTCGACGACGCCGAGCACCTGGACGTCGAACGAGCTGATCGTCGTCCCCTGGATCACGGTCATGCCGGTGCAGCTCATCCCGGCCTGGACGTCGGCCAGCGGCATGATCGGCGCCTGGGCATCGGCGATCGAGGGGAGCGCGAGGCACGGGGCAGCCGCGATCAGGGCCGCTGCAAGCCGTGGACGGAGGCGAGCCGCGAGAGGCACTGGCGCGAACCCTACCTGTTCGCGGCTCACTAGCATCGAGGCATGGCCGCCACCGAGTCACGCCGCGCGGGCGCCGTCGTGGCGCTGCGCTACGAGCGCGGCGCGCTGCTGGCGCTCGACCAGACCGTGCTGCCATGGACCGAGCGGACGCTGCAGCTGCGCTCGGCCGAAGACGTCGCCGCGGCGATCAAGCGTCTGTCGATCCGCGGTGCGCCGTTGATCGGCGTCGCCGCCGGCTACGGGGTGGCGCTGTCGCTCGCCGCCGAGCCGGGCATCGACGCGCTATCTCGCGCCTGCGCCACCCTCCTGGCCTCCCGGCCAACCGCTGTCAACCTCGCCTGGGCCGTCGAGCGAGTCCGCGGCGCGGCGCTGGCCGCCGACGAGGGGCGGATCGCGGCGGCGGCACTCGCTGAGGCCGAGGCGATCCACGCCGACGAGATCGCCGCCAGCGAGGCCAGCGCGATTCATGGCGCCGATCTGCTTCCCGACGTGCGGCGGGTGCTGACCCACTGCAACACCGGCGCGCTTGCCGCACCCGGGCGCGGGACCGCCCTGTCGGTGATCGCCGAGCTCGCCGCCCGCGGCCGGCTGGAGGGGGTGATCGCCACCGAGACCCGGCCGCTGCTTCAGGGCGCGCGGCTGACGGTGTACGAGCTCGGCAAGCTGGGAATCGATCATGAGCTGGTCGTCGACGGCGCCGCCGCCGGGCTGATCGCGCGCGGGATCGTCGACGCGGTTCTCGTCGGCTGTGACCGGGTGGCCGCCAACGGCGACGTCGCCAACAAGGTCGGCACGTACCCGCTGGCGCTGGCCGCCCACGCGGCCGCGATCCCGTTCGTGGTCGTCGGCCCGATCTCGACGATCGACACCGGCTGCCCGTCGGGCGCCGCCATCGAGATCGAGGAGCGCGACGCTGACGAGGTGCGCTTCGCCCGCGGTGCTCCGCTGACCGTCCAGGGGACCCGCTGCCGAAATCCGGCCTTCGACGTCACCCCGGCGGCGCTCGTCGCCGCCCTCGTCACCGAGCGCGGCGTGGCCCAGCCCGTCGACACCGCGTCGATCGCGGCGCTGCTGGAGCGATGAGAGCCGCCCGCTCCTACGGCCCGCCGGACTCGGTCCGGATCGAGCAGCTGGCCGATCCGACGCCGGGCCCCGGCGAGGTGGTCTGCGACGTGCTCGCCTGCGGCGTCTGCGCCACGGACGTGATCGACTGGTACGTGGCCGACCGGCTGCCGACGGTGCTCGGCCACGAGCCGGTCGGGGTCGTGAGCGCGGTCGGAGCCGAGGTCAGGTCGGTGGCCGTCGGCGAGCGTGTCGTCCTGCACCACCACGCCGCCTGCGGCGAATGCCGCAGGTGTCTGCGCGGTCACGAGACGATGTGCGAGCGCTTCCGCGCCACCGGGCTACAGCCGGGCGGTTTCGCCGAGCGCGTTCTCGTGCCGGCGGAGCTTGTCGACGATCTGCTGCCGCTGCCGGACGGGCTCGACCCGGTGATCGCGACCCTGACCGAGCCACTGGCCTGCGTGCTGCGCGCCCAGGACAAGGCCGGCCTGCGCGCCGGCGACAGCCTGCTCGTCGTCGGCGCCGGCGTGAACGGCCTGCTCCAGATCGCCGCCGCCCACGACCGCGGGATCGAGGCGGTGTGGGTACGCGAGCCGCGCCCGGAGCGGATCGCAGTGGCAGCATCGCTCGGGGCCGAACGCCACGGTAACGAGCTCGTCGACGTGGCGATCGTCTGTACGCCGGCCGCCGAGGCGATCACCGCCGCAGCGGCGGCCGTCGCCCCCGGAGGGACCCTGTGCCTCTACGCGCCGCCGACGCCGCGCGCCCCGCTGCCGATCGACGGCGCCGCCCTGTTCACCCGCGAGCTGACGGTGACCGCGAGCTACTCGGCCACGCGGCGCGAGCTGGAGCGCTCACTGGCGCTGCTGTCTGCGGGACGGATCGACGGGCGGCCGCTGGTCACCCACACCTTCCCGTTGGAGCGCACCGGCGCCGCGCTCGCCCTGCAGCGCACGGGCGGAGGACTCAAGCCGGTTGTGCTGCCCGGTGATTGAGGTACTCGCTGATCCGCCGCGAATCGCAGATCGCCTGGCCGTCGATCACCAGCACAGGCACGCGTCGCTGCTCGGTGAGGGCCTCGACCTCGGGGCGCCGCGAGCGTCGCTGGGGCACCACCTCCTGCTCGAAGGCGATCCCGTCTTGACGCAGCCGTCGGGCGATCTTGCCACACGGGCAGAGCCAGTCAGTCGGGGTGTTGCACCGGTAGAGCGTCGCCATCTTCGCCTCGGACAATAGGACCTTAGGACCCTTAGGGCGCGAGCCGCCGCAGCACTGCCAGGGCGTCGCCGGTGAACCGGAGCGGGAGCGGCTGGCGGGAGCCGGCCGGGGCGAGGCTCGTGCCGTAGCGCTCGCGGTAGAAGGCGATCGTCGCCTCCAGGGAGTCCTCGTGCGGGGAGGTCGTCCAGCCCAGCTCGCGCTTCGCCTTGCGGCTCGTGAACGCCCACCGCAGCGACATCGCGCGCAGATCGCCCGGGCGCGGCATCCCGCGGAGCTGCATGCGCCGACCGAGGTCGCTGAGGGCCAGCGCCGCGGGCAGCGGCAGCTTCAGCCGGGGCGGCTCCACGCCGGACAGGCGACCGAGGTCGGCGAACAGCCGGTCGAAGGTGAAGTTGCGGTTGCCGAGGATGTAGCGCTCGCCGAGCGTTCCGAGCTCGTCGGCCAGCAGATGGCCACGAGCGACGTCGTCGACGCCGACGATGTTCACCGTGCCGTCGATGTACATCGGCAGCTGCCGGCGCAGGAAGCTGCGCACGAATGCCGTCGAGGAGCGCCCGGGGTCGCCGGCCCCGAGCACGAGGCCGGGGTTGACGATCACGAGCGGCAGGCCGCGGGCCGCCAGCCGCATCGCCGCGACCTCGGCCTCATGCGCGGCATCGAGGTACGGGACCCGGTAGCGCCCGGCGTCCCACACGTTCTGCTCGTCGGCCGTCGTCCCCTCCGCGGCGGGACCGATCGCGGCCACCGACGAGGTCAGCACGACGCGCTCGGCCCCGGCCCGCAGCGCCTCCTCCAGCACGATCCGCGTGCCCTCGACGTTGACCGCGAATGTCCGCTGCCGCTCGGCGGCGAGGTCGCCGCTACCGGCCAGGTGGAATACCCGCTCGACGCCCTGCATCACGCGCCGGACGGCGCGGCGGTCGAGAATGTCGGCGACCCGGAGCCGGACGGGGAGCCGCTCCAGCTCCTCGGTCCGCGATCCGGCCCGCACGGTGGCGACGACCTCGTCGCCGCGGTCCACCAGCAGGCGGCACACGTAGGAGCCGATGAAGCCGGTCGCGCCGGTGATCAGGGTCGTCGCCATGATGAGCCCCTTGATGATGAACCGTTGCCACGTGATGGCGCTGCTAGGGTGCCCGCGGTCATGCCCGTCACGGTCGTATCGGACACCTGCCACTACCTGCCGCCCGAAGTGCTGGAGCGCTACGGCGTCCAGCTGGTGAGCCTGTACGTGCACGTCGAGGGCGAGACCACGCGCGAGAGCGAGATCACCGACTACGACGCCTACTACGACCGGCTACGCGACCTGCGCTCCCTGCCGAGCACCTCGCAGCCGTCGATCGGCGACTTCCTCGCCGTCTACGAGCCGCTGCTCGATGCCGGTCACGAGATCGTCTCGATCCATCTCGCCGGAGGGATGTCGGGCACCGTCCGGTCGGCCGAGCAGGCCCGCGATCAGCTCGGCGACCGCGCCGGCGCCGTCCACGTGATCGACTCCGAGACCGCGTGCGGCGGGCAGGGCCTGATCGTGATGGCGGCGGCCACGGCGGCCCAGCATGGCGTGGACGCGGCCGGCGTCGCCGCGCACGCCGTCGAGGCCCGCACGGCGCTGAAAATGTGGTTCGCGATCGACACGCTGGAGTACCTCCGCCGCGGCGGGCGCATCGCCGGCGCCCAGGCGTGGCTCGGCTCGGCGTTGAAGATCAAGCCGATCCTGACCGTGAAGTCCGAGATCACGCCCGTCGAGCGCGTGCGCACGTCGCGCCGCGCCTTCGAGAAGATGGTCGAGCTGCTCGCCTCGCGTCGCGACGACGGCGCGGACGCCTACATGGTCCAGCACATCCAGGCTCCCGAGCAGGCCGCCGCGCTCGCCGCCCGGGGCCGCGAGATCTTCGGCCACGACCCGATCGTCATCTCCGAGATCGGCCCCGTGATCGGCACCCACGTCGGTCCGGGGCTGCTCGGGGCGGGCGCGATCCCCTCGTCGCTGCTGGCCTGAGCCCGCTAGCGCCGCTTCTTGCGGCGCCCGCGCCCGAAGGCGAGGCTGCCGAGCGCGGCGATCCCGCCGCCCAGCACGAAGCCGGCGACGGCCGCGCCCTGGTTCAACTGCTGCTGGTTGTGACGGACCTGCGAGCGCCAGTCGGTCAGATGCCCAACCTCGGTGCGCAGGCGCACGAGCGACGTGCCGAGCTCCTGACGATTGTGCTCGATCGAGGCCCGTATCTCCTCCGGAGTACGGGTGGGCATCAGGGCCTCAGCTCCGGCCTGGAGGCGGAGACCGTCGTGCGGATCTTCTTCGCCTCGTCGATCGCCATCGTCGGCATCGGTGCCCCGACCTTCAGCTTGCGCCAGGCGAACAGTGCGGCACCGACGGTGAGCACGAGCAGCACGATGAACGTGATCAGGAAGCCGAGCCAGATGTCGCCGGCGCCGCTTACGAAGATGCCGTCGAACACCCAGGCGAGGGTGAGCAGGAAGAACACCACCGCGAAGACGCCGAACACCGCTCCGGCCGCGATCGCCGCCGCCCCGGCGGCGATGCCCATCACCTTCTGGGTCACCTCGGCCTTGGCCAGCTCGATCTCGTCGTGGACGAGCGCGGTGACCCGCTCGGTCACCTCGGCCAGCGCCGCGGCGAGATTGTCCGGTTGTTGTCCGTTGTCAGCGGGCAAGGCGTCTCAGGATCTGGGCGAGAACGAACCCGCCGAGGAAGAAGGCACCGACGGCGAGCTCAGGCCGCTGCCTCATCATCGCGCCGACTCCG
>DASZLC010000116.1:0-5204 GCA_035552615.1 Solirubrobacteraceae bacterium
CTACGCCGCGCACGGGTACACGCCGGTCCGCCAGCAGCTGGGGAACCTGCGCTTCCGCGACCGCTACGGGATGCCGTTCGCGGGCACCATCAAGCCGGGTCTGAGCGCGTCGAGCCGGGCCTGCCGCGCCGTCGTCGCCGCGCGCCGCGAGTGGCCGGGCAGCGAGTGGCGGGTGTTTCGCGCGCTGCAGCTGGCCAACTTCACCGGCGGGTTGCTGTTCGACGACGACGAGCAGCTCCACGCGGTGCTGGAGACCGTTCCCGGCGTCGATGCCGATCTGATCCTGAGCCTGATCGACGACGACGGCGTCCGTGCCGAGTACGAGGCCGACAAGGCGCTCACCCGGACCGCCGAGGGCTCGGCCACGCACCTGCAGGGGAAGGCCGGCAACAGCGACGGCACCGTTCGCTACACCGCGCCGTCGGTGGTTTTCGAGACCGCCGGCGGGCGCCGCCTGGAGGCCGGCGGCTTTCAGCCCGTCGAGGCCTACGACGTGCTGATCGCCAACCTCGACCCGACGCTGACGCGGCACGCCCCGCCGGAGGATCCGGCCGAGCTGCTCGACTATTTCCCGCTCGGCCTGACCACCCAGGAGGTGGCGGCGCTGATGACCCACGGCAACGACGCGTCCGACCGCGTTGGCGCCGAGTCGGCCCTGCTCGCGCTCGCCGGCGAGGGCCGTGCCATCCGTCAGCCGCTCGGCGACGACGCACTGTGGTTCAGCGCATCGGCGGCTGAGGGCGCTCACGCCGGGGTCAGCCTGAGCGGCAGCGTTTCCAGCCCGTAGATCCCCGACGGCGTGCCGAACCCGGGCTCGCCGGCCAGTTTGATTGTGGTGAAGCGCTCGGCCAGCAGCGCCAGCGCCTCCTGCATCTCGGCGCGCGCGAGGTTGGCGCCGACGCAGTAGTGGATGCCGGCGCCGAAGGTGAGCAGTCGGCTCTCGCCACGCGGTGCCGTGATATCGAAGACGTCGGGGTTGACATCTTCCCGGTTGGCGTGCCAGGCCGACACGAGCACGATCGAGCCGGCCGGGAAGGTGACGCCGCGGTGGCGAAGCTCGGCGGTGGTAATGCGGGCCGTGAACGGGGTGATCGGCTCGTAGCGCAGCGCCTCCTCGACGGCCGCGCCGGCCAGACCGTGCGGGTCGGCGCGCAGCCGATCCCACTGCTCGGGGTGGAGCGCCAGCAGCCGCACCGCGTGGGCGAGCTGGGACTGGCTCGTGTCGACACCGCCGACGAGGATGTTCAGGATCAGGTTGCGCAGCTCGTCGGTCGAGAGCCGCTCGCCGTCGACCTCGGCGGCGATCAGCGTCGAGATCAGGTCGTCGCTCGGCGTGGTCCGCCGCGCCGCGATCAGCGCGTCCTCGTAGGCGTAGAACTCGGCCACCGCCTGCTCGATCAGTCCACGCTCGGACATCAGGCTGCCGGCGTCGAACTGACGCTGGATCCAGTTGGACCAGTGGTGCAGGCGCGGCGCGTCGCTCGGCGGGGCGCCCATCAATCGGGCGATGACGAGCGACGGGTACGGCTTGGCGAAGTCGGCGATGAACTCGGTCTCGCCGTCGATTGACTCGAGCAGCCCGCCGGCGAGGGCGCGCATCGTCGGGCGCAACCGGTCGGCGGCGCGGGGCGAGAGCGCCGGGTTGACGAGGTTGCGCAGCCGCCGGTGGTCGGGGCCGTTCACGTTGATGATGTTCTTCACGATCTCCTCGCGCAGCGGCCCGTCCGCGATCTCGAACAGCTCGGCGATCGTCAGCCCGGGAAACACGGCATCGCGCGTGCGCAGGAAGAACTCGGCCGCCTCGCGGCCCACGACGAGGAAACCGAACGGCGACGCGCACAGCCAGCCGTCGTGCGCCTCGATCGCCGCCATCGCCTCCCGGTAGCGCTCGCCCCGCAGCGCCGGGTCGGTGTGGTCGAACGTCGGCAGCGGCAGCTCGCTGGCCAGTGTCATCGGACGTCGAGCGTATCCGAGCGGGTGCCTACCGGTTAGGGTGGCGCGATGAAACGGCTGACGGGACTGATCATTCTCGCGCTCGCCGGCTGTGGCGCGCTGGCCGCCAGTTCGCTCGGGCAGGGCTCCAGCACGGTTGGCCTGGCGTTCATCAAGGACAGCCGCGCGACAACGACCGTCTGGGTGGCGGCCGCCAACGGCACGGGCGCCCGCAAACTCGGAGTCGGCGAGGGCGCCCTGCTGTCGCCGAACGGGCAGCTGGTGGCGTCAGCCGGCTTCGGCGCTCATCCGGGCCTGCTCGTGTACAAGGTGGGTGGCGGCACGCTGGCCGGCGTCCCGCCGCTCACCAAGGACACCGTGATGCCGCTGGCGTGGTCGCCGGACTCGACCTACCTGGCGGTCGAGCTGTATGACACGGAGCTGGGTAGTGGCCCGGGCAACGCCGGGGTCGACGTGATCGACATCGTCACCGGCCAGGTCACCGCCATGGCGGCGGGAGTCGTCGAGGGCGCGAGCTTTGCCCCGACCGGCAGCGACCGGGTCGTCTTCGGGCTCACCCAGTCACAGACCTACAGCAAGCCGGCGAACCTGTACACGCTGCCCGCCGATGGCTCGGCCCCGGCCACACAGATCACGCACGACGGCCACAGCATCGACCCGGTGTGGGGCGCCCGCGGAATCGTGTTCGTGCGCACGCGCAACCGCGGTAAGGACGAGGCGCCGGCGTACCACCTGGAGCTGCTGAACGGCACGACCGTCACCGCGATCGCCAGCCCGAAGCCGAGCGCGCTCGTCGACGGGCTCTACCCGGTGGCGATCGCATCCGACGGGACGCATCTGGTGGCCGAGTACGCCGGAGAGGACACCTCGCAGGCCTACGCGGTGAACCTCGCGACGAACCGCTTCAAGCAGCTGGGCGCAACGCAGGACAGCGCCCAGGGCTGGGGGATCTCGAAGGACGGGACCCGGGTCTTGATCAGCCACGGAGGCTTCGAGAACCCGTCCAAGTACTCGACGATCGCGACGGTGCCATTCGGCGGCGGGACGCCGACCACGCTGGTCAAGGGCGGCGACTTCCCCAGCTGGAATCAGTAGCCCCGACTGGTTTCTTTGGCGCGTAGGTCCGCTATGTAGGACTGGGGCGCCAACGAACTCCAGCTAGCTTTCAGCCATGGCGGCGGCCTGGATGTCACGATGGACCTGGTCGCCCGACGGGTCCTCGAACATCTTCTGCGTGAGCACGATCGTCGTCAGCTCGCGCGCCGGGTCGACGCGGAACGAGCAGCCGAAGCCGCCGTCCCAGCCGTACGCGCCGCCGTCGTACACGGCCAGCCCGTATCCCCACGACTTGGTCTCGAAGAACCCTGGCCCGAGCCCGCCGCGGGCCTTCTGCTCCGGGGTGAGCTGATCGCGGGTCATCTCGGCGACGGCGTGCGAGGGCAGGATCGGCGCGCCGCCGCGCAGGAGTATGCGGGCGAACGCGAGCAGGTCGTCGGCGGTTGACAGGAGGCCAGCGCCGCCGTCGCAGAACGCCGGCGGCCGGCTCCAGGTGCCGTCCGGCCGATCCCACGCGACGAGACCGTTCGGGGTCGGCCGGTAGGCGGTGGCGAGCCGGTCGGTCTCGGTCGTGAAGAACCCCGTGTCGTGCATGCCGAGCGGCTCGAAGATCCGCGCCCGCAGGACGTCGGCGAACGGCCGGCCGGCGGCGCGCGCGAGCAGCACGCCGAGCACGCCGGTGCCCGTGTTGTAGAGCCAGCGCTCGCCGGGTTGCGCCATCAGCGGCAGCGAGCCGAGTCCCGCGATCCAGGCGTCGGGCGGCGGCATCACCGACGGGTCGGGTGGATCCAGCGTCGAGAGGTGAAGCTCGTCCTCGGCGGCGGCGACGATCGGCCAGCGGGTGGGCGAGGTGAACATCTCCAGCATCAGCCCGAAGCCGAAGGTGAACGTGAGCAGGTCGCGGACGGTGATCGGGCGGTGCGCTGCAACCGTGTCGGCGAGCGGGGCGTCGGGGGCGCGCAGCACCCGCCGGTCGGCCAGCTCGGGCAGCAGCTCATCGACGGGGTCGTCGAGCCCGAGTAGGCCCTCTTCGACCAGGATGAGCGTCGCGACGGCGGTGATCGGCTTGCTGGTCGAGGCGATCCGGAACAGCGAGTCGCGCCGCACCGGGCGGCCCGGCTCGGCGTCAAGGGTGCCGAGCGTCTCGACCTGGACGTCGTCGCCGCGGGCGATCAGCGCGACGAGCCCGGGGATGCGGTCGGGCGCGACGTGCGGGGCGGCGGCGGTTAAGAGCGGCCGATCCACGGGTTCGACGCCAGCTCGCGGGCGACCGCGTCGGCGACCGTCAGCGCGTGGATGACGGTCGCGTAGTCGACGTTCTCAGGGGTGTCGGACATCTGGTGGTAGTTGGACAGCGCCTTGTAGCGGTCCATCGAGCACAGGGTCGTCGTCGAGTATCCGGCGCGGCTGGGGATCACCGCGTCGGTCGAGTTGCGGGCGCGCATCCCGCGGCGCAGCGGCGCGCCGGCGCGCTCGGCCGACATCGCCACGAGGTCACGGAAGTGGCGGTCGGGGTAGTCCTCCATCACCACGGGGCCCTCGCCCTCCAGCATCACCAGCCGCGGCGAGCCGACGGTCTCAATGTTCAGAAACCAGGTGCGCTGGCGCGGGAGCTCGGGGAAGTGGCGCTCGGCGAAGCCGTAGATGCCGCCCTGAATGACCTCTTCGGCGCCGCAGGAGACGAGCAGCACGCGAAGGTCGTCGACCGGGTCCCTGGCCAGTCGCTCGGCGAGGGCGACGAGCAGGGCCACGGCGGTGAGGTTGTCGTTGGCGCCCGGGCAGATCGGGCTGCGGGCGATGTCGGCGAACGCGGCGGACGCCACGGCGGAGAGGGCGACCCCGGCGGTCGTCAGCTTGCGGTTCCGGCGGGCGGCGCCGGCGCTCACCAGCGCGGGGGCGGCCAGCACCGCCCACCACAGGGGCAGCGAGGTGTCGACCCGCTCCAGCAGTCCAGGGAAGCGGTCGCCGAACCACACCTGGGCGCGCTCGTCGAAGATCTTGCCTGTCGGGGCGGCGTCGTGGTGGGCGAGGACGACGAGCGTGCGCTCGGCGCCCGGGTCGCCGGCGACCGCGACGACGTTCTGGGTCGGGAGCGGCCGGCGGCGCAGCCCGCGGAAGACGCGCGGGCCGTTTGAGACGTCGTCGGCGATCAGCGCCGTCACGGCGGCGCCGGCGATGGTGGCCATGCGGTGCCG
>DASZLC010000117.1:0-20436 GCA_035552615.1 Solirubrobacteraceae bacterium
CAGCCCGGCGGCGCTGGAGCGGATCGCGCAGATCGACGCCGAGCGCCCCACCGTCGGCCCGACCCGCTGGATCCCCGACTTCCTGTCGCTGACGACGGCGCTGGAGAACTCGGTGAAGGACCAGACCTACAACACCCCGGCACTGGCCACGCTGCTGATGCTGGCCGATCAGATCGAGTGGATGCTGGACGGCGGAGGGCTCGACGGGATGGTCGCCCGCACCACCGCGTCCTCGCAGCATCTGTACGCCTGGGCCGACGCGCACGCGCACGCCACGCCGTTCGTGGCCGACCCGGCCAAGCGCTCGCTCGTCGTCGGCACGATCGACTTCGACGACGAGATCGACGCGTCCGCCATCGCCGCAACGCTGCGAGCCAACGGGATCGTCGATGTCGAGCCGTACCGCAAGCTCGGCCGCAACCAGCTACGGGTTGCGATGTTCCCGGCCACGCCGCCGGAGGACGTTCGAGCCCTGACCGCCTGTATCGACTACGTCCTGGAGCAGAACTCATGAGCACCGGCAACGGACACCGTCCGCGCGTCCTCGTCGCCGAGAAGATCGGCGCGTCGGGCATCGAGCTGCTGCGGAGCGAGTTCGACGTCGAGCTCGGGTTCGACTGGACCCGCGAGCAGCTGGCCGAGCGCATCGGCAGCTTCGACGGGATCCTGATCCGCTCGGCGACGAAGCTCGACGCCGAGCTGCTCGACCACGCCGACAACCTGAAGGCGGTCGGCCGCGCCGGCGTCGGCGTCGACAACGTCGACGTCGCCGTGGCCACGCAGCGCGGGATCATCGTCGCCAACGCGCCCGAGTCAAACGTCGTCACGGCCGCCGAGCACACGATGGCGCTGCTGCTGGCGCTGGCCCGCAACGTCCCCCAGGCCCACGCCTCGCTCACCGCCGGCAAGTGGGAGCGCTCGAAGTTCTCCGGCGTCGAGCTGTTCGAGAAGACGCTCGGGATCCTCGGCTTCGGCCGGATCGGGCGGCTGGTCGCGCACCGCGCGAAGGGGTTCGGGATGCGCGTCGTGGCCTACGACCCGTACGTTGGCGCCGAGCTCTACCGCGAGCTGGGGGCCGAGCAGGCGGCCAGCCCCGACGAGGTGTACGCCGCCGCCGATTTCCTCACGCTGCATCTCCCCAAGACACCGGACACCGAGGGCTGGCTGAACGCCGAGGTGCTGGCCAAGTGCAAGGACGGCGTGCGCGTGCTGAACGTCGCCCGCGGACCGCTCGTCGTCGACGAGGATCTCCAGGCCGCGCTCGACACGGGCAAGGTCGGCGGCGCCGCGCTCGACGTGTTCCGCTCCGAGCCGATCACCGAGCACCCCCTGTTCGCCTACCCGAACGTGATCGTCACGCCGCACCTGGGCGCGTCAACCGCGGAGGCGACCGATCGCGCCGGCTATCAAGCGGCCGAGCAGGTGCTCGCCGCGCTGACGGGCGGGGTCGTCACCAGCGCCGTGAACCTGCCTGCCATCTCGGCGGAGGATATGGCGGTGCTCGGGCCGTTTCTGCCGCTGTGCCGCGCGCTGGGCAAGATCGCCGTGGCGATCGCCGACGGTCCGTCGATCGACCGGATCGAGGTCGAGCTCCTGGGGCGGATCGCCGAGCGCGACACGCGCCTGCTCGCCACCGAGACGCTGCTGGGCGCGCTCAGCGGCCACACCGAGGAGGACGTCCGCGCCGTGAACGCTCCGCACATCGCCGAGGAGCGCGGGATCGAGCTGGTGGAAACGAAGCGCTCGACCGCGCGCGACTACACCGATCTCGTCCGCGTCGCCGTCTCGGGCGGCGGTGAGACGGTTCGCGTCGTCGGCACGGTCATCGGCCACCGCAACCGCCCGCATCTTTTGGAGGCGTGGGGCCAGCGCTTCGACGTGCAGCTCGAGGATCACATCACGCTGCTGCGCAACCACGACGTCCCCGGGATGATCGGTCAGGTCGGCTCGATCTTCGGGGCGGCCGGGATCAACATCGTCTCCGCCGCCGTCGGCCGTCAGCCCGAGGGCGAGGCCGTCGGCATCGGCGGGCTGGCGGCGATGGCGATCACCACCGATGTCGCGGTGCCGAAGGCCGTCGTCGACGAGATCGTCGCCGTCGAGGGCTTCGTCGCAGGCCGGACGGTCAGTCTTTAGCGTCGCTGGGCCACAGGGTGCCGTCGGCGACGGCGCTCTGCTCGATCTGCTCCAGCGTCTCGTCGGTGCGACGGTCGGCGACCATCGCCTCGAGCGCCTCGCCGATCGTCGGCGCCCACACGCGGCGCACGACGGCGACGCCCCTGCGCTCGTCCTCCAGCTCGGCCCAGTCGAGCGCGACGCGCGCGCGCGCGCCGTCCGGGGCATCGGGCGGCATCTCGTCCCCGGGGCCGAACAGCGTGATCTGGGCGCGCCATCCGTGCGGGCACAGCTCGCTCATCATCGCCCGGGCTCTCGCCTCCGCCCCGGCGACCGCCTTCAGGCGACGGGTGCGCCGCCGGCGGGCGATGAGCACCCGGCGCAGATGCGGGATTCCGATTGCCGTCACCTTCAAGAGCATCACCGTGACGATCGCGATCGCGATCCCGTACAGCGCGTAGACGGGGGAGGGGTTGCCGCCGTGCCGCCATGGCGCCAAGGGCATCGCGGGCGTCTGAACGACGAGCCCCGCGCCGCCGACGGTCACCGGCAGCGCGAGCGCGCGTCGCGCACGCTGGAGCAGCTCGGTGACGGATCCGGACGCGCGATTCCTCACCAGAGGATGGTTACACCCATCCGGGTGGCGGTCAATCGAGATTGCCACTCTGCCCGATGGACGACGCTGATACGCTCCGAACACAGATGGCACTCCGCCTCTCGCTCCGACTTCTCCTCCTCCCCCCTCGGGGGGAATAGCGCGCCGGCGGCCGCACGTAGCCGCATACCAGCACCGAGAAGCCTGAATTTCGAGAGACAACGAGGAGTGGCATGGCTGAGCCGACTGATCCCAACCGAGTACTGATCTTCGACACGACGCTGCGCGACGGCGAGCAGTCCCCGGGGATCTCGCTGAACACGCAGGAGAAGCTGGAGATCGCCCAGCAGCTGGCGCGCCTGGGGGTGGACGTGATCGAGGCCGGGTTCCCGATCACCTCGCCCGGCGACTTCGAGGCCGTCCAGTCGATCGCCCGCACCGTGGACGGCCCGGTCATCACCGGACTGGCCCGCACCCACGTGGCCGACATCGACGCGGCCTGGAACGCCGTGCGCGATGCCCCGCGCCCGCGCATCCACACCTTCATCTCCACCTCCGACATCCACATCGAATACCAGCTGCAGACGACGCGCGAGGACGTGAAAGGCCAGGCGCGGGCCGCTGTCGCCCACGCCAAGCGGTATCTCGACGACGTCGAGTTCTCGCCGATGGACGCCACCCGCGCCGACATCGAGTTCACCGCCGAGGTGTGCCAGATCGCCATCGACGAGGGCGCGACCACGATCAACATCCCCGACACCGTCGGCTACACGATGCCCGACGAGTACGCGGCGTACCTGCACCGGCTCTACGAGCTGGTCCCGAAGCTGAGCAGCGTGGTGCTGTCGGTCCACTGCCACGACGACCTGGGGCTCGCCGTGGCCAACTCGTTCGCCGGCCTGACCGCCGGGGCGCGGCAGGTGGAGTGCGCGATCAACGGGATCGGGGAACGCGCCGGAAACGCGTCGCTGGAGGAGATCGTGATGCTGCTGGCCACGCGCGCCGACGCCACCCTGCTGCACACCGGGGCGGTCACGAAGGAGATCGCCCGGACCTCACGGCTGGTGTCGCGCCTGACCGGCTACGCCGTCCAGCCGAACAAGGCGATCGTCGGCCGCAACGCGTTCGCTCACGAGTCGGGCATCCATCAGGACGGCGTGCTGAAGGAGCGCACGACGTACGAGATCATGGACGCCACGTCCGTCGGCTACGACGCCAACTCGATCGTGCTCGGCAAGCACTCGGGCCGCCACGCGCTGGCCCAGGCGCTGTCGGAGCTGGGCATCGAGGTGCAGGGTCAGGCCCTGAACACGGCCTTCAAACGCTTCAAGGAGATCGCGGATAAGAAGAAGCAGGTCACCGCGATGGACCTGGAGGCCCTGATCACCGACGAGCTGCGCCACGAGATCCCCAGTTACAAGCTGGAGTGGTTCGAGGTCGAGGCCTCGTCCCGGCGCCCACCGCACGCCACGGTCGGGGTCAGCACCCCGGACGGCGACGAGGTGACGGGCTCGTTCACCGGCGACGGGCCGATCGACGCGATCTTCCATGCGATCAACGCCGCCACCGGCGTCGACGCGCGGCTGCGGGAGTTCCGGGTCGACGCGGTCACCGGCGGGCAGGACGCGCTCGGCGAGACCTCCGTCGTGCTGGAGATCGGCGGCGTGGCCGGGTCGGGGCAGGGCGTCTCGACCGACATCCTGGAGGCGGCCGGCCGCGCCTACGTGCTCGCGCTGTCAAACGCCCTGCGGCGCCGGAGCATCGCCGAGGAGGCGGAGCAGGCGACCGAGCGCGCCGCCGTCCCGCGCTCCGCGCTCAGCGCGCCATAGCCAGCCGACGGCCCTGCTGGTAGCCGGCCGCGAGCACCCGTGCTCGCGGCTCGCGGTCCATCAGGTTCTGGCCCATCGCCGCCGCGGTGCCGAGGTCCGGGCTGACCGTCTGCACGGCCGCGCCGCGACGGCGCAGCGACAGCTCCTCCAGCGAGACCGACGAGCGCGCCACGCTGCGGGCGAAATCGAACAGCGAATGGGTGGCGCCCGTGCCGGCCAGCGGGTTCAGGCAGAGGACCTGCGTGTCGCGCCACGCCGGGGCGACGTCGAGGTTCGTCGGGCTCCAGATCCCGCCGTCGACATACTCGCGGTCGCCGATCCGCACGGGCTCGAACAGCCACGGCACGGTGCACGACGCGGCGACCGCCTGACCGACGCTGGCGCGCGGCGCGCCGGGGCGCCCGAAGACGACACGCCGGCCGGAGCGACGCTCCACCGTGACGACCCGCAGACGGCCGTCGAACTTCGTGCCGCTGCGGTCGATCTGCTCGCGCAGCCGGCTCAGCGTGCCGCGGGGGCGCGGGACCGTCCGCAGCATCGCCGCGCGCACCAGCGCCCCGCCGGGGGCGGTGATCCCCAGCGCCATCGGGGCCAGCGGCGATCCCAGCGCCAGCGCCCACGATCCGGCGCGCTTGGCAAGCTCCACCGCGCCGCCGGCGCTCGCCGGCGCGGACTCGGTCCTGGCCACCAGGGCCGCCCCGGTCGGCGCCGGGCGCTCGGGGCTCTGCCCGGCGACCAACTGGGCGGCGACGATCGAGCCGGCCGAGGTGCCGACGAAGTACTCGCAGCGGCGCAGATCGAAGTCGGTGGCGTCCTCGATTCCGGCCAGGACGCCGTTGATCCATGCCTCGCCGAGCACGCCGCCGCCGCCAAGCACGAGGATGTCGGGCCGCGACAGCATCGGCGGAGGCTACAAAGCGACGAGCGCGGGCCGTGGTACGAGCCGCAGCGCTGTACGTGATAGCGTACGCATGTATGTCGAGCACCGCGCCGACGATCGACCGCTCCGATCCGCTCGGGCCGCGCGTCCGTGCCCTGCGCGAGGCGATGGGACTGTCGCTGCGGGACCTGGCGCTGCGCTCGGGCGTCAGCGCCCCGATGCTCTCGCAGGTCGAGCGGGGGGAGACGAGCCCGACCCTGCAGATCGCCGCGCGGATCGCCACCGGGCTGGAGCTGCGGCTCTCACAGCTGCTCCGCCTCGACGAGGACGGCGCGGTCTCGATCGTGCGCCGCTCCGAACGCAGACAAGGCCCGGCGCGCGCGAAGGGTCATCGCTACGAGATCCTCACGCCGCCGTTGCCCGGGCAGCGCGCCGAGCTGTCGCGCCACACACTGTCCGCAGGCGCCGTCACCGGCGGCCCCGGCGATCCGCCGATGCACGAGCCGGGCAGCCGCGAGACGGCGCTGATCGAGACGGGCTCCGTGCTGCTCGTGATCGACGGCGCGCCGCACGAGCTGCACGCGGGCGACTGCGTGACCTTCGACGCCGACCTGCCCCACCACTTCGAAAACCCAGGACCTGATGACGCCGTGCTGCTCGCGGTCGTGAGCGCCGGACTACGGAGGAGCTAACGCCATGCCGAAATCGCTGTTCGACAAGATCTGGGAGGCCCACGAGGTCGCGCCCGGCCTGATCTACATCGACCTGCACCTCGTTCACGAGGTGACGAGCCCGCAGGCCTTCGACGGGCTGCGCCTGGCCGGGCGCCCCGCGCGCCGACCCGACCGCACGCTGGCCACCGCCGACCACAATGTTCCGACCGACGGGACGCCGACGGCGGCCCGGATCAAGGATGAGCTGTCCCGCGTCCAGGTGCAGACGCTGGAGCGCAACTGCGCCGAGTTCGGCATCCCGATCTACTCGCTCGGCTCCGACAGGCAGGGGATCGTGCACGTGATCGGGCCTGAGCTCGGCGTCACCCAGCCCGGGATGACGATCGTCTGCGGCGACTCGCACACGGCCACCCACGGCGCCTTTGGCGCGCTGGCGTTCGGGATCGGCACGAGCGAGGTTGAGCACGTGCTGGCCACCCAGTGCCTGGTCCAGTCCAAGCCGCGCTCGATGCGCATCCGCTACGAGGGCGCGCTCGGCTTCGGTGTCACCGCCAAGGACCTGATCCTGGCCACGATCGGCCAGATCGGCGTCGACGGCGCCGTCGGCCACGTCGTCGAGTTCGCCGGCCCGGCGATCGAGGCGTTGTCGATGGAGGGGCGGATGACCGTCTGCAACATGACGATCGAGGGCGGTGGGCGTGCCGGCATGATCGCCCCTGACGAGACCACGTTCGAGTACGTCATCGGCCGGCCGGCGGCGCCCTCGGAGGTGCCGAACGCCTGGGGCGAGCTGTACTCCGATCCGGGCGCCGCGTTCGACAAGGAGATCGTGGTCGACGCCGGCGCGCTCAGCCCGATGGTCACCTGGGGGACCAACCCCGGGATGGTCGTCGGCGTGGCCGAGGCCGTTCCCGATCCGACGTCGGACGGCGACGAGCGCGCGCTGGAGTACATGGGGCTGCAGGCCGGGACGCCGATCGAGGAGATCACGCTCGACCGCGTGTTCATCGGCTCGTGCACGAACAGCCGGATCGGCGACCTGCGCGCCGCCGCCGAGGTGATCAAGGGCCGCACGGTGGCCGACTCGGTCTACGCGATGGTCGTGCCCGGGTCCGCCCAGGTGAAGAAGCAGGCGGAGTCCGAGGGGCTCGACGAGGTGTTCCGCGCCGCCGGCTTCGACTGGCGCGGCGCGGGCTGCTCGATGTGCTTGGGCATGAACCCCGACATCGCGGACCCGAGCGAGCGCGTCGCCTCGACCTCGAACCGCAACTTCGAGGGACGCCAGGGCCGTGGCGCCCGCTCGCATCTCGTGTCCCCGCAGATGGCCGCCGCGGCGGCGATCGAGGGGCATTTCGTCGACATCAGGGAGTGGAGCTAATGCGTGCCATCGAGACGATCACCGGGCCCGTGTCGGTGCTGAACCGCGACGACGTCGACACGGATCAGATCATCCCCAAGCAGTTCCTGAAGCGAGTCGAGCGCACCGGGTTCGGGGAGTTCTTGTTCTACGACTGGGCCAAGCAGCCCGACTGGGATCTGCCGGCGAATCCGATCCTCGTCACCGGGCGCAACTTCGGCTGCGGCTCCAGCCGCGAGCATGCGCCGTGGGCACTGGAGGACTACGGATTCCAGGCGATCATCGCCCCGAGCTTCGCCGACATCTTCCGCTCCAACTGCACGAAGGTCGGGCTGCTGCCGGTGGAGCTGGCGCCGGGGCCGTGCCGGGAGATCGCCGACGCGGGGGAGTGTCAGGTCGACCTGGCCGCGCAGGAGGTGCGGTGGCCGGGCGGTTCGGCGCGGTTCGAGATCGACGCGAGCATCAAGCACCGCCTGCTGAACGGCCTCGACGACATCGGCATGACACTCCAGCAGGCTGGCGCGATCGATGCCTTCGAGCGGGGGCGCGAGGAGTCGCACTGGGTCGGCCCCGTCACGACGTCGCTGTGAGCCGCGATTGGGACGCGGCGACGTACCACCGCGTCTCTGGCCCGCAGCAATCGTGGCCGACGAGCAGCTGGCGCGGCTGCAGCTGCGCGCCGATCCCGCAGCTGTGGAACTTCGCCAGCCCGTCCCAGACGGCCGACAGACTCGCGAAAGCCGGCTTCGCGGACCCGGTCTGCTGGCTGGAGGACCGGCCGACCACGTCGGACGAGCCGCGCGACTTCGCCCGCACCTCGATCCTCGTCCGTCATCTCGACGTGCTCGGACCGGAGCAGCGCGATGCGTTCGTCGATCGCGTCATGGACCGGTTCGTGGCCGATCGCGGCGAGCCGGCGGTGTTCGACTACGTGCGGCTGAACATGACGGCCGTCAGAGCCGGTGCAGGACGCGCTTTGCGCTAGCGTCGTCGCGCTCATGCCCAGAAAAGTCATTCTCCTCCCCGGCGACGGCATCGGCCCCGAGATCATCGCTCCGGCCGTCGAGATCCTCAGCGCCGTCGGCGCCGAGTTCGAGTACGAAGAGCGCCTGTTCGGCGGCGGCGCCATCGACGCCCACGGCACGGCGCTGACCGACGACACGCTGTCGGCCTGCCGCGCCGCCGACGCCGTGCTGCTGGCCGCCGTCGGCGGCCCGAAGTGGGACACGACTGACCCGTCCAAGCCGCGCCCTGAGCAGGGGCTGCTCGGCCTCCGCAAGGGCCTCGGCCTGTTCGCCAACCTGCGGCCGGTGAAGCCGCTCCCGGCCCTGTACGACGCCAGCCCGCTGAAGCGCGAGGTGCTCGACGGCACCGACCTGCTCGTCGTGCGCGAGCTGACCGGCGGGATCTACTTCGGCGAGAAGACGCGAACGGCCGACTCGGCCTCCGACGCCTGTGTGTACACGCGCATGGAGATCGAGCGGATCGCCCGGGTCGCCTTCGAGGCGGCGTCGCGCAAGGTGACGAGTGTCGACAAGGCGAACGTCCTGGAGACGAGCCGGCTGTGGCGAGAGGTCGTTTCAGAGCTCCACGCCGCCGAGTTCTCGCAGCTGGAGCTCGAGCACGTGCTCGTCGACAACGCCGCGATGCAGCTCGTCTCCGCGCCGTCGCGCTTTGAGGTGATCGTCACCGAGAACATGTTCGGCGACATCCTCAGCGACGAGGCGGCAATGCTCACCGGCTCGATCGGAATGCTGCCAAGCGCGTCCCTCGGCAGCTCTGGGCCGGGCGTGTTCGAGCCCGTGCACGGCTCGGCGCCGGACATCGCCGGCAGCGGCCGCGCCAACCCGCTGGCCATGTTCCTGTCGGCGGCGATGATGCTCCGCCACGGATTCGCTATGGAGTCGGAGGCCGCGGCGGTAGAATCCGCGGTTGACCGGGCTCTTGCCGACGGGTTGCGCACGCCGGATCTTGGGGGCGCTGCCACCACGGAACAGGCGACCCGGGCAGTCCTGTCACACCTCTAAGGAGCACGCCGTGGAACAAGCGGACCTCATCTGGCACAACGGAGAGCTGGTCGCCTGGGAGGACGCGAAGGTACACGTACTCACGCACGGCTTGCACTACGGAACCGGCGTGTTCGAGGGCGAGCGGGCGTACGACACCGCGCACGGCCCGGCCATCTTTCGCAATGAAGACCACCTGAAGCGGCTGTTCAAGTCGGCTGAGCTGTACTACATGCCGATCCCGTACTCGCTGGAGGAGCTGCGCCAGGCCACGCACGAGCTGGTCGCGGCCAACGAGCTGCGTCAGTGCTACATCCGGCCGATCGCCTACCGCGGCTACGGTCAGATGGGGCTGAACCCGCTGGATGCGCCGGTCGAGGTGTCGATCGCGGCGTGGCCGTGGGGGGCCTATCTCGGCGAGGAGTCAAAGCTCCAGGGCATCCGCGCCAAGGTCTCCAGCTGGCGGCGGATCTCCTCGGACTCGCTGATCCCGCACGCGAAGGCCTCAGGCCAGTACCTGAACAGCGTGCTGGCGAAGATCGAGTCGGTGAAGGCGGGCTACCAGGAGGCGATCCTGCTCGACTCGCAGGGGTTCGTGTCCGAGGGCAGCGGTGAGAACGTCTACGTCGTCTCGGGCGGCGTGCTGCTCACCCCGCCGCAAACGGCCGGGATCCTCGACGGCATCAGCCGTGCCTCGATCCTGCAGATCGCGCGCGACCTCGGGATCGAGGTCGTCGAGCGCAACCTCGCCCGGGCCGAGCTGTACCTGGCCGACGAGGTGTTCCTGTCTGGCACCGCCGCCGAGCTCGTGCCGGTCCGCGAGATCGACGATCACCGGATCGGCGAGGGCCACGCCGGCCCGGTCACCCGCCGCCTGCAGCAGATGTTCGACGACGCGCTGTACGGGCGCGATCCCCGCTACATGCACTGGCTCGACATCGTCAAGGTGCCGTCGAAGGCTTAGAGGGTCATGGGTCAGGCCGGTCAGCGAATTACGGAGGCGGCTCGCGCTTGAATCGCGCGTCGCTGCCGCCTGCTCGCTGCCCGACCGACCCTGTTGACTCACGACTTGGAGAAACGCCTGATGACGAAGATCGAGCTGTACGACACGACCCTGCGCGACGGGATGCAGGGGGAGGGGATGACCCTGTCGGCCCAGGAGAAGGTGCTCGTCGCGCACCGCCTTGACGCGCTCGGGATCGACCTGATCGAGGCCGGCTTCCCCAGCTCCAACCCGAAGGAGCTGGAGCTGTTCGCCCTGCTCGCCACCGAGCGCTTCGACCACGCCTCGGTGGCCGCCTTCGGGATGACCCGTCGGCGCGGTGTGCGGGCGCAGGACGACCCGGCCCTGCGCGTCCTGGCCGACTGCTTCGCTCCGGTCTGCACGCTCGTCGGCAAGACGTGGAGCCTGCACCTGGAGAAGGTCGTGAAGGTCGACCGTGAGGAGAACCTGCGGATGATCTCCGAGTCCGTGGCCTTCCTGCGCGCGGCCGGCAAGCGGGTCGTGTATGACGCCGAGCACTTCTTCGACGGCTTCGCCGACGACCCGTCGTACGCGCTGGCGTGTCTGCGGGCGGCCGCCGAGGCCGGGGCGGAGACCGTCACCTGCTGCGACACGAACGGCGGGACGCTGCCGGATGGGATCGCCGCCGCGATGGCGCGTGTGGTCGCGGCGATCGGGCCGGGGGGGACGCGGATCGGGATCCACTGCCACGACGATGCCGGCTGCGGCGTCGCCAACACCCTCGCCGCTGTCGGGCAGGGGGCGACCCACGTGCAGGGCACGGTGAACGGCTACGGCGAGCGCTGCGGCAACGCGAACCTGGTCACGATCATCCCCAACCTGCAGCTGAAGCTCGACTATGAGTGCGTCACGCAGGCGCAGCTGGGATCGCTGACGCAGGCCGCCCACTACTTCGACGAGCTGCTGAACTTCGCGCCCGATCCCGACCAGCCGTACGTCGGGCGCAACGCGTTCGCCCACAAGGGCGGGATGCACGTCGCCGGCGTCAACGCCGACCCCGCGACCTTCGAGCACATCGAGCCTGCCGTGGTCGGCAACGCCCGCGAGCTGCTGATCTCGGAGCTGTCGGGCAAGGGCACGGTGCTGGCCCGGGCCGACGAGGCGGGCCTGGTGATGGACGACGCCACCGCCGCGCGTGCCGTCGAGCGCGTGAAGGACCTGGAGCATCGCGGCTACCACTTCGAGGCCGCCGACGGCTCCTTCGAGCTGCTGCTGCGCCGGGAGACGGGCGAGTACGAGCCGCTGTTCAAGCTCGAGCACTGGCGCGTGATCGTCGAGATGGGCCACATGGGCCACGTCGAGACCGAGGCCACGATCAAGCTGTGGGTCGGCGGCGAGCGCTACGTGCGCACCGCCGAGGGCAACGGCCCGGTCAACGCGCTGGACCGCGCGCTGCGCGAGGCGATCGGCGAGCTCTACCCGCACCTTGCGGCGATCCAGCTGGAGAACTTCAAGGTGCGCCTGATCGACGAGCAGTCCGGCACGGCGTCGGTCACGCGCGTGCTGATCGATGCCTCCGACGGCGAGACGACGTGGGGGTCGATCGGCGTCTCGGAGAACATCATCGAGGCATCGTGGGAGGCGCTCGTCGACTCGCTGGAGTACGGCATGCAGCCCTCGCGCAAGCCCGCGCCGTCCGCCTCATGAGTGATCTTCGCGCCACCGAGAATTCGCGCCAGCGAATTCTCGCTCGGGAATCGCCGCTAGGCAATTCCCCGATTCCGTTGGCCCAGCCCGTGATCGGGGAGGAGGAGGAGCGACTCGTGCTGGAGGTGCTGCGTTCCGGGCGGCTGTCGCTCGGCCCGATGCTGCCGCGCTTCGAGGCGGACTTCGCTCGAGTGCTCGGAGTGCCGTACGCCAGCGCCGTCTCGAGCGGGACGGCGGGACTGCACCTGGCCTTGCGGGCGGTCGGCGTGCGCGATGGCGATGAGGTGATCACGACGCCGTTTTCGTTCGTGGCCAGCGCCAACGTGATCGTCTACGAACGCGCCACGCCGGTGTTCGCCGACATCGACCCGGTGACGCTGAATCTGTCTGTCGAGGCCGCCGCGGCCGCGGTGAGCCCGCGCACGACGGCGATCCTGCCGGTCCACGTGTTCGGCTACCCGGCCGAGATCGACGGGCTGGCGCGACTCGGGCTGCCGCTGGTGGAGGACGCCTGCGAGGCGCTCGGGGCCGTCCACGCCGACGGCACGCCGGTCGGCGCCAGCGGCCATCCCGCCGTGTTCGCGTTCTACGCCAACAAGCAGCTGACGACCGGCGAGGGCGGGATGGTGACGATGGCCGAGGCCGACATGAAGGAGCGGATCGACTCCGAGCGCAACCAGGGCCGCGCGCCGAACATGGACTGGCTCGACCACGACCGCCTCGGCTTCAACTACCGCCTGTCGGACCTCGCCTGCGCGCTGGGCGTCGCCCAGCTCCAGCGCTTGGAGGCGATGCTGGCCGGGCGCGCCCGGGTGGCGGCGCTGTACCGTGCGGCGTTGGGTGATGTCGAGGGCCTGACGCTGCCGTGTGCGGATGCCGGCGGACGGCGGCGCGGGTGGTTCGTGTACGTCGTCCAGCTGCCGCGCCGCCGCGACCGCGACGACGTCGTGCGGACGCTGGCCGCGCGTGGGATCCCGTCCAAGCCGTACTTCCCGGCGCTGCATCTGATGACCTACTACCGCGAGGCGTTCGGCCACCGTCCTGGTGAATTCCCCGTCTGTGAGGACGTCGCGGCGCGCTCGGTCGCGCTGCCGTTCTTCCCACAGATGAGCGAGGGTCAGGTCGCGCGCGTCGCCCGCGAGCTCCAGGCCGTGCTCGACGTGGGAGCCGACTGACGGCATGACCCGCTTCTCCGCCCGCTTCTCCGAGTCGATGGACGACACCTTCCGGCGACTGAACGACTCGCTGCCGTTCGATTGGCGCCTTGGTCCGTACGACGTCGAGCAGTCGCTGGCGCACGTCACGATGCTGGCCGCCCAGGGGATCATCTCGCCCGAGGACCGCGACCAACTCCACCGCGGGCTGCGCCAGGCCGGGGCCGAGCTGGCCGACGGCACCTTCCCCTTCGCCCCCGCCGACGAGGACATCCACATGGCCGTCGAGCGGCGCGTGACCGAGATCGTCGGGCCGGTCGGCGGGCGGCTGCACACGGCGCGCTCGCGCAACGACCAGGTCGCCACCGACATGGCGATGTTCGTTCGCGAGCACGCGTCGGTCGGGGCCGACGGGGCCGCGGCGCTGGCGCTGGTCATGGTCGACCTGGCCGAGCGCCACCTCGATTGGCCGATGCCCGGCTACACCCACCTGCAGCGGGCCCAGCCCGTCTACCTGAGCCACCACCTGCTCGCCTACGTGTGGATGTTGATCCGCGACCGCGACCGCTTCCGGGGCGTCGTGGAGGCCTGCGGCGCGCTACCGCTCGGCGCCGGCGCGCTGGCCGGAGTGAACTTCGACACCGACCGCGCGCTGGTGGCACAGGAGCTCGGCTTCACGGCAGTCGCCGCGAACTCGATCGACGCCGTGTCGAACCGCGACTTCGTGCTCGACTATCTCGCCGCCGCCGCCACCTGCGCCACCCACCTGTCGCGTCTCGGCGCCGAGATCGTGCTGTGGTCCAGCGAGGAGTTCGGCTTCTGCGAGGTCGCCGACGCGTGGGCGTCCGGTTCGTCGATCATGCCCCAGAAGAAGAACCCGGACGCCGCCGAGCTGCTGCGGGCCAAGGCGCCGCGGATCGCCTCGCACCTGATCGCCCTGCACGGCGTCATGCACGGGCTGCCGCTCACCTACAACAAGGACCTCCAGGAGGACAAGGAGCCGCTGTTCGACGCCGTCGACACGCTCGAGCTCTCGCTGGAGGCGGCGCGCGGGATGCTGGGGTCGATCAGCTTCCGGCGCGAGCGGCTCGCCGCCGCCGCCTCCGACGAGTTCCCTGCCGCCACCGACATCGCCGATCTGCTGGTGAAGCGCGGCCTCCCGTTCCGCGAGGCGCACGGGGTCGTCGCCGCGCTCGTGCGCACCGCGGTCGAACGGGGCACGACGCTGTCGGCGTTGTCGCGCGACGACCTGGCCGCGGTCTCGCCGCTGCTGGACGACGAGTACTACGCCGTGCTCGCCGACGGCGCCTGGCTGGAGTCAAAGGTGTCCGAGGGCGGTACGTCTGTACGCCGTGTCCGCGAGCAGCTGGCGCGGGCCCGCGCCGCGCTGTAGGTGAGGACGAGCTTCTATGCCCGGCCGGTCCTGGAGGTCGCGCGCGACCTGATCGGCTGCGTGGTCGAGCATCACGGCGTCTCGGGCGTCATCGTGGAGACCGAGGCTTACCACGACTCCGAGCCCGCCTGCCACGCCTTCGTCGGGCTGACGCCGCGGACGGCGACGCTGTTCGGGCCGCCCGCCGTGGCCTACGTGTACCGCAGCTACGGCATCCACGCCATGCTGAACGCGGTGTGCGAGCCACCCGGCGTTGGGGCGGCCGTACTGATCCGGGCGCTCGAGCCGCTCGACGGTGTCGCGGTGATGCGCGAGCGCCGCGGAGTCGACGCCCTGCGCGCGCTGTGCTCCGGTCCCGGCCGGCTGACCCAGGCGCTCGACATCGAGCTGCACCACAACGGGGGGTCGCTGATCACCGGTCCGGTGGTGATCGACCGGCGCCCCGCGCGCTGGCGCGATCCCGTGATCTCGGTCGACTGCCGGATCGGGATCACAAAGGCCGCGGAGCTGCCGTGGCGCTTCTCCGCCACCGGCAGCCCGTTCCTGTCGCGCCCGGTACGCGGCGGTCAGGCCGCGCCGTTCCCACCGACGTAGCCCGAGTTCGGCGCCAGCCGATCAGCCGCCCCCAAGACCTGCGCCGCCCGAGCCGGTCGCCGTGCCGCCGCCCGCCGTGGTCGGCGTCCCGCCGCCGGCCGTGCCGCCGCCCGCCGTGGTCGGCGTCCCGCCGCCGGCTGTGCCGCCGCCTGTCGTGGCCGTGCCGTTCGCCGGGCCGGTGCCGGTCCCGGGCGTGCCGACCGCCGGCCCTGTGCCGCCCGTGCCCGTCGTCGTCCCGGTCGCCGTGTGCTGGGGCGTGGTCGTGGTCGTCGCCGGCTGCGTGCTCGTGCCGGTGGCGCCGGTCGCCGTCAAGAGCTGCCCGGTGGTCGTGCCGGTGGTCGTCGAGCCGGGATGCTTGCGGTCGGCTTGCTCGATGGCTGCGATCTGCAGCGCCTGGACCATGAAGTTGTGCCAGATGATGGCGGGGAAGGTGCCGCCCTCGACCGGCGCGCCGTTGTAGTTGGTGTTCATCTGGACGGCGCTGTTCGGATAGCCCACCCACACCGCGGTCGTGATCTGCGGCGTCCAGCCGACGAACCACGCGTCGATGTAGTTCGATGTCGTGCCTGTCTTGCCGACGACGTCGACGCCGGGGATCGCCGCCAGCGGGGCCGTGCCACCACTCGAGACCACGCCCTGCAGCATCTGGTGGATCTCTGCGGCGACGGCGGCGGGGAAGATCCGCTGGTAGATGGGGTGGTCGGAGATGAACTTGTCCGGGCAGAACTTCGGGCAGGAGATTGACTGGATGCCCGTCGGCCCGGCGCGCGCGGGGACGTCGAGGTCGCCGAGCTTCGGGTCGTAGACCTTCACGCCGCCCTCGGCGACGGTCTCGTAGGCGTGCGCCATGTCGAGCGGCGAGACGCCGACCTTCAGGCCGCCGAGCGTCATCGCGTAGTTCGTGGAGATTGGCGAGCGGATCCCCATGCGGTGGGCCATCCTGGCGATGTTCTTCGTGCCGGTGTTGATCCCCACTTGGGAGAACACGGTGTTGTCGGAGATCGCGGTCGCCTCGCTGAGCGTGATCGGGCCCGAATACGTGTTGCCGAAGTTGTGGACGATGAAGTGCTCCTTGCCGGCGCTGTTGGGGACGATGAAGTCCTGCGGCGCGGAGTCGATCACCGAGTCGGGCCCGTACTTCCCCATCGTCAGCGCCGTGGCCAGCGTGAACACCTTCATCGACGATCCGGGCTGGCGGTGGCCCTGGGTGGCCAGGTTGAACGGGTCGGCCTGGTAGTTGCCGTTGCCCGAGACCATCGCACGCACCTGGCCGGTCTTGTTGTCGATCGCCACTAGCGAGGCGGTTGGCCCGCCCGAGCCCGCCGGGAACTCGGCGTCGATCGCATTCTGGGCGGCCTGCTGCATCTTCAGGTCGATCGTCGTCTTGATCTTCAGGCCACCGTAGTAGGCGCGGTATGCGGCGACCGACGGCGACAGTCCTTCGCGCTGGAGCGCCGCAACCACCTGTGGCTCCACCCAGCTGGTGAAATACGGCGCCGCCGGGGGCTGCTGGGGCGCCGACACCAAGCTGGGAACGGGATCGTTCTTGTGCTCCTCGTAGTAGCTGCGGCTGATGTAGCGCTGCTGCATCATGTCGAACAGCACGAGGTCGCGGCGCCCCTTCGCGTCCTGCGGATTCGCGATCGGGTCAAACTCGGAGGGGTTGGCGACCATCCCGGCGAGCAGCGCCGCTTGGACCGGCGTCAGCTTCGACGCGCATTCCGCCAGGTGGGGGTCGGCCGCGTTGGCGTCCCCGCACGCATGCGGGCTCGTCGCCGTCGTGGCGTATTCGTTGTAGCCAAGGGCGCTGCCGAAGTACACGCGCGCGGCAGACTCGATCCCGTAGGCGCCATGCCCGAAGTAGATCGAGTTCAGGTACTCGCGGAGGATCCTCGTTCGCTTCCACTCGCGCGTCAGCTGGTAGGCGAGCACGGCCTCGCGCACCTTCTCGAAGATCGTCCGGTTGCCCTCCTGCTTCAGCGCGTTCTTGACGAACTCCTCGGGGATCGTCGAGGCACCCTCGGTCGGTCCGCCGGTGACGTCGTTGAGCGCCGCGCGCGCGAGACCACGGATGTCGATTCCGGACTCATGCCAGAAGCCATGGTCCTCAACGGCGACGATCGCCCGCCGCATGTACGGCGAGATCTGGTCGAAGCCGTCGAGCACGATGTTCTGGGGCGGAGCGAGAATCCCGATCGGCTGGTTCTGGTCGTCGTACAGGTAGGAGTTCTTGATGTCCTGCTTGTACTGGTAGCGGTTCTCCAGCTGGGGGAGATCGGAGGCGATCGCCATCATCATCCCGAACAGCAGCGAGACCGCCGCCAGCACGCCGAGGCCGAAGAGGATCATCAGCAGCCGGAGCTTCTTCATTCGCGGCCGGTGCGGGCGCGGGAGGTGGTGGCCGCGCAGCAGTCCGCGCTTCGGCCGCGCGAACGGGATCGGGGGCGGGGGCGCTTGGGGCGGCTCGGCTAGGTGCGTGAGGATGTGGTCGTCGTCGCTCATGCGATCGGTGGCCCGTGATGGACCGCCCCACACGGAGCCGAGTCAGACCAGCGGGGCTCGTGATGCCGGAGCCCGGACGGCAGCGGGCTGGGGGTTCCCGGCGGGGGCCGCAGTCTAGTGCACCGTTCCCAAAATCTCTTCGCGATCTGTCGGCGTCTGGACGCGCCTGGCCCGCGCCCGTTGACTCCCATGTACCCCCAGTACTACGGAGTCAACGGTCGCGCCCAGCCACGCCCAGCCGCTCGCCAGCTCATCGAAGATCTTTTGGAACGCCGCACTAGCATTCCGCCGGATGGATTCAGACGGGGAACAGGCGGCCGAGACGGCGGCGTGGCTCGGGCGCAACGCGGTCGACAGCCTGCCCGCCGGAGCGCTGGCGCAGAAGCTGGAGCGGGCGAACCGTCCGCTGCGGGTGAAGCTCGGCATCGACCCGACGGCGCCCGATATCCATCTCGGACACACGGTGGTGCTGCAGAAGCTGCGCGAGTTTCAGGACCGCGGCCACACCGTGGTGCTGATCATCGGCGACTACACCGCGCGCGTGGGCGACCCGAGCGGGCGCTCGGCGACGCGGCCGGTGCTGGCCGACGCCGAGATCGACGCCAACGCCCGCACCTTCCAGGCCCAGGCGACGAAGGTCCTCGACCCGGAGCGGCTGGAGGTGCGCTTCAACAGCGAATGGCTCGACATGTCGATGAGCGACCTCTTCAGGCTGCTGGCGACGAGCACCGTGGCCCAGGTGACCGAGCGCGACGACTTCGCCAAGCGGCTGGCGTCCGGCTCCGCCGTGTCGATGCTGGAGCTGCTGTACCCGCTGCTGCAGGGCTACGACTCCGTCGCCGTGCGAGCCGACGTCGAGCTCGGCGGGACCGACCAGAAGTTCAACCTGCTGCTGGCGCGCGACATCCAGCGGGCCTACGGCGTCGCCGAGCAGGCCGTGCTGACGATGCCGATCCTGCCCGGGACCGACGGCGTCCAGCGGATGTCGAAGTCGCTCGGCAACTACATCGGCGTCACAGACCCACCGGGGGAGATGTACGGCAAGACGCTCAGCATCCCTGATGCTGCGCTCCCGACGTGGTACTCGCTGCTGATCGGCAGCGCCCCGCCGGCGGACCTCGGCCCGCGCGACGCGAAGCGGGCTCTGGCGCGTGCCCTCGTCGCCCGGTTCCACGATCCCGCCGCGGCGATCGCGGCCGAGGAGGAGTTCGACCGCGTGCACGTGCGCCACGAGCGCCCCGACGAGGTACCCGAGCTGGAGTGGCGCGACGACGGCTCCGGCGTCGTGCACCTTCCGGCGCTGCTCCGCCAGGCGTTCGGTGTGTCGAGCTCCGAGGCGCGCCGTGCGATCGCCCAGGGCGGCGTGCGGATCGACGGGGAGGCGGTCGCCGCCGATCGGCTCGATCTCGCCTCTAAGGACGTCGACGGGCGCGTCCTGCAGTTCGGCAAGCGCCGCTTCGTACGGGTCCGGCTGATCCGGTGACCGTCCACGGCGGGCAGCTGCGGCTCCAGACTCCGGGGCACGGTGCGATCGTCGACATCACGGACGGCGTGCGGAGCGTCGTGCGAACCTCCGGCGTCGACCGCGGCCTCGTCAGTGCCTTTGCGATCGGGTCGACGGTGGCGCTGACGACGATGGAGTACGAGCCGGGCGGCGTCCAGGACCTTCAGGTGCTGCTGGAGCACCTGATCCCGGCGGGCGCCGCATACGAGCACAACGTCCGCAACCACGACACGAATGCGCATGCGCACCTGCGCGCGGCGGTCATCGGCCCGTCGGAGACCGTGCCGATCGTGGACGGGGAGCTGCTGCTCGGCGTGTGGCAGCAGCTGGTGCTGCTCGACTTCGACGATCGGCCGCGGACGCGGACCGTGGCCGTCCAGGTCGTCTCCTGACCGCGACGGCGGGTCTGCCGGCGGCAGGCTCTCCTGACCGCCACGCCGGGTCTGCCGGCGGCAGGCTCTGCTGACCGCGACGCCGGGTCTGCCGGGGGCAGGCTCTGCTGACCGCGCCGCACGATCCGGCGGGACCTGCTTTCCTAGCGGACCGCGAGCAAGCACGCTCTCGGTCGGGAGATGGAGCCTTTCCTTCCCCGCCACCGGCGCGCTATACTCGGCGGTCTGGCTCAAAATCCGCCTGCGGATCTTGAGTTCGCCCCCTGCGAGGGATTTCCCCTCCAAAGAGGTGCGACGGTCTTTGAAAACTCAACAGCATGCGCACACTTCGGCCGTCGGGGTCGAAGAGTGTGTCCAGGTTCGACGCCGTCGCTTGATCGATCGACTTTTGATCGCTTAAACGGCGGTGCCAAGATTGACCCCGTCTTGCATCTGGAGCTCCTCGTGTATCGGAGCTCCCGCCACGGACTGTTTTTGGTCCGCGGTTGACAATGCAAGGGTCTTGTCCCTCCAGGGACAGACCCAGGTTTTTGCCCGCCCCTGAGTATGGCTTTAGCTGAACTCGGGATTCGGTGGGCAGTATCCCTGACGACTCTTTGTGATCGGTGGGCTTTACGGCCCGCCGTTGAAGTTCTTCACGGAGAGTTTGATCCTGGCTCAGGACGAACGCTGGCGGCGTGCCTAACACATGCAAGTGGAGCGACGAACCGGGCTTCGGCCCGGGGCAAAGCCGCGAACGGGTGAGTAACACGTGGGTAACCTGCCCTGAT
>DASZLC010000118.1:0-45724 GCA_035552615.1 Solirubrobacteraceae bacterium
GGGGGCTGTCGATAGTAGCGAGGGGCCCAATCGCGCGTAGCCGCGCCGGGCTGGGCGCTCAGCAGTCTGCTCGGGCGATCGTGGTGCTCGTCTTGGCCGAGTTCAGCTCCTGCTTGACCTCGAAGCGGGCGGCCTTCGGGACGAGAGTGAGCGCCTGAGCGGCGGCGAGGTCGCCCTTGCGGGTCGCCTTGGCGGCGTAGGAGGCTGCGGCCAGGCACTCGAAGCCCTTGGCGACGGTCGGGTTGGCGTTGGCGTAGATCTCCCAGGCGCTCGCCTGGCCGGCGAAGTTGCCAAGCGCGGCGTAGGCGTGGGCGGCGATGATCGCCGTGTCGGTGCTGGGGGTCTTGGTCAACGTGAGGTAGTGCTGCCAGTCCTGGATGGCGAGGTTCAGCTCCTTCTTGCCTGCGGTGGAGAACGCGCCCGTGGAGCTGTTGTAGTCCGGGCTCTGGGATGCGGTCGACCAGCGGTCGGCCACCAAAGCGTTCCAGTTGGCGGGGTTGGTGGGATCGCGCTGGGTGAGCTTCACGGCGGCCTTCTCCTGGGCGCTGACCGCGGAGTTGCCGCTATTTGAGCCCCCGTTGGTGAAGGCGTTGAGGATGCCGCCACCGGAGCCGGTGCCGACGCCGACCAGCAGCAGCCCAGAGACCATCACCAGCGCAAGCACGGTGTAGATGATTTGGACGGTGCGGCGGCGACCGCGGGTGCGGAGATCGAAGAGCATGGGGTTCTAAGTCTGATCGGTCGCGGCGCCCGTGCGGCTTAATTCTTCCCTGGCCTTAGCGGCATCGCGGCGATCGGCGACCTTCAACAGCACGATACTCGCCAGATAGAGAATGATGAGCGGCAGCATCTCAAAGAACATCGTCACCGGGTCGACGCCGGGCAGCGCCGCGGTGATCACGGCGATGATCACCGCCGCGTAGCGCCAGTTGCCGGTCAGCGTCTTGCCGGTAACGATCCCGGCTCGCTGCAGCGCGAGCAGCACGAGCGGTACCTGGAAGGCGAGGCCGATTCCGGCCATCGTGAGGATCTCGAATTTGTAGAACGAACTCGCCTGCACGAGGCTGTCGAACTGGCCCGAGTTGTAGCCCTGGAGGAAGTCGACCGCGGGTGGGATCACGAGGAAATACGTGAACACGACGCCAGCGATGAACAGCAGTGGCGCGATCAGCACCACCGGCCTGGCGATGCGCTGCTCCCCCGGCGCCAGCGCCGGGATCACGAACGCATATAACTGGTAGAGCAGCATCGGCAGCGCGAACAGCACCGAGAAGTAGAAGACGACCGTGATCGTCGTGGTGAACGGCTCCCCGATCCCGATCGTGAGCGGCAGGTTCTTCTGCGGTCGCTTGGGCAGTGCCTTGACCGCGGTGGCGAGGCCGTGCTCGATGCCGGCGAACGCAGCCCGATCGGCAGCGGACTGCGACGACGAGCCCGCCAGCTGCGCCGCCCCGCCCTGCATCTGGATCAACCCCTTCCGCACGCCGACGAGATCCTTCGACACCCCTGAGAGGTGGTCGGGGCTGGCGTTGTTGACCTTCGACAGCGGCTTGTTGACGACGTTCAGCAGCGCGTGGTTCTGCCAGAAGCAGACCGCGAACACGGCAACGACGAACACGCCGGAGACGATCAGACGCGACCGGAGCTCGTCGAGATGGTCGACGACGCTCAGCCGATCTTCGTGCCCGATCGGGCGTAGGACCTTCGGCATCGGCGGTTGTACGGCCTACGACAGAGCGCGGATCACTGCGCGCTGCCGGACTTGCTGGCGCTGTTCTCAGTCGGGAGCTCGGGCTGCTCGTCATCGTCCGAGTTGGAGCCGGAGCCGCGGGAGAGCCCGTCCTTGAATTCCCGGATCCCCGAGCCGAGCGAGCGACCGAGCCCAGGGAGGCGCTTGGGACCGAAGAAGAGCAACACGATCACCAGGACCACGAGCACGTCGGCACTTGGATTGCGGAACATCGTTCACGACCTCCAAAAGGGAAGGACTCGTAGGGTAGCGAGGATTCTCTCGCGCGGTAGAGCTCAAGCCAGGGCACCAACGGGCCGATACATGACCCAGTCCAGGAGGAGCCCGATGAGCCAGAAAAACACCGATCACACCGTCCGCCGAATCGTCCTCCCCAGCGGCAGGTCGATCGAGGTCGTCCGATTCCACGATGCCCCCAGCGCGCCCCGCCCGCTGCACATCTGCCCGAGCTGCGCGTCGCCGCTGGTCCAGCCGCTCGCGTGGCAGGAATGCCAAGACGAGCAGTGGGAGCTCGAGCTGGAGTGCCCGAACTGCCTGTGGCACGACACCGGGCGCCACAGCCGCGGGCAGGTGGAGCAGCTGGAGGACCGGCTCGACGAGGGCCTGGCCACGCTGCTGGCCGACCTGCAGCGGCTGACCCAGACGAACATGAGCGACGAGGTCGAAGTGTTCTCGCGCGCCCTGGCCGCCGACGTCATCCTCCCCGAGGACTTCTAAGCCGTACGCGCTTACGCGTAGCGGTCGACGACGCCGTCGGCCACCAGCTCCAGCGCCGCTCGCTGGCGATCAGGCAGCGACGGCAGCGACGCCTTCGCCCGCTCGACCATCGCCATCGCGCGCTCCCGCGCTCCGGCCAGGCCTCCCGACGCGGCGATCCGGTCACAGACCGCCGCCGCCTGCTCGGCGGTGAGAACCGACCGGGGATCGAGCGCCGCCAGGTCCGCGTCGAGTTGGCGGGCCAGGATCAACGGGAGCGTCACCGTGCCGTCGAGCAGGTCGGCGCCGCGGGGCTTCCCGGTGCGCTCGGGTGGACCGGTGACGTCGAGCACGTCGTCGAAGAGCTGGAAGGCCAGTCCGATCGTCTCGCCGAACCCGCCGAGCGTCGCCACCTCGCCCCCGCCATGGATCGCGCCGAGCTCACAGGCGGAGCGGAACAGCACGGCCGTCTTCAGGCGGCAGCGCTCCAGGTAGCGCTCTACCGACACCCTCGGGTTCCAGGCGTCCGCCCGCTGCATCAGCTCCCCGCGGGCAAGCTGCGAGCTGGCCCGCGAGAGGACGCGCACCGACGGCACCGAGCCGGTACCGGCCAGCTCGGCGAAGGCGCGGGAGAACAGCAGGTCGCCGGTGGCGGTCGCTGCCAGCCGCCCCGCCGAGGCGACCACGGTCGGGCGTCCACGGCGCAGGTCGGAGCCGTCCAGCACGTCGTCGTGGACGAGGGTGGCGGCGTGGATCAGTTCGACCGCCACCGCAGCGCACACCAGCGCGTCTGACTCGCGCACCGGCACGCCGGCAGCCAGGCAGACGAGCAGCGGACGCAGCCGCTTGCCACCGGCGGCGATCGTCGCGCCGGCGTGGTCGGAGAGCACCGGCCCGTGTCCGCCAGACAGCTCCAGCATCCGGAGCTCGGCGCGCGCCAGCAGCCGCCCGACCTCCTCGCCGGCGGCGTCGAGCACGGTCTGGACCGGCTCGCTCAAGCGCCGACCGTGCCCGCGTGCAGCGCGATGATCCCGCCGGCTGTGAGCACATAGCGGATCTCGCGCAGGCCGGCTGCGAACAGCATCTCCGCGAGCCGCTCCGGCCCGGGAAACCGCTTCACGGAGTTCGGCAGGTACGTATAGGCATCGGAGTCGCCGCCGATCCGTCCCAGCAGCGGGACGATGCGGTCAAACCACAACGAGAAGAACGTCGACAGCGGCGGGCGCTGCGGGCTGGTCATCTCCAGGACGACGACGTGGCCGCCCGGCCTGACGACGCGGACGAGCTCATCCAACCCCTTCTGCAGATCGGAGAAGTTGCGCACGCCGAAGCCGACGGTCGCGGCGTCGAATTCGTTGTCGGCAAAGGGCAGCGCGAGCGCGTTGGCGGCCTGCCAGCTGATCGCGCGGGCGTCGTCCGAGCGCGCCGCCGCCTTCTCGCGGGCGATGTCGAGCATCCCCTCGCTGAAGTCAGTGGCAATCACCGCACCGCCCGGCTCGACCCGCCCGGCGAGCGCGAACGCCAGGTCGCCGGTGCCCGTCGCGACGTCAAGCACGCGCGCCCCCGGCACGACCCCGGCCAGCTCCACGGCGCGGCTGCGCCAGCGATGGTGCAGCCCCGCCGTCATCACCGTGTTGAGGATGTCGTAGACGCCGGCGATGCGATCGAACATCGCGCGCACCTGCGGCTCTTCCAGCGTGCCGGACGACTCGCTGCGCCCGGTTTGTGCGCTCGCCGTCATGGCCGCGAACCCCGCAGCTGCTATTGCAGCAGCGACAGGAACTGGACCAGATCGTTGAACTTCTTCGGAGACGACTGTTCGAGCCCCTTGAACGATGGCATCGGCGCGGTCGGGTTGATCAACGTCGAGGCGATCGACTCCGGCCGGTTCTTCAGCCCCTCCTGTGTAAGCGGCGGGCCGGGGCCGTTGTTGCCGTTGGAACCGAGGGTGTGACAGGCCAGGCAGCCGGACTGCCCGACGACGAGCTCTCCGGCCACGAACGTGGCCTTCTGCGACGCGGTCAGGTTCGCCGGCGGCTTCAGCGCCACCTCGTTCGGTGAGCCGGTGTTGGCGCCCGAGTAGGTGAGGAACGCTATCGAGACGATCACGAACAGGCCGGCGGCCAGCGCGACCGGCCGCCGCTCGATCCGCCGCTCCGGGCTGCGGTCGTACAACGGCAGCAGGAACAGCAGGATCATGCAGATCGTGGGCACGCCGATCGTCGCCATCGGCGTGAACTTCGGCACGTTCTTCATCACGCGAAGAACCTCGAAGAGGAAGAAGAAGTACCAGTCCGGGCGCGGGACGTAGGTCGTGGTCGTCGGGTTGACCTTCGGACCCATCTCCGCGCCGAACAGCAGCGCCAGGAAGATGATCACGAACATGACGACCACCGCCATGACCGAGTCCTTCGCCACGGCGTACGGGAAGAACGGCTTGCCCTGGTTCTTCAGCGTCGAGTATTCGCGGAGGTAGGCCTCCTTCTCAGCTTGGTTCATCTGCCGATTACCTCGCTCAGACCTCGACGGCCTCGGGGACCTCGGGCTCCTCGGCCCGGATCCATGGCGGCGCCGAGATCCCGAGCTTCGTCACCAGGTAGAGATGCAGGCCAATCAGGGCGGCCATCAGGCCGGGGATCAACAGCATGTGAATGGCGTAGAACCGCGACAGGGTGTTGGCGCCGAACTCGGGACCCCCGCGGAGGAAGTCGCTCAAATAGGGACCGATGAACGGGCCGGTGCCGTTGATGTTCACGCCGACGATCGTGGCCCAGTAGGAGCGCTGGTCGAACGGCAGTAGGTAGCCGGTGAAGCCCATCGCCAGCGTCAGGATCAGCAGCACGACGCCGATGATCCACGTCATCTCGCGCGGGTACTTGTAGGCGCCGAAGAAGAACACGCGCGCCATGTGCAGGAAGATCAGGATGATCATCACCGACGCGCCCCACTTGTGCATCGCGTGCACGAACTGCCCCAGGAAGGCCTGGTCGTTGATGTAGCGGATCGACTCGTACGCCCCACCGTTCACGTCCGGGCGGTAGTACATGGCGAGAAACACGCCCGTGACCGCCTGGTTTATGAAGGCGAACAGGGTCGCTGAACCGAGCGTGTAGAACCAGTTGATGCCCCTCGGCACCTTGCGGAACAGCATCCAGCGGATGCCGCCGGACAGCGACGTGCGCTCGTCGATCCAGTCGACGACGCTGATCCCCGCGTCCTGGGCGGTCTCCAGCGGCGTCATCCTGCCGTTCTCCTCGCCCGGGCGAGGAGGCTTCGGCAGCAGGGTCTTGGGGAGCGGCGGCGCGGGGAGCTTGGGCATCTGCGGCTACTGGATCGCGTTCGGGGGCGGCAGGATCGACGTGTCGAACCGCTTCGGGTACAGGTACTGGCCGACCCCGTCGAGCGGCTGGCCCGGATCGCGCGGCGAGAACCGCCGCAGCTCGGTGTTGACCGAGTACCGGGGGCCGAGCATGACGAGACCGGTGCTCTGGTCCAAGCGGGTGTAGAAGCGGTCGAGTGGCCGCACCGGCGGGCCGCCGGCGACCTCGCCGCGGAAGTTGTAGACGCCGCCGTGGCACGGACAGATGAAGCGCTCCGCCGCCTGCACATAGCGCACCGGGCAGCCGAGGTGCATGCAGCGCGAGGACAGCGCGATCCAGTGGTTGTACTGGTCCTCTGGCTCGGTGTCGATCGCCGAATTGCGCTGGCGCATGTACGCGATCGACTTGCCCGCCTCGCCGATCCCCCCGACGATCGTGATCACCTTGGTCACGTACGTGGTGTCGTTGAAGTCCGCCGGCGTCCCGATCGGCTGCCACTGGAACGGCTCGCGGCTGAACAGCGGACCGAGCGCAAAGCCAAGCGCCGGAAGCGTGAACGCGGCGGCCGCAATCCCGCCGGCGCTGTGCGTCACTCCGGCCATGAAGTTGCGGCGCGTGACGGTCTCGCCCTCGAAGGCACCGGGCATCCCGCGGTCGGCGGTGTACTTGGACTTGGCTTGCTTGTGGGGGTCGGGCACGCTGTTACCTGGCTCTCACGTCCGCTGAAGCCGACGTTAACCGCGAAGGGTACCGGCAACTTCGCGCAGACGTTCCGGCGACGTCTGCTACCGGCTACCGGTCAGGCGGGCGGCAGAACGGCGGAATTCCAGCACAGCGTCGGGGTCTCCGCGCCGGGCCAGAGCTTTTGCCTGCTCATGACCGGGATCGGCCCCCCAGCCGACGGCCGCCGCGCCGGCCTCCCAGACGGCCTCGACCAGCGGCTCGTCTCCGGCCGCGGCGGCCTGCGAGATCAGCGAGATCGTGTCGGCGAGTTCGCGGACGGCGTCGAGATCGCCGATCGCCGCCAGGCGCGAGAGCCCAAGCGCGTACAGCTGGTCGCCGAGCAGCAGCGCCAGGTCGGGGTCGGCCGACGGGGTCACCCGCCCGCGGTCGTAGTGCAGCAGCACCGCCTCCTGGATCATCTCCAGCAGCAGTTCGTACTCGGCCTCGTGGCCGCGAGCGCGCGGGCCGGAGGCGGCCAGCTGCGCCGGTCCCGGCCGGCCGTCGACCGTGCCCGGCCGCGGTGCGCTCGTCACCTCGGCGAGTGTCCCCCCCTCGGCGAGGAGGGCGGCCGTCAGCGCCTGTAGCCCGTCGGAGGCGCTGCTCACCCGGCCGCGACCTCATCGAACGACTCGCGCGCGGCCGCAACCGTACGCGCGACGTGCTCGGTGGCGTGGGCGAGCGACGGGAACCACGCCTCGAACTGCGAGGGCGGCGGGTACACGCCGCGGGCCAGCAGCGCGCGGCACCAGGCGGCGTAGGCGTCGAGATCACAGGCGGCGGCGTCGGCGTAGCTGTGCACCGGCCGGTCGGAGAAGAACACCGTCAGCAGCCCGGGGACGGTCTGGACCTGTACCGCGCATCCGGCCGCGGCGGCCGCGTGGCGCAGCCCGTCCGCCAGGTCCGCGGTGGTGGCGGCGAGCTGCTCGTAGGCACCCGGGCCGAGCTCACGCAGGGTCGCCAGCGCGGCCGCGACGGCGAGGGGATTGCCCGACAACGTGCCGGCCTGGTAGACGTCGCCGGCCGGGGCGATCCGCTCCATCAGCTCGCGCGGGCCGCCGTACGCCGCGGCCGGTAGGCCGCCGCCGACGATCTTGCCCAGGATGGTGAGGTCGGGGAGGACCCGGTAGAGCTCCTGGGCGCCGCCGCCGGCGACGCGGAAGCCGGTGATCACCTCGTCGAAGATCAGCAGCGCGCCGGCCTCGTCGGCGGAGCGACGCAGCCCGGCCAGGAACCCGTCGGCGGCCGGAACGACGCCCATGTTGGCGGGAACGGGTTCGGCGATGATCGCCGCCACGTCGTCGAGGCTCCCCAACGCCGCCAGATCGTTCCACGGCGCGATCACCGTCGCCGCCGCGGCCGCCGCGGTGACGCCCGCGCTGGCCGGGATGCCCTGGGTGGCCATGCCGGATCCCGCCTCGGCCAGCAGGCCGTCGACGTGCCCGTGATAGGCGCCGGAGAACTTCACGATCCTCTCGCGCCCGGTGACAGCGCGCGCGAGCCGCAGGGCGCTCATCGTCGCCTCGGTCCCCGACGAGGTCATCCGCACCATCTCGACGGACGGGACCCGGGAGGCGATCACCTCGGCCAGTTGCACCTCGCCCGCCGTCGGTGCGCCGAAGCTCGTCCCGCGTGACGCGGCCTCGGTCACCGCGGCGACCACGGCCGGATGCGCGTGGCCGAGGATCAGCGGGCCCCACGAGCAGACCCAGTCGACGTACTCGTTGCCGTCGACGTCGCGGATCATGGGGCCCTCGCCGGAAGCGATGAAGATCGGGTCGCGTCCGATCGACCCCATCGCCCGGACCGGAGAATTAACGCCCCCGGGCAGGCGCGCCAGCGCGCGCGCGTAGAGCTCGCCGGAGCGAGTGGAAGTACCTGCGCTCACACCCCGGCGTGCTGGCGTTCCCAGACCTGATGGGCGCCGGTGAAGTAGAGCAGCCGGATCTTTTTGAACTCCGTTGAGGAGTACAGCGTCGAGCGCTCGCTGATCCCCGTCTTTTCGGCGATCGAGTCAAGGATCGCGTCGCACTCCTCCTTGGAGCGCCCGTGAGCCATCGTGAACACCGAGTAGGGCCAATCCGCGTAGGTGGGGCGCTGGTAGCAGTGAGAGATCCCCCGGAAGGCGGCCATCCGCGGCCCGATCTCCATGATCTGATCGTCCGGCACCTTCCACACGCCCATCCCGTTGGCGCTGAAGCCGGCGCGACGGTGGAACAGGATCGCCGCCACGCGGCGAAGCAGCCGGCGCTCCTGCATCCCCTGCAGATGGGTCAGGAGTCGCTCGACGGGGATCCCCAGCTCGGCCGCGGCGGGGGCGTACGGCTCGGGGATCACCGGCATGTCGCCCTGCAGTGCCTTGATCACCGCGACATCGAACTCGTCGTAGGGCTGGCGCTCGGTCTCGGCCGGTTCGGCGGCCTCGACGGCGGCCGTGGCCAAAGCCTCGGTGCCGGCCTCCATCTCCAGATCCATACGGATCTTGAACAGCTTCAGCGTCGGAAGCTGGCGTATCGACTCGGCCCCAGCCAGCTCGCCGAGGCGCTCCAGCGTGCCCTCCAGCCCGAGGCGGCAGTCGGGCTCGGTGGCGATCGTGAACCAGATATTGAACTCGTGGTTGCGCAGGTAGTTGTGCGAGACGCCGGGGTGCTCGTTGATCACGTTGGCAGCCCGCCATGGGTTCTCGGGGTCGACCTTGGCGGCGACGAGCATCGAGGCGTAGCCGAGCGCGCGCGTGTCGAAGATCGGCGTGACCTGGCGGATGATCCGATCGTCGAGCAGGCGCTGCACCCGCGTGAGCACCTCGGCCTCGGACAGGCCGGCCTGGGCGGCGACGTGCTGATACGGCGTGGGGGCAATCGGGAAGCTGCCCTGCATCAGGTTCAGCAGCCGGCGATCGACGTCGTCCAGTGCGACGGCCGCCCCGTCCTTGCGCGAGCGCAGCTTGGGTCCGAAACCAGTGCCTACTGAAGCCATCGGGCGGCGTCCTTTGCGTGGTAGGTGATGACGATGTCGGCGCCGGCACGACGGATCGAGGTGAGCGTCTCCAGCACCGCGGCGCGCTCGTCCAGGTAGCCGGCGGCGGCGGCGGCCTTCAGCATCGAGTACTCGCCGCTGACGTTGTAGGCGGCCAGCGGCATCGCGGTCTCGTCCTTCACGCGCCGGATCAGGTCGAGGTAGGGGAGGGCGGGCTTGACCATCAGCAGATCTGCGCCCTCGTCGACGTCAAGCCGCGCCTCGCGAACCGCCTCGTCGCCGTTGGCCGGATCCATCTGGTAGGCGCGGCGGTCGCCGAACGCCGGGGTGGAGTCGGCGGCCTCGCGGAATGGGCCGTAGAAGGCCGAGGCGAACTTCGCCGAGTACGCCAGGATCGGGGTCTCGCTGAAGCCGTCCTCGTCGAGCGCGGCGCGGATCGTGCCGACGCGGCCGTCCATCATGTCGCTCGGCGCGATCACGTCGGCGCCGGCGTTCGCTTGGGAGACGGCCGCGCGGGCGAGCAGCTCCAGCGTGGCGTCGTTGTCCACAGCGCCATCCCCGCGAACCACGCCGCAATGCCCGTGGCTGGTGTACTCGCACAGGCACAGGTCGGTGATCACCAGCAGGTCGGGGTGCGCGTCCTTGATCGCGCGGGTGGCGAGCTGGACGACGCCCTCGTCGTCCCAGGCGCCCGTGCCGAGCTCGTCCTTCGAGGCGGGCAGCCCGAACAGCAGCACGGCGGGGATCCCGAGCTCGGCGGCCTCCCCGGCCTCGTCCACGGCGTGGGCGATCGACAGGCGGTCGATGCCGGGCATCGCCTCGATCGCCTCGCGGCGGTCGAGCCCGTGGGCAACGAACATCGGGTAGACGAAGTCGGACGCGTCAAGGCGCGTTTCGCGTACCAAACCGCGCAGCGCGCGGGAGGAGCGCAGCCGGCGCAGGCGGGTCTGCGGGAATGCCATCGTCTCACGGAGGATACCCGCGCCCGCTCGCCGCGATGCCCGGCGTCAGGTCGCCGCGGAGGCGGGGCCCCTAGACGGCCCTCCAGGGCTCGATCCGGTGCCGCACCACGAGCCCGGCAATGACGTACGGATCCCCGGCGGCGAAGCGCTCGATCGCCGTCGGGTCGGTGTCCTTGAACACGATCGCGGCGCCGTGGACGGGGTCGCCGAGCCCGCCGGCCGCCGTGACGTGCCCGTCGCGGCGGCGCTCGAAGATGCGCTGGAGGTGGGCCTCGCGGTACGGGCCGCGACGTTCGGCCATGTCCGGGACGTAGTCGTAGAACAGGATGTACTGCATCGCCGTCACGATTCTTCGCACGTTATTGCAATTGCCGCCCTCCGTAGCGCTACGCTGCGGCGTGATGGCTGATCTTCAGAAGCGCGGCGGCTACACCCCGCGCCGGACCCGTGAGCAGCGCGCCTACCGTCTCGTGATGGTCGGCAGCACGACCGGCGTGCTCGGCGTGGTCGGGCTCGTGCTGTCGATCGCCGGCGTGTGGGGGGCGGGAATCCCGATCGTCCTGATCATCGTCGCGCTCGCCTGCTTCGGGTTGTTCCGCGCCAGCACCTCGTAAGGCGGAATCTCGACCGCCGGGCACGACCGAGTGCCTCGTTATCACCTGATCCGAACCCCGGCCAGGCCGATGGTCCGCTGGCGCCCGCCGGTCGGCGTGTAGCTGAACCACTGGCGGATTACGACCGGGTGGCGGTGGTGCTTCAGCAGCCGCCTCCCGCGCGGACCAGGCTTCACCGTCACGGTGATGGTGCCCGCCCGGTGCACGACGGCGTGGGCGCGCCCGAACACGAACCGGCCCGGTCCGGCCCGGAGCAGCGCCGCCGCGTGGGCGAGGTCGTTCGTCCAGGCCGTCTCGAGCGCGTCGAGCACGCCGGGACCGGGCAGCTTCACGGTCACCCTGACCGTCCCGCCCGAGCGGATCTGAACGTGCGAGACGAAGAACCGGTTGTCCGGCCCGCGGGCGGGCGTCGGGGCGGGCGACGACCCCGACGGGCTCGTGCTCGTCGTGCGCCGGGTGTGGGTGATGTCCACCGCGTACTTTGTGATGCCCACACAGCCGGGGGCGCCGGCGGCGGCCAGCGTCAGCGTGAATGAACCGGCCGTCGTGAACGTGTGCCTGAAGCTCGGCCCGGTGCCAGTGCCGCCGTCCGAGCTCTGCCACGAGAAGGTCACGGGCGACCCGTCACTGGGCGGCGGGGCCGAGCCGGTGAACGTCAGCGGCTGGCCGGTGGATCCGCTGGAGGGCCCGGCGATCGTCGGTAGCGGGAGCGGGCCCGGGACCTGCAGCTCGATCGCGCCCTTGTCCTGCAGCGGTGGCGTGCAGGTGCCATGGCCGTTGGTGACGCGCGCGTTGCCGAGCAGGTCGGTGCTCGCCGGCAAAAAGCCGATGGGCAGCACGATCGCCGACGCCGGGACGCTGTCGACGCCGCTCCAGGACGGGTTCGGGGTGTAGTCCGCGGGAATGTCGGTGAAGTCGCCACTGCGGTCGGCGAAGATCGCGCTCACAGGCGTGGTCGTGGTGTTGCCGTTGCTCCCGCTGGCGCAGTTGACCGCGCCGTTGCTCCCGGAGGCCGATTGGCTCTGGATCGGCACCTCGCTGTAGCTGCAGTTGATCGTCGCTAGGCCGTCGACATCCCGCGCCGTCTGCCCCTCGACCGTGACCGAGCCGATCAGCGATGCGCTGGCCGTCGCCCCGTTCGTCGCCTCGAACGTCAGCGCGCTGTCGCCGAGGTCGCTGATCCCTGGAGTGCCCGCGTCAAGCGTTGAGCCGACGATCGTCGTCTGCCGCGGGCGGGAGTCGTCGATCACGAGCGCCGACTGGCCGCCGATGAGCAGCGAGGAGTCCATCACCAGATTGCCCCCCTCGACCTTCAGGTCGTATTCGGGTGGCGCGAGGGCGTTCGCCTGATGGAGCATCGTGTCGACGACGTCGAGGGTGTCGTGGCCCGGGATTCCGGTCAGCGTCGCGAGCGTCTGCGTCGAGGTGGGGCTGGAGGTGAGCGTGTCGCCCTGCAGCGTCACGCTGCCGTTGGCCAGCAGCGCCTGCCCGGTCCAGGTCCCGGTCACGGTCGTGCCGCTGACCGTCGCGCCGGGTCCGGTCTCGACGGCGACGGCGCCGCTGAGCGGGTCCGACATGCCAATCGCGACGTCGTCGATCGTTTCCCGCTCGCCGGCCCCCAGGATCGCCTGGCTGGCCCCGGTCTCGTCGATTCCGAGGCCCTTCAGGATCGCCCCCGGCTCGGCGAACCTCACCGCCGGCCCCGAGCTGGTGATCGTGCTCCCCGCCGAGCCGCTCCCGGCGCCGGCGAGCGTGACGTTCGACCGGTCGACTACGACGCTCTCGTTGTAGGTGCCGGCCGCGAGGTTGATCGTGTCGCTGTTGCTTGCCTGCGTCAGTGCGAAGGCGATCGTCGCGCACGGCGCGGCCGAAGTCTGGCAGTGGCCGGAGTTGCTGCCGGCTGGCGCCGGTGCGACGTACAGGCTCTGCGCCGTCGCCGCGGCGGGCGCGACGGCGCCGAGCGCGACGAGCGCGATCAGCGCGGCAACGAGCGCTGGTGCCCGCTTGGTGGGACGGGGACGTGCGTCAAACACCCTCATGCGCCGGCTCCTCTTGGTCTGTCATCGTCAATGGCAACGGCCGCGGGCGACGCCGGCGACGGGCTGCTCGGCTCTCCGCGGACGACTTGTCGAACACCTGCTCGGCGGGGCGGGCGGCGGGCATCGGCCCGACGTCGTCGGCGGTGCCGAAATACAGAACGACCTCCCAGTCGGGTCGGCCCCCGAGGGGCGCGATGGCCGGCGTGGCCCGGACGGCGCCGGCGCGCTCGGGCTTGTACAGCCAGGAGAGCACGTGGCCCGCGACGTCGATCAACGAGTGGCCCAGGCCGACGAACGCGACGATCGCGTACAGGCACAGCGCCGCATTCACGCCGGCGAACCCCGCGTCGGCCCAGAGATGCGACTCGGCGGACCGGCGCAGCGTATACAGCGACACGAGCACGAGCAGGTACGGCAGCAGCAGGTACAGCAGCGCCGGCCGCGTGCGGTTTCCGACCTTTGGCGTCCGGCGGAACTGACCCTTCGCGCCGGTCAGCCCCTGGACGATCGAGCTGACGGTCGCCGACAGGTTGACCGGCAGCAGGATCAGGTTGAACGCGTAGATCCGCAGGACGTCAAGCGCCTTATAGCCGCAGTACCGCAGGTCGAGGGCCATCGTCACGAAGTACGGCGCTGCGATCACGAGCACGAGCGGGCTCAGCAGCCGATCATCGACGCGGAACGCGAGCACGAACAGCAGCGCCAGCGAACTCCAGAACAGCGATGCCAGGTAGTTGACGCGCAGATAGATCTCCCCCAGCGACGTCCGCTGGCCCCGGCCGCGGCGCGCGCGGATCATCCGCCACAGCTTCGGCAGGATCAGCAAGCCGCCGTTGGCCCAGCGATGGCGCTGGATGCACAGCGCCCCGAAATCCGGCGGGGTCGCGCTGTAGCTGAGCCGCTCCGGGTAGTTCAGCAGCCGCCAGCCGTGGATCTCCAGGTCGATCGTCGATTCGGAGTCCTCGATCACGGTGCGGTCCCGGATGTAGCGGCGGATCGGCCAGTCGCCCAGGTACTCGGTCTCCAGCACGTCGTCGAGCGCGCGCTTGCGCAGGATCGCGTTGGCGCCGACCCAGAAGCTCGCGCCGTGAAACGTCATCCCCTGATGGATGATGTGCTGCAGATCGGTCGTCGCACCGGCGATACGCTCCAGCCGCGTCGCGGCGCCCGGGAACGAGCTGTACGGCGTCTGGCAGACGCCGACGTCGGCGTGCCGTACCTGCTCCAGCTCGTACACCAGGCGGATGCAGTATTCGGGCAGGACGACGCTGTCGGCATCCAGAGTCAGGATGTAGTCGCTGCCCGGGATCTGCACGTCGGCCCCGTCCTCGACGGGCTGAAGGACCCGCCCCTCCGGCGTCAGGCGCTCGCAGTAGCGGCCGCCCATCAAGCCGATGTAGCTGTTCAGATTCATCGCCTTGTTCGGCTCGTGCGACAGCGACACGAAGCGCTTGCGCTCGAAGCTCCCGAGCTCCGCGGTGAACGTCCACACGAGCCGCCGATACAGACCGAGCACGCGGGCCCGCTCGATCCGCGCGCCCGGGTCGGCCGCAGCGCTGCGCAGCGCCGTGCCGGTACCGCCGAGGTCGGCGGCAAGCCGCCCCAGCACGTGATCGGCGACAAACCGGTCGGCGTGGTCGACCGGCGCGAGCTCGACCGCGGTCTGCTGCAACCACCGCTCGGCGAACTCGTATTCGCCGGCGAGCCGGTCGAGCTCGTCCGCGCTCGCCACCCGGTCCGCGCCCTCGGACGGCTCGCCGCTCTCGTAGTAGCTGAGGGCGGCGCGGAAGCGGTCACCTGGCTCGGCGAGCCGCGCCGCCACCTCGCCGGGGAGCGACCGGGCCGCGGCCAGCATCGCCCGCGCCGGCGCGTACGGCGGCTCAGGCGGGTCGTCGATCAGCAGCACGACGCGGAGGTTCGGGTACTCCTGCAGCGCCGCCGACAACAGCGTGTTGCAGATCACCCGCGCGTCCTCCTGGTAGGACGGGATCAGCACCGTCACGTCAGGTCGGCGGGTGGCGAAGAACTCGTCAAGGGTCGCGCGCGCCACCCGGCGGTGACGCCGCACGCGGTAGTAGAAGCCGAGTCGCGCCGTCATGTAGGCGAGCGCGGAGCCGGCCAGCAGGCTGACGAACACGATGAACAGGAGCGCCTCGAGCGGGTTCGGCGGCTTCGCGTGTCGATCGGTGAACTCGCCGGCCACGGTCAGCCCGACCAGGCCGCACCAGGCCGCGGCTGTGATCGCGACCGCGAGCCGGCCGACCGTGATCGCGTGCTCCCCGGCCGGTGCGGGCACCGCCGGCAGCGGCCGCGAACGACGGTCCGCTCCCCATTGCCGCCGCTGGCGCGGCGCCGACGCTCGCGAGCGACGCAGGCGCATCAGCCGCCCGGCTCCCCGGGGATCGTCCATAGTGGCTTCCACGGCGACGTCGGCCCGGCCGGGAGCGTCAGCGCGGGAACCTGGCCCTTCGTGTCCCACTTCGCCGCGAACGGATAGTGCCGGTAGACAACTTGATCGCCCGGCCGGTAGGCCGTGGTCGGCGACCACTGCGGGTACCTCCCAGCGGCCAGCTTCGGCGGCCGTGGGTAACGCTCGCCTCGGAGTACCGGCCCGATCAGGAGCCACGGCGTCTGGGCAACGCCCGCCGGCGCGTCGGGCGCGGTGCCTTGGCTGAACCACTTCGCCTCGTAGACGTCGCGGTGCCAGACGACCTTGTAGCCCGCCTCGTACATCGCGGTCGGCTGCCAGATCGGATACGGGCTCGTCGCCTGGTCGTCGACCGGCGGCGCGCTGATGGCCGGCTGCTGCTGAGCTGCGTTGCTCAGCGGCGCGGCGGTCACGGTACCCGGCAGCCCGCTGAGGACGTCCGTGAACTCCAGTGGCGTCTGCTCGACTCCGCTGCACGTGTTCGAGTGCACGCCGACCTGCGCGAACACGCTTCCGCATTGCCGGTCGCGGTTCAGCGACCAGATCGACACCCGGGCGACGTGGTGCGCAGCCACGAACGCCCGCAGCCCGCGGGCGTCGCCCACGGTGAACCGCTGGCCGGCGACGTCGTTCTGGCCGACCATCACGGTCACGCCGAGATGGTTCCAGACGCCCGCCGAAGTCCACGGCAGCCGCGTCTCCCGGTAGAGGCCCTCAATCTGGGCGTGAGCGGCGCTCAGCGCCCGCTCGGTGGCGCGCAGCATGCCGCCGCCGGGGACGCTCCCTGTCGGGAAGTCCATTGCCAGCAGGTTCACGCCCGTCAGCGTGACCCGGGCGGCGAGCATCGCCCGGATGGCGCCAAGCCCGTCGGCCTCGAACCCCTGGGGCGCCACCGGCAGCGTCAGCCACACGTCGAGCGGAGCCCCCGCCCGCGCTCGCTGCAGCGCCGCGATGGCCGCCGCCCGCCGCTCGTTCGCTGCCGCCTCGCCGAGCGCCGCGCCCTCGATGTCGAAGTCGACGCTGGTCAGGTGATAGCGGTCGAGCACCGAGCCGTACGCGGCCGTCAACGCCGGCAGACTGGCGCAGCTGTTGGCCAGCTCGGTGTTATCGGCGCCGCCGAACGACACCGTGGGGTCGCCACCCTCAGCCTGGACCTGGCGGATCCGCGCGTCGAGGCCGAGGCCCGACTGAGCCTCGGCGAGCGTGTAGTAATCCCCCCAGCTCGGCGTGCAGGGACCCGTACGCGCGGCGACGACGAAACCGAGTGTGACGTTGGCGACGGGGTTTGCCGACGGCGTCTCGAACGGGTATGTGGGCGTCAGCGTGACGTCGACGTACGGCGAGAACCGCGACGCGGCGATCTTCGTGGCGGCGGCCCGCTGTACCGGCCGACTGAGCAGGAAGGCGGTTGCGCCGGCGGCGCAGAGGACGGCAAGGAGCCCCGCGACGCGGACGATCGAGAGCCGGCGCCGGGGCCCGTCGGGCAGCTCGGCGTCGTCGTCGAGCAGGTCCGGACGTGGCAGCCGCAGGGTCTGGGGATCGAACTCCCGCACGGCGACGCTCGACCCCCCGTCCTGATCCACCCTAGCCTCCCCGTCTGACGCCACCTGGATCGTCCGCCTTCCCTTGTGGAACGGGCATCACCGTAGCCGCCGGCCGGCCAGAAAAGATCAGCCACCTGGCCACACTTCTTTTGGAGGCAGCGCGCGCGCGAGCTCGACGCGGTTGGCCACGCCGAGCTTGTGGAACGCCCGCGAGAGATGGACCTTGACGGTGCCGCGCGAGATGAACAGACGCTCGCCGATCTCGCGATTGTTGAGGCCGTCGGCCGCCAGCCGCGCCACCTTCGCCTCCATGTCGGTCAAGGCATCCCAGCCGGAGCTCCCACCCCGGCCACGAGCGCCTCGCGACCGTCGCGCGTAGGGCACCGCTTCGTCGAACGTCAGCAGCAGCCCCTGCTGCCAGCATGCCGCGAACGACTCGTCGCCCAGGACGCTGCGCCCGGCGGCGACGAGGCCCTGACGCCAGCCGCCCTCGTCCGGCAGGCGTACCGCGCCAAGCCGCTCGCGCTCGCCGCCAGCCGCCGCGAGCAGCCGCGCCGCCACGCCCCAGTTGCCATCCGCGCCGGACAGCGCGCCGAGCGCCTCCAGCGTGTCGATCGCGTGCAGCCGTGCGCCAAGCGACAGTTGCTCGCTCAGGGCGCTGTGGAGCCGGTCGCGCGCCGTGCTCAGATCACCGCCGATCAGCGCCGCCCGTCCGTGGATGTACGCCGATTGGGCCCGGAAGCGACGGTTGGATGTCGCCTGCGCGAGGCGCCCGAGCTCATCCGCGTGGAGGACCGCCGCGGCAACATCGCCGCGGGCGAGCGCGACCTTGGCAAGCGCGTCATGGGCATTCCCTTCGAAGTACAGGATCCCCGAACGGCCGGCGGGCTCACCCGCGACGGTCGCCGGCTGCAGCCGACCGAGAGCCGCCTCCATCAGGCACAGCCCGGGTCGCACTGCCGCCTCGGCGAGCGACGCCACCGCGCTGGCGCGTTCCAGGGCCTCAACCGCCTCCTGGCGCAGCTCGGCGGCGTTCCCGAGCGTGGCATCGACGCCCAGCCGGCATCCGAGCGCGAGACCCCACAGCACCGGCGTGCTGGTGCCGACGAGGTCGATCGAACGCTGCAGACGCTCTCGGCTGGCATCGAGCCGACCTTCAAAGCTGAGGACCACCCCGACGACCCACTCCGCCCACGCCCCGATCGTGTCGTCGCCCGCGGCCCGGGCGATCGCGGCGCACTCCTCGCCCGCCGCACGTGTCGCCGGGTAGTCGTCGATCGATGCGTACGCCGTGGCGAGCGGCGCCAGCGCCCAGGCGAGCTCGACGGGATCCCCGTGCGAGCGCATCAGCTCGACCGCGCGGCTTCCGTGCCGAACGCCTTCCACGGGGGCCAGGCAGGCGAACGCGGCGGCCGCCAACGCGTGCGCGCGACCCAGCGCCAGCGTGTCGTCGGCCGCCTCGCCGTACGCGAGCGCGGCGGCGACCGCTTGTGCCGCCAGCGCGAACTCGGATTGGTACAGCGCCAGCTGGCCGGCCCCCCAATTCACCAGTGCGCGCAGCGTGGGCCACGCGGCGGGATCGCCGGCGGCCAGCGCCCGGGCGCATCCCGCGCTGCCCTCCCGGTACTGGTCGCGCTCCACCCACCAGCGACCGAGCCCCGCCGCGATGCTCAGCGCCGTCTCGGGATCGGCGGCGAGCCCCCACTCCAGGGCGGCCCGCAGGTTCGGGCCCTCGATGGTCAACCGCTCCCGGCCATCGGCCCGCAATCGCAGCTGGTCGGCATCGGCGGCCAGGGCACGGAAGTGGAGCGCGTGGCGCCGCTCGACGGCGGCGCGCTCGCCGGCCTCGTCAAGACGCTCGGCGGCGTACTGGCGAATCGACTCCAGCAGCCCCAGGCGGACCGCGTCGCCGCGTCGCTCGGTCGCGATCAACGACTTGTCGACGAGCGCCTCGACGAGCTCGTGCATCGCCTCGCCCTCGGCGGGGGTGTCCGCTCCGACGGCCTCGGCGGCCGACAGCGTGAACCCACCCGCGAACACCGACAGTCTGCGTAGCAACGTCTGCTCGGGACCGCCCAGAAGGTCGTGGCTCCACTCGATCGAGCCGCGCAGCGTGCGGTGCCGCGGCAGCGCGACGCGCCACCCCCCGCTCAGCAGGCGGAGCCGATCGCCGAGGCCGTCGGCGATTTCGGAGACACTCAGCGTCCGCAGCCGGGCCGCCGCCAGCTCGATCGCCAGCGGCATCCCGTCGAGGCTCCGGCAGATGCGGGCGACGATCGGGCCGGTGTCGTCATCGAGCGCGAAGTCCGGGAGCAGCTGGCGGGCGCGGCGCACGAACAGCTGTACCGCATCGGAGCGCTCCAGGTCCTCCTCCACGTCCGCGATCGGCAGGCACATCCCGGGGACCGACCACACCATCTCACCGGCCACGCCGAGCGGCGACTCCCGGCTGGTCGCCAGCAGTCGCAGCGCCGGGCAGCGGATCAGCAGCTCGCGGGCGACCTCGGCGCTGGCGTCGACCATGTGCTCGCAGTTGTCGAGCACCACCAGTGCCCGGCGCCCTCGGAGCTGGCGTGCCGCCGTCTGCAGCGGTGGCTGCTCCGGCTCCTCGCTGACCCCGAGCCCGGCGAGCACGGCACCCGGCAGCACGGCCGGATCCTCGACCCGTCCCAGCTCGACGAGGAATACGCCGTCGGGCGCGAGCGAGAGCGACGCCGCCTGCTGCGCCAGCCGTGTCTTGCCCGCGCCGCCGGGACCGGTCAGCGTCAGCATCCGCGTCCGCGAGAGCAGCCGCACGACCTCACCGAGCTCCTCTTCGCGGCCGACGAACTCGCTCAATGTGTGCACCGGATCGAGCCGCCCGACGCTGGGCGGCACGAACCCGCCACGAATCGCGGCGTGCCGCAGCTCGAAGATCCGCTCGGGCCGCTCCAGGCCCGGCAGGCGATGCTCGCCGAGATCGGTCAGCCACGCGCCGTCCGGCAGATGCTCGATCGCCAGGCTCGCGGCGGCCTCGCCGACCAGCACCTGGCCCGCGTGCGCGAGCGCGCGGAGCCGCTGGCCGCGGACGATCATCGGCACGGCGTTGGGGCGCTCCCCCCGCGATGGCGTCTCGACACAGTGCACGGCGATGCGAACGCGCGGCTCGGCGCCATCGGACCACCGCTCCGCGGATAGCGCCCGCCGCACCTCGAGCGCCGCACCGAGCGCATCCGAGGCCGCCGCAAAGGCAATGTCGAACGCACCGCTCGCATCCCAGCGCGGTCGCTGCAGCGCTCCGTGGGCGGCGCTGGCGGCCTCCAGCAGCTGGCGGCAGCGCATTACCGTCTGGGCGGCCGGCGCACCGCGGGCGTGCGACTGGGCGCCCGCGGGTTCGACGTCGGCCAGCAACAGGGTGCTCGTCGCCCCCATCGGCGTGCCCCCAATCTCCCACTTCGCACGCACAGAACGTTCCTTGGCGGCATTCTGTCATGCCGCGTCGGCGGCGCGAGCGCCCGGCCGAGCTGACGGCCGGACCGGTCAGGCCGCGAAGCGCCGGAGCGCGAGGCGCGCCAGCGCCCCGAAGCTCAGCGCCAGCACGACCAGGTGCAGGAGCGGGAGGCCGATGGCCGGCGAGGTGGCGGCGAACGCGTTGTCGATCGCCTCCAGCGCGGCCTTGAACGGGAACACGAACGCCACCACGTCGAGCACGGTCTTCACCGTGCCCGAAACGGCGTCGCCGGGAACGAGCGCGACGAACGCGATCGGCAGCGACACCAGGAACGCCATCAGCGAGGCGGCGCTGACCTCGCGGGCCAGGCCGCCGATGGCCACCCCGAGCGCGCCGAAGGCCAGCCCCGAGACGGCGAGCGCGAGCACCCACAGCTCGAACCGCGACCAGTCGAGGTGGACGAACAGGGACACGAAGACGGCCATCAGGAGCGTCACGAACGCCGCGCACCCGGCGGCCAGCGCCACCTTCTCGCCCAGCAGCCCCGTCGGCGAGACGAGCCCGCGGACGAGCCGGCCGTAGGCGTTCTCGGAGCGCTCCAGCGCGAGCATCCCGGCGGCCAGCAGCAGCGTCACGAACATCAGCGAGACGATCACCGCGATCGCCACGGCGTAGGTGTCGGTGGGGGTTGTCCGCCCCGACAGCTGCGTGACGTCGACGGTCAGCGGCGAGCCGATCGAACCAAGCACCGGACCCGCGAACGCGAGTCCCTCGATCGCCAGCCCGGCGAAGCCGGACACTTGGCGAAGCCCGGGCGTGAGCGGCGAGCCGTGGGGCAACGCGGCGATCGTGCGGTCGACGATCGTCTTGGAGCTGCGCAGCCCGAGCAGGTGGAAGTCCTGACCGAGCAGGTTGATGACGCCGCCGCTGAGAACCTGCTGCAGGTCGGTGACTGCCACGCGCAGGACCTGCTTGGACACGGCGGTGTCCACCTCGGTCAGCCGGGAGTCGATGGCGTTGTTCACGTACTGGCGCTCCAACGGGTCGCGCGAGTTCAACACCAGCTGCACGGTCGGGCTGCCGACGCCGGTGCGCACGAGGCTCTCCAGCTGCTGCGGGATCGCGGCCGGAACGATCAGGGCGGCCAGCGCCGCGCCGCTGCGGACGTCGGCGATCGCCGCCGCCCGCGAGTGGACGATGAGCGGCTGGATCGACTGGAACAGGTCCTTGGCGTAGCTGGAGATGTCGATCTGCCCAGAGCCGAAGTTGATCTTCCCCCGACCGGGTGCCACGCCGCTGTAGAACGCCACCTTCGGCTTGCCCGGCGGGCTCGACAGTGCGAACCCGATCATCAGCGCGATCGCGATCGGGTAGACGATCAGCATCCCGACGAGCAGTGGGGAGCGCCGCAGGATCTGCAGGTCCTTGACGAGCAGCCAGCGCATCAGTGGCCGCGCCGGTGCAGGAACGCGACAAAGGCCGACTCGAAGTCGGCGCCCGCACCGGCCACCGAGCGCAGCTCCCGGGCGGTGCCGGTGAACAGCAGCTCACCGTCGACCAGTACCAGCAGACGATCGGCGTAGCGCTCGGCTTCACTGACGTTGTGGGTGGAGTAGACGACGGTCGTGCCGCGCGCCGTCAGGCCACCGATGAACTTCCACAGGCGCTCGCGCTGGCGCGGGTCGAGCGAGGAGGTGGGCTCGTCGAGCAACAGCACGGCCGGCTCGGACAGCAGCCCGATGGCGATGTTCACGCGCTGCTGGTTACCGCCCGAAAGCCGACCGACCTCGTCGCCGGCGCGGTCGCGCAGGCCGGCCTGATCGAGCATCCGCGCGACGGCCGCCTCGGGGTCGGCGAGCCGCTCCAATCGCGCGAACAGGCGCAGGTTCTCGGCCACCGACAGCTTCGAGTACAGCGCCGGCTTCTGCGGCACCCAGCCAATCCGGCCAGAGCCTGTCACCACGCCCTCGGTCGGGGCGAGCACGCCCGCGATGATCGAGAGCAGCGTCGTCTTCCCGGCCCCGTTGGGGCCGATGATCGCCACCAGCTCTCCCGGCGCGAACGCGCACTCGACGCGCTGCAGGGCCACGCGCTCGCCGAAGCGCTTGGTCAGGGCGCTCACGTGGAGCGCGGAGGACCCGGGGCTCGTCGTCACGGGGGGCACCGGAGGCCAGCCTAAGGGCCCACGCACGCGGACCCTAATCGCGGGCGTGCACGTGCGGGGTCAGTGAGGCGCCGCACGTGCGGCAGTACGCGTCGGCGCCCGCCGGCACAGTCCCGCACTCCGGACATCGATCGGGCGAGATCGGCATCACCCCGACTCCCACGCCGCCGCCACCGCTCCACGACTCCAGCACGAGATGATGGCGCAGGTACACCACGGTTGCTCGCATCACCGCTGCGCTCGGCAGCGCGATCAGCGATCCGGCGATCCCGTACAGCTTGTAGCCGATCAGCAGCGCCAGGATGATCAGGATCGGGTTGATCCGCAGCGAGATGCGGAACAGCTGAGGAGCGACGAAATGGCCCTCCAGCTGCTGCAGGGCGATGAACAGCAGCACCAGCCACACGGCCGAGATCGGGTGGTCGAACAGCGCTACCAGCACCGCCGGGGCCGGTCCAATAATGGGCCCGACGTACGGAATGAACTCCATCAGGCCGTAGAAGGCGCCGAAGAACAGCGTGTAGCGGCTGCCGTCGGGGAAGATCCCGAGCTCGCCGAAGATCCACAGCGCGACGCCGGCGCTCGCGCCCATGATCAGGCTGAACAGCACCTGTCCGCGCACGTAGCTGGACACGGCGCGCTGGACGAGGATGGGGAAGTCGTCCTCGGGCGTGCCGTCGCCTGGCGGCATGATCCGCCGCACGAGGTCGCCGATGTTGCGCGCATAGACGAGGAAGTAGATCGACAGCACGAGGATCAGCACCAGGTCGATCGAGATCGTCACGACCTTCGACAGCAGATCGCGTGAGAAGGAGAGGATGCTGCCCGAGCTCTTCAGCACGTTCTTCTGCAGGGTCTGGAGCGCCGTCTGGCCCTGGTGCTCGATCTTCACCTTGATCCCGTTGCGGTTCAGGAAGCGCTGCAACTGGTCGAGCTCGTGGTTGGCGTTCTTCACGATCGACGGGACCTGGTTGGAGAAGTGGGTGATCTGCGTCGAGACCGGACCCGACAGCGCGACGCCGATCGCACCGACGCCGGCGAAGAAGCCGAGGTACACGAGCGGGATCGCCAACCCGCGCGGCAGTCCCCGCTCTAGCCGCTTCACGAACGGGTTCAGCATCAGCGCCACGAGCGAGGCGATGATCAAGACGATGAGGATGGACCCAATCGCGCGCGCCAGCTCGTACAGGGCGAGCAGGGCGAGCGGCAGCACGACCATCTGCACCCATCGCGGCACCACCGCGGGGGGGACGCCGGGCCTGCCCATCTCGGATAGCGGCTCGCCCTCGGGCGTGCCGGCATCGGCATCGAGCTCGTGCTGCGGCTGCACCGCCGCATCGCGACGCCGCGGGCTCCAGCGCGGGCGGGAGAGCCTCAGCTTCATGCACCTGAAAGTATGCGCGCAACGTGGACGAGAGCCGAGAGACACGAATCCTGTTCGTCGGCGACGTCGTCGGCGGGCTCGGCAAGCGCACGCTGCTCACGCTGCTGCCGCCGCTGCGGGAGCGGCTGGCTCTCGACTTCGTCGTCGTCAACGGCGAGAACGCGGCCGGCGGCCTCGGCATCACCCCGAAGATCGCCCGGGAGCTGTTCACCGACGGCGTCGACGTGATCACGCTCGGCAACCACACCTACCGCCACCGCGAGGTCTACGCCTACCTCGACGAGGAGCCGCGGATCCTGCGCCCGGCCAACTTCCTGCGCAGCCAGCCCGGGCACGGCTCGTGCGTCGTGGAGCGGGATGGAATCCGGCTCGGGGTGATCTCGCTCTCGGGCAACCTGTACATGAACGCGGGGCGGCCCGTGTTCCCCGAGGCCGATGCCGCCCTGCACGCGCTGAAGGACAAGGTCGATCACGTGCTCGTCGACATGCACGCCGAGGCCACCAGCGAGAAGGTGGGGATGGGCTGGCACCTCGACGGGCGGGTGACCGCCGTCGTCGGCACCCACACCCACGTGCCGACGAACGACGCCCGGGTACTGCCCGGCGGCACCGCCTACATCACCGATGTGGGGATGACCGGCCCTCGCGGCGGCGTGATCGGCGTGAAGCGCGAGCAGGCGCTGGAGTCGATGATCACGAAGATGCCGGTGCGCTTCGAGACCTCGGCTGAGGACCCGTGGCTGAACGGCGTCCTGATCCGAACCGCCGGGCCGATGCGGGCGGCGTCGATCGAGCCGGTGCTGGAGCCGGCAGCGCTGTAGCGACTCATGCGGGAGGTGAACAGACTGGCGGTGATGGTGGTGATCGCCGCGACGGCGTGGATGGCGTCGGTGGCGCAGGCAACGCCGCCGACGGTGTTCAACCCCATCGTCGAGGCGGAGAACTATTCGATCACCCTGCAGCGGGCGCGCATCTATCAAACGCCGCAGTACCAGCTGCAGCTGCTCGCCGACGGCGCCGCCAGCACGACGCAGGCGCTGGCCGCCGAGGCGGCCGATCCGGGGCGGTTGTTCAGCGTCGATCTGTGCTGGAACCTGGCTAGCGGCTGCGCCGGCGACATCCGCCTGAACAACTGGGCCAGCAACGGCTACGGGCTCGTGCGCCCGGTGCTGTTCACCGCCCGCGACGGCGCGACGATCTCCGGCCACGTGTGGGCGACTGTGGCCGGCCCGGCCAAGCGTCCGGGGATCGTGATCACCGATGGCTCCGTTCAGGCCGACGAGCAGATGTACTGGTACGCGGCGCAGACGCTGGCCAAGGAGGGGTACGTCGTGCTCACCTTCGACCCCCAGGGGCAGGGTCAGTCCGACACGCTCGGGCAGGCACCGGACACGCTGGAGGGGGTTCCCGCGCAGACGACCGGCACCCCGTTCTACGACGGCACCAAGGACGCGATCGACTTCTTCCTCTCCACTCCCTCCCGTCCGTATGAGCCGGTCGCCAGCTGCACGACGGGCACGAGCCACGCCGCCAAGCAGAACCAGCGCGTTGCCGCGGGGCTGGATGCGGCGTACAACCCGTTCTGGCAACTGCTCGACCCGGGCGAGCTCGGACTGGCCGGGCACTCCTACGGCGCCGCCGGCGTCTCCTACATCGCGCAGTGGGACCCGCGGGTCAAGGCGGTTGTGGCGTGGGACAACCTCGGCGGCCCCAGCCCCAAGGACGCGCAGGTCCCCGGCACGAGCGGCGGCTCGAGCACGATCGGCGAGGCATCCTGCCCGCACGATCCCGCCGATCGCACCACCGTCCCGATCACGAAGCCGGGCCTCGGGATCTCCGCCGACTACGGCCTCCCGCCGCTGCCGAACACGTCTTTGCCCAACCCGCTCGGCAAGTCGACGTGGTCAGTGAACTACTCCAAGGCCGGCGTCGACTCCGGCGAGATCATCATCCGCGGCGGCTCGCACCTCGACTTCAGCTTCATCCCGCTGCAGGCGTTCGGCGCCTCCTATTACGGCCCCGACATCATCGACTGGTACACCACCGCCTGGTTCGACAAGTACCTCAAGCACGACCGGGGCGCCGACGCGATGCTGCTCACCCAGCGCTGGCGCGATTACCAGCCCGAGGCGGCGATCGACCCCACCCACGACGGCAACGCGTTCTCTTTCTACTACGACTCCAGACTCGACATCCGCCTGAACGGCGGCACGGTGTGGGACTGCGAGGATCTCCGCGACGGCTGTCCCGGGATGGTCGCGGCGACCGGCGACGGCTACCCCGGTAACTACTCCTACCTGAACATCGACACCAGCCCCGACAGCGTCGCCGGTACCAGCGCCGCGGCGGCTCTGAAGCCGTCGAGCTCGCTGACACCGTGCACGGCCGGCCAGCGGATCCGCTTCGCCATTCCCCGTGTCCGACGCCGAGCCGTCACGAAGGTGAAGGTGTACGTCGACCACCGGCTGATCCTCACCCGCCACGGACGGTCGCTGCGATCGGTCACGGTCCCCGGCCTGCCCGGCACGGCGCGGCACACGATCACGGTCTGGATGTATGTGCGCGGCGAGCTCGCGCGGAAGCTCACCCGCCACGTCTACGGGTGCGCGCGCTAGCGCGCCTTGGACAGGATCGGGACGCCGCGCTCCCGCAGCGTGCCCTGGGTGAACGCCTGCACGGCGGGTTGCAGGCGTGAGCTCGGATGCGAGCAGACCAGGCCGATGGCCACCAGCGGGAAGAACCACGGGATGTAGAGGTACATCCAGTAGGTGAGCCCGAGCTGCAGCGCGATCAGCACCGCCGCGCCGAGCGCGGCCACCTCGACGATCCCGCGCCGGCGCGGGACGAAGGCGACGAGGATCGCCAGGCCGACCGCGAGCCCCTGGACGAGGTGCTGCTCCACCGACAGGCCGCCCCACAGCCCCCAGATCGAAAACGGGGCGGGGCGGTTGGCCTGGTACTTGATCGAGTCGTCGTAGAACGCGGTCAGGTCGTGCTTGGCGATCACGGGGATGAAGACCACGACCGTGGTGATGGCATAGGCGACGACCATCAGCGCCAGCGAGCGCTTGCGCGGCCAGTCGCCGCTGCCGCGCAGCAGCAGCGGACCGAGGGCCAGCGGCGCGAACTTCGTGAAGCCCGCTAAGGCACCGGCGACCCCCCGCGCCGGTGCGGAGGTGATCACGAGCAGCGCGAGCACGATCAGCGCCGCCACGAGCGAGTCGTTGCTGTTGGAGGAGAGGGAGTACAGCGTGAACGGGTAGGCCGCCCAGAGGAACGCCAGCACGACGCCGGTCGATGGGCCCCGGATCCGGCGACCGAGGAAGAACAGCCCGATCAGCGTCAGCAGATCGAAGGCGATCGCCGCCGCGTGCGCCGCCGGCAGGTCGTCCCACGCCCCGCTCCAGCCGAAGATCGCATAGGCCGGGACATAGGCGTAGTAGTTGACAGGGCCGTAGGTGTCGCCGTTGGGGTTGTCGCTCGGCCAGCCGCCGTACAGCGGCTTGCCGTGAGTCAGCTTGTCGGCGCCGATCACCCCCGCGTAGCCGACGTCGATCACGTTCGAGTTGGAGACGTTCAGGCCGACCCTGAAGCCGACCAGGAACACGATCAGCACTACCATCCACGACACCGGGATCGTGATCCGCAACGGCTCACGTGGGCGCCCCTTGCCGAAGGCCAGCAGCAGCATCCGCACCAGCAGGTAGAGCAGGAACGGGTAGTTCAGCGGCACCGACAGCCCGATCTTGCCGTCGTTGAAGAAGGCGAGCGAGATCGAGAACCCGAGCAACACCAGCAGGTCGAGGTGCAGCAGCGTCGGCCGGCGCCGCCATGGCACGAACGGGAACATGAACACGACGCACAGCGGGATCCACACCCACCAGCTGTTCACGTGGCGCCCGAACGCGCCCGGATAGCCGCGGGCCATCGTCCAGGCGACCTGGAAGCCGGTCCACGCCTGCGTGACGCGGCCGGTGGCGTCGTTGACGTACACCTGGAGCAGCTCATGCTGCTTCGTCCCCGGCTTGCCCGGTGGCGTGAACCAGCTCACCTGCCACTCGCCGGGCGCCTTTGTGTACTCGTACGCGACCGCCTTCTTGTGGTGGGCCAGCTCGGCGATCGACACCGGATCGGCCGCCGCGATCCGCTCCACCTCCAGGGCGGTCAGCCGGAAACCGGCGGGCGGCCGTCGCTTGTTGGTGACCAGGACCGGGGTGCCCGACGCCTGCGCCGCCGCGGAGGTCGTGACCGTGATCGCCCGCACCGTCCGGGGGGCCGACGTGGTGACCGTGATCGCGCGCGTCGTCGACGTCGCGGCACCGGCCGGCGCCGCGCCGACGAGAACCAACGCCGTCAGCACCACAACTCCCGCGACGAGGCCGCGGGAGCGCGCCGCGACGGGGCTCAGGCCCGGAAGCTCCAGAGCTTTTGTCCGAGGAAGGACAGCGGCGTCGCCGAGGCGACCGCGATCGCCTGGGCCACGACCTTGTCCAGGCCGGCGCCGCTCACCAGCGCCACCAGAACCACCTCGGTGAAGCCATAGGCGAGCAGCGAAACGACGAAGAAGCGGACGCCCTGCTGCGCCGGATGATGGTGCTTGGCGTCGAAGGTCCAATGGCGGTTCAGCCAGAAGTTGTTGATCACGGAGACCAGGAACGCGACCGTCGAGGCTACAAGGTAGGGCAGCCCGATCCCGTGCACGCCGATCACATACACGATCAGATTCACGACGTAGCCGCTGGCGCCGACGGCGGCGAAGCGGACCAGCTGCAACCAGTTCTCGGGATGCCGGACGCCATGCCGAACACGGTGGCGCAGCGGCGAGGGAACAGAGGCCGATACGAGCGGCGCGTCGTCCTCGACGGCGTCCGGGAAATCGATGGTCGGGAAGTCGATCGTTGTCGTCATGTCGTCAGGCACTCGCGAGAATGTATCGGCCGTTTGTCGGCGCTCCGTAAGTCCGGGGCCGGGCTAACAGCCCCCTAATCCGATGCCGACAAGCCGAAATGGGTCCGGATCATCGGCGTCACATCGCGCAAGGACCATTGCTCACGCGCATCGGTCGAGTCCGGTCCGGTGCCGCACCACAACAGCGCTCCGAGCGAATCGGAGCGATGCAGCGAGCCGTGGCTGCCCCCACCGACGTGGTCGGCTCCGCCCCAGTCGACGAACTCGTAGCCCGGCGCCGCCGACAGCAGCACATCGCCGGCGGTCGGGCAGTTGAGGGAGGACCAGATCCGCATCAGGGCGTCGGGGTACTCGGGCGTCTCCAAGCGCCCGTCCTCGATCCGCCCGCCGAGCGCGGCCAGCTCGCCGTCGACGCTCCAGCGCTCCCCGCGCAGATCGCACAGCTCCCCCCCGCGGGAGAAGCGCAGCTCGCCGCGGGTGCTCCGGACGATCGCTTCGCCGCCCCGCCGGGACATCACCAGGTCGACGCCGTCCAGTTCGCACGCCGCCTCGATCGAGCGGGCCACCAGCTCCTCGCGCCGGTCCTCGTCGAGCGCGTAGATCATGGCCGAGCGCTGGGCCGGGCTGAGCGCGACCTCGGCACCGATCGACCGCGACGCGCTGTTGGTGGCGACATGAAAGTCGGCGAAGGCATGATCGAGCCGGATCCGCGCCTCGACCGCCGCCTGCGAGTGGTCCGAGCAGACAACGACGGCGTGCTCGGACAGGAAGGCGTCGGCCCCGCCGGCGCTGTGCATCAACCGCTCCAGCTGGCGGTCGGCGCCGGCGATCGATGTCACCTGCGCGTGCGGGCCGTTCTTGTGCGACCAGGCGTCGTTGTCGGGCAGCGAGAACAGCATGAAGTCGAACAGGTCGTGTTCGACAAGGTAGGCGCCGACGCAGCCGGTGTGCTGATCGCGCACGCCGGGCATCCCCAACTGGCCACGGCAGCCCGTCTTGCGGCTCGCGTAGAGGTCGGCGTAGAACAGCTCCAGAGGGCCGTCGATCGTCCGCCGGAACAGCGTCGAGGTGGCAATCCGGGCCAGCGCGGTCTCGTTGGAGACCTCGTGCTGGTGGCGCCCGCGGTAGATCAGGTAGGTCGTGCCCGCCGTGCGCACATCGGCGTCGTCGAGCGACTCGAACACGGTCTCGACGTCGTGCGAGAGGTGCTCGGCGTTCATCCGGTAGACGGTGTCGGTCAGCGACCGCAGCATCCCGAACTGGCGGCTGGCCGAGAAGCTCGATCCGTACTCGACGTAGCGCCCTTCCTCGCGGTGGTACCAGTTCATGCTCGGAATCAGATGACGATCGGGACCGACCCCGGTGGTGATCGTGGCGGCGCACACCGGGGTCACCGAGGGGAACGCGGCGGCGCACTGATCGACATAGCAGCCCTCCTGCGCGATCCGCTGCAGCGCGGGCGCGCGACCCGCCGCGATCGCGCGGCCGAGCATCTCGGGCTTCAGCGCGTCGATCACCACGAGCACCAGCTTCTTGCCCGGGATGCTCATGGTTTACCTGAGGATTCGCAGGCCGGCGTATTTCTCGCCGTCACGGCGACGACCGGCGAGCAGCAGCCACAGCAGTCCGAGCAGTCCGATCACTCCGACGGGCGGCGCGAGAATCGACAGCGCGGCCAGGACCAGTCCGGCGGCTTCGGCGTAGATCGGAAGCGCGGCCGCCGCCGCGGCGTCGAGACGCTTGCGGACGCGGGCGAATAGGGGTCTGCTCGCCGCCGCGCCGATCGCGGCGCAGACGACGCCGCCGATGACGCCGGGCCACGTTTGATACCCGCCCTGGGACAGGATCCCCGCGAACAGCAGCGCACCGAGCCCGGCGGAGATCAGGCCGAGCACCGCGATCGCGGGGCGTGAGTCGAGCCGATCGCCGCTCAGGCGCCGCTCGGCCACGGCCAGGACGATCGTCCCGGCGACGAGCGCAAGCAGGAATGGGGCATGCTGCAGAAAGCCGTAATCCGTGTGCTTGAAATGGATCTCGGCGTTCCCGGCGGCCAGCGCGGCGACCACCAGCGCGGGCAGAAACGGGCGGATGCCGACGCTCGCGGCAGCGCCGATCCCCCGGAAGATGTCGAAGACGAGATGCACTGTGCTGTACCGTGACCAGACGTGACGATAACCGAGAGGGCGGTGATCTCGTGAGCTCGAAGCATCCACGCTCGACGGTCCGGGACATCGAACGGTACGCGGCGCTGTTCGCCGACCGCACGAAGGTCATGAAGTCATCGGCGATGCGCGACCTGATGGCGCTGACCGAGCGCGACGACGTGATCTCGCTGGCCGGCGGCCTCCCCGACACCACCACATTTCCGCCGGATTCCTACGCCTCGCTGATGGGAACCGTGGCGGCGCAGTCGTGCGCGCGTGCCCTTCAGTACGGGCCGACCGAGGGACTGCAGGTGGTCAAGCACTGCATCGTCGACGTGATGGCCGCCGAGAACATGACCGTCGAGACCGACGAGCTGTTGGTCACGACCGGCGGACAGCAGGTGATCGATCTCGTCTGCAAAACGCTGCTCGATCCCGGCGACGTCGTCGTCACCGAAGCGCCCACCTACCCGGGCGCGGTCCCGACGTTCTGCGCCTACCAGGCCGACGTCGTTCAGGTCACGCTCGACCGCGACGGCCTTCGCACCGACGAGCTGGAGGAGACGCTCGACCGGCTGGAGCGCGAGGGCAGGCGGCCGAAGTTCATCTACACCGTCCCCAACTTCCACAACCCCGCCGGCGTGACGCTGTCGCTGGCGCGGCGACACGAGCTGGTGCGGATCGCCTCCGAGCGCGAGCTGCTGGTGCTGGAGGACAACCCGTACGGCCTGCTCCGCTACGAGGGCGAGCCGCTGCCGACGCTGTACTCGCTCGATCAGGAATTCGTCATCTACGCCGGCACCTTCTCGAAGATCCTCTCGCCGGGGGTGCGGCTCGGCTGGGCCGTGGCGCCGGCGCCGGTGCTGGCCAAGATGAACATCGGCAAGCAGGCCTCGGACCTGTGCTCGTCGTCGATCTCGCAGTACTTCGTCGGCGCCTACTTCAACGCGCCCCAGCCGCCATCGTGGGAGGACTACGTGCGCTCGCTGATCGACATCTATCGCCGCCGCCGGGACGTGATGCTCGACGCGCTGGCCGAGCACTTCCCACGCGAGGCCGACTGGACCCACCCCGAGGGCGGCCTGTTCATCTGGGCCACGCTGCCCGACTACATCGACACGACGGATCTGTTGGCGCGCGCGCTCCAGGACCACGTCGCGTTCGTCCCGGGACGCGCCGCGTACGTGGACGGCCGCGGTGGCAGCTCGATGCGGCTGAACTTCTCTGGCGTCGGCGAGGACGCTATCCGCGAGGGCGTGCGCCGGATCGGCGAGGTCGTCCGCGAGCAGGTCGCGCTGTACGGCACGCTCACCGGTACGCCCGGGGCCGGAACCCCGCGCGGCGCCGAAGGGCGCTGGCTGGTCGGAGCGCCGACCGCGCCGAGCGCCGATCCGCCCGTTGACGAGGAGCTGGCGAAGGTGCTCAGGCTCCCTCGAAAACGCGCCGGCTAGCGCGGTGGCGAAGGTCGCGGTTCTCAAGGGCGGGCGCTCGCTGGAGCGCCAGGTGTCGCTGAAGAGCGGCGCGCGTGTGGAGGACGCACTGGCCCAGCTCGGCCATCAGGTCACGGCGATCGACGTCGGGCGCGACCTCGTGGCGCGGCTGGAGGCGGCCGCCCCGGACGTCGCGTTCGTCGCGCTCCACGGACCCGACGGCGAGGACGGCACGGTCCAGGAGCTGCTGGAGGTGATGGGGATCGCCTACACCGGATCGCGCGTCTCGGCCTGTACGCGCGCGGCCGACAAGGTGCTGGCCAAGCACGCGATGCGCGCCGACGGCATTCCGACACCCGACTTCTTCGCCTTCAACGAGACCGCGTTCAAGGAGCTCGGAGCGGCCCAGGCGCTGCCGAAGATCGAGTCACGGCTGCAGTTCCCGATCGTCGTCAAGCCGTCCTCGCAGGGCTCAGCGCTGGGGATCAAGTTCGCGCGCACGCCCGATGACGTCCCGGCGGCGCTCGTCGCCGCCTTCTCGTACGGCCGCAAGGTGCTGCTGGAGCGGTACGTGACCGGCCGCGACCTGGCGGTCTCGATCCTGGAGCAGGACGGCGTGCCGACGGCGCTGCCGATCGTCGAGGCCGTTCCCGAGCAGGAGGACTTCTACGACTTCGAGTCGCGCTACGAGATCGGCCGCACGCGGTTCGTCTGCCCGGCCGAGCTGGAGCCGGCGGTCGCCGAGCGGGCCAGCGAACTGGCCACCCGGGTCTACGAGCTACTCGGGTGCTCGGTGTTCGCGCGGGTCGACCTGATGCTGGAGGAGACGACGGGCGAGCTGTACACGCTGGAGCTGAACCCGATCCCCGGCCTCACCGAAACGAGCCTGTTCCCGCAGGCGGCTGACGCCGCCGGGATCGGCTTCGACGAGCTGATCGGCCGCATCGTCGACGCCGCTCTGCCCGCGGCCTGAGCGCTATACGCGCGGCCCGGCCAGCGCGCCGTCCGCCGGCGGCTCCTCGAACATCTTCGCCAGCGCCTCGCCGATCCGCTCGCGGACCACGTTGGCGCTGCGCTGGACGTGGGCGCGCATGAAGCCGGCGGCGGTGTCGGCGTCGCCAGCCAGCGCCGCGCGGACGATCTCCAGGTGCTCGCCGATCGTGGCGGCGATGCGATCGCTGCTGGTGAAGTCGTAGATCCGCAGGATCCGGATGCGGTCGCTGATCTCGCGCAGGAGCTCGACGGCGACGTCGTTCCCTGACGCCTCGGCGATCCGCTGGTGGAACGACTCGTCGCGGCGGATGAAGCCGGCGCCGGAGTCCTCCAGCCAGCCGCGGCGCTGCTCGGCGGCGATCTCCACCCACTCCTGCTCCAGCTGGTCGAGGATGCCGCGGTCACCGCCGACGGCGGCGCGCCGGACGACGAGGTCCTCGATCGCGAGCCGCACGTCGTACAGGTCGCGCATCGCGCGGACGCTGGGCACCCGCGGGCGCATCCCACCGCTCGGATCCCGCGTCAGGTGGCCGTCGCCCTCCAGGCGTCGCAGCGCCTCCCGCACCGGCGTGCGGCTCGTGCGAAACTCCGCCGCGAGCTGCTGCTCCACCAGCCGACGGCCGATCGGGACCGCGCCGCGGGTGAGGCGATCGCGCAGCTCCTCGTAGATCAGCTCGGCCTGTGAGACCTTGGCGGCCACGCGCCAAGGATGTCACGGCGCCAGGTCGGGGCGCGCAGGCGCTCGCCGGCGGCGCCAGCGGATTCGCCGCTGACCGACGGTGCATACGCGGTCCCGAAGTTTGGCCACGGGGCCATACCGCCGCCCCGGCCGGCGCAGCACCCTTACGTGTGTTCGTCATTGTCGACAGCGTTGTACACAACGCTAATCCTGGAGGGCGCAAAAGATGACTGTGAGCCCGCCCGGGCCTCCGCCCGGGCGATCGGACACCCGCGGCCGCCTGACGGTCGCCGCAGAGCCGTACGAGTACGCGTTCGACCCCGCCACGACGGCGTTGGTCGTGATCGACATGCAGCGAGACTTCCTGGAGCCGGGCGGATTCGGGGAGCTGCTGGGCAACGATGTGTCGCTGCTGGCGGCGGTCGTCGAGCCGCTCGCGCACGTGCTGGCCGCGGCGCGTGACGCTGGCATGCTGATCGTGCACACCCGCGAGGGGCACCGGCCGGACCTGGCCGACTGCCCGCCGAGCAAGCTCGCCCGAGGTCGCCTGGACGTGGGGATCGGAAGCCCGGGGCCGAAGGGGCGGATCCTGGTCCGCGGCGAACTCGGACACGACATCGTCGACGGGCTGGCGCCACGTCCCGGCGAGGTCGTGCTCGACAAGCCCGGCAAGGGGAGCTTCTACGCCACCGATCTGGAGCTGCTACTGCGCAACGCCGGGATCGCCGGCCTGATCGTCACCGGCGTCACCACCGAGGTGTGCGTGCACACGACGGTCAGGGAGGCCAACGACCGCGGCTTCGAATGCCTGGTGCTGGAGGACTGCGTCGGCTCGTACTTCCCCGAGTTCCACCGCGTCGCGCTCGAGATGGTCCGGGCCCAGGGGGGGATCTTCGGCTGGACGGCGCCGTCGGCAGAGCTGCTGGACGCCCTATCAACCCACCATCCGTCGGCGCTGGCCGCGGCGCAAGGAGCATGAACCATGTCGGTCAGTAGCCCGCTGAGCCTGTTCAGGCAGTACTGGCGGCCGGGAGAAGTCAACGCCTTCTCCGGCTTGTTCATCAACCTGCTGGTCAACGTCCTGACGATCACGATCCTCGCCTCGGGAGTGGTGCACATCCCGATCGGGAGCGTGACCGGAACGATCCTCCCGGCGCTGGGAATCGAGCTGCTGGTCGGGAACTGCTTCTACTTCTGGCTGGCCAGGAAGCTGCAGGCGAAGGAGGGGCGCGACGACGTCACGGCAATGCCGTACGGACCGAGCGTGCCCCACATGTTCATCGTCACGCTGGTGATCATGCTGCCGACCTACCTGAAGACGCACAGCGCGCTGAAGGCGTGGGAGGCCGGCCTCGCGTGGGCGTTCATCATCGGGGTGATCATCCTGATCGGCGCGTTCGTCGGGCCCACGGTGCGCAAGTTCACCCCGCGCGCGGCGATGCTCGGCGCGCTGGCCGGGATCTCCCTGACGTTCATCGCGATGCAGCCCGCGGCGGAGATGTGGGAGGCGACCTGGATCGCCCTGCCGGTGCTGGCCGTGATCATCGTCGGCTTCGTCGCTGGGGTGCGGTTGCCGAAGAACATCCCGATCGGGCTGGCGGCGCTCGTGCTCGGCACGGCGATCGGCTGGATCGGCGGGTACATGCACGGCAGCGACGTCTCGGCTGCGGCCAAGGACATCGCCGTCGGGTTGCCGTCGCTGAACTTCGACCTGCTCGGCCACGGGCTGAACGCGATCTCGCCGCTGCTCGCCACCGCGATCCCGCTCGGCGTCTACAACTTCTGCGAGGCGATGACGAACGTGGAGAGCGCCGCGGCGGCCGGTGACTCGTACAACCTCCGTTCGGTACTGCTCGCCGACGGCACCGGCGCCGTCGTCGGTGCCTGTCTCGGCAGCCCGTTCCCGCCGGCGGTGTACATCGGCCAGCCGGGCTGGAAGGAGGCGGGCGGACGCCTGAGCTACTCCCTCGGCTGCGGCGTGCTGATCTTCGTCCTGTGCGTCATCGGGATGTTCCCGCTGCTGGCCGCGATTCTGCCGATCCCGGCGATCGTGCCGGTCCTGCTCTACATCGGCCTGGTGATCGGGGCGCAGGCGTTCGCGGTGGTGCCGCGGGCGCACTACGCGGCGGTCGTGATCGCAATGGTGCCGAACATCGCCTCGTGGGGGTCCGGACAGGTCGACGACGCGCTCAGCGCAGCCGGCACCTCGGCAGGTCACGTTGGCGAGGCGAACCTCGCCAACGCCGGCGTTCACTACGCCGGACTGCACGCGCTCGGCAACGGCGCCACGCTGGCTGGGATGGTGCTCGGCGGGATCACCGTGTTCCTGATCGACAAGCGCTTCTACCGAGCGGCGATGTTCTGCGGGGTGGGCGCGCTGCTCAGCGTGGTCGGACTGATCCACGGCGACAAGGTGCACGTCTTCACCGACGGGAAGGTCGCACTCGGCTATGCGCTGGCGGGAATCACCTGTTTGGCGATGGTGCTGCTGAGGGTGCCCGAACGGGTACCCGACCCGACCGACCCGATGGAGATCGAGGCGGCCCTCGAGGCGGGGCGCAGCTCCCCAATACCAATGCCGGACATCGCGCTCCCGGAGCCGGCACCGGCGTGAGTGCAGTCGCCGTGACAGCGGCGGCGCGTCGGGGAACGAGCTCCGACGCGCCGCCGGTCGTGCTGATCCACGGAGTGGGGTTCGGTCCCGGAACGCTCGCACCCGTCGCGCGGGCGCTCCGGCTCCGGGCCCCGGTGATCGTCGCCGAGCGCCGCGGCTACGGGCGGCGCGCGCGCCTCGCGCCGCCGGCCAGCGTCGAGGAGCACGTGGAGGACGTGTTCGCCGAGCTCGACGCCCGCGGGATCGAACGCGCCGTGCTGGCCGGGATGAGCGGCGGCGCGACGGTGGCGCTGGCGGCGGCGCTTCAGCGGCCGGAGCGCGTCGTCCGCGCGGTCGCCCATGAGCCGGCGGTGGGCAGCGTCTCGCCCGAGCTGCTGGAGGTGATCCGGGCGGGCCTGGCCAGCGGCGGGCGCGGCCTGATCCGCGCGCTCGCCGGCGAGCGGACGTGGAGCACGCTCCCGCCCGCGCTCGTCACCTCGCTCGACGCCAGCGCGCCGCTAATCGAGGCCGACGCGAGCGCGTTCGTGCACTTCGAACCGGCGATCCCACCCGCCGCCGAGCGCCCGCGGGTGCCGCTCGTGTGCACGATCGGCGAGCGCTCCAGCGAAGTCCGCTTCGATGTCGCCCGGCGCCTGGCCGAGCGGACCGGGGCCCCCGTCCACGTCGTGCTGGGCTGCGGCCACCTGCCGCAGTTCGACGCGCCCGAGGCCTTTGCCGACCTGATCCTTCATTACCGAGTCGTTCCCGAGAGGAGCCGTTCATGACCGTCACCGACACCCGCACCGTCGTCGCCGCCGATCCGTACCCATGGCCATGGACGGGCGCGCTTGACGTCGCCCGCACAGCGCTCGTCCTGATCGACTGGCAGACCGACTTCTGCGGGGAGGGCGGCTACGTCGACTCGATGGGCTACGACCTGGCCCTGACCCGGGCACCGGTGGCCGCCACGCGGCGCATGCTCGCCCGCTGGCGCGAGCTCGGGGCGCCGATCGTCCACACCCGCGAGGGCCACAAGCCCGACCTGTCCGACTGTCCGCCGAACAAGCGCTGGCGCTCGCAGCGGATCGGCGCCGGAATCGGCGACGCGGGCCCGTGCGGGCGGATCCTCGTGCGGGGCGAGCCGGGCTGGGAGATCATCCCGGAGCTCGCGCCCCTCCCAGGCGAGATGGTGATCGACAAGGCCACTAAGGGCGCCTTCTGCCAGACCGAGCTCGATCTGGTGCTCCGCAACAAGGCCATTCACAGCCTCGTGTTCACCGGCATCACCACCGATGTCTGCGTCTCGACGACGATGCGCGAGGCCAACGACCTGGGCTACGAGTGCCTCGTCCTGTCCGATTGCACGGGGGCCACGGACCCGGGCAACCACACCGCGGCGTTGAAGATGGTGACGATGCAGGGCGGAGTGTTCGGAGCGGTCGCGAGCAGCGAGGCGTTGCTCGCGGTCGTGTAAGCCGGCGATGCCCGCACTGGCCAGCTCGGACGCGCTCAGCGCGCCCGAGCGCGTCCACCGCGCCTACCGGCGGATCGAGGTCTCCGACCGTCCGGAGGCGTGGATCGAGCTGCGCGACGAGCACGAGGCGCTCGCCGAGGCGGCGGCGGTGCAGCGGCGCTTGGGCGCCGGAGCGCGGCTGCCACTGGCCGGCGTGACCGTCGCGGTGAAGGACAACGTCGACGTGGCCGGGCTGCCGACGACGGCGGGCTGTCCGGCCTACGCCTACACGCCACCGACGGACGCTGAATCGGTCGCCCGGCTCCGGGCCGCCGGCGCGATCGTTCTCGGCAAGGCCAATCTCGATCAGTTCGCCACCGGGCTCACCGGCACGCGTAGCCCGTACGGCGCCGTGCGCGACGCGCGCGACCCGGACCGGGTGGCGGGCGGGTCGAGCTCGGGCTCGGCCGTCGCGGTGGCGACCGGAATGGCCGACCTGGGGCTCGGCACCGACACGGCCGGCTCCGGCCGGGTGCCGGCGGCCTTCCAGGGTGTCGTCGGCATCAAGCCGACCCTCGGCCTGGTCCCGACCCGCGGGGTGGTGCCGGCGTGCCGGTCGTTCGACTGCGTGAGCGTGTTCGCGGCGACGCTGGCGCTGGCCCGTGGGGCGATCGCGGTGATGGCCGGCCACGACGCGCAGGACCCGCGCTCCCGGCGACTGCCAGGTGACGCGCCGGCGTTCGCGCCCGAGCGCCCGCGGATCGCCGTGCCCCGGCCGGAGCAGCTGGAGCTGCTGTCGCCGGACGCGCTGGTGGCGCTCGCGACAGCAGCGGCGCGTTGCCAGCGCACGCTCGACGCCGAGCTGGTGGAGATCGACCTGGAGCCGTTCCTGACCGCCGGCCGGCTCCTGTACGAGGGGGCGTTCGTCGCCGAGCGCTTCGCTGCGGTCGGCGAGTTCATCGCCTCCCATCGCGAGGCCGTCGACCCGCATGTGGCCACGATCGTGCTCGGCGGCGGCGGCGTGTCAGCGGCGAGCTACGTGGGCGACGTCGAGAAGCTGGAGCGCCTCCGGCTCCGAGCCCGCGACGCGCTCCGCGGGTGCGACACGGTGCTGCTGCCGACGGCGCCGTTCCAGCCGACGATCGAGCAGGTGCGCGCCGATCCGATCGGGTGCAACCGGCGGCTCGGCACGTACACGACGTTCGCCAACCTGCTCGACCTGTGCGCGGTGGCGCTCCCCGCCGGCCACGCCGACGGCGGCTGCTTCGGCATCACGCTGCTCGCCCCCTCCTTCCGCGACGATGTGCTGGCCGATCTCGCTGGGCGGCTGGAGCTCGCCACATAGCGACGATCGCCGCTGAGCGATCCATCGCCGCAGGCGACTGGCCTACTCCCCCATGAAGTCCTCGGGGGTCACCCGGTCGAGGAAGTCCTTGAACTTCTCGACGACCTCTTCGGTGTCCTCCACCTCGTGCTCGAACTCGATCGCGGACTCGGCGATCACCTCGTCGGCGGCGAAGATCGGCGCGCCCGAGCGCACGGCCAGCGCGAGCGCGTCGCTCGGCCGCGAATCGATCTCCAGGTCGCGCCCAGCGACCCGCAGGCTGATCGAGGCGTAGAACGTGTTCTCCCGCAGCTCGGTGACCGCGACGCGGGTGCACTCGACCTCGAGCTCCGAGAGCACGTCGGACAGCAGATCATGCGTCATCGGCCGGGGCGTCGAGGCTCCCTGCAGCTTCATCAGAATCGCCGCCGCCTCCGGATGCCCGATCCAGATCGGCAGGAACTTGTTGTTCTCGATCGTTTTGAGCAGCACGATCGGCTGCTTGCCGACCATGTCGAAGCTCACGCCGTAGATCACCATTTCCTGCACAAAGCGCTCCTGACGTTGCCGAAGGACCAAGTATAGGCGGCGGCCGGGAGTCAGATTCCGGCCCACCCCCGGTCGCCCCCACCGACCGGCGGGCCGCTCAACCCGGCCGGCGGGCGAGCCGATGAGTACTGAATGGACGCATCCGCCTACGCCTTCGTGCACGGCATCCGCGGGACGCGCCAGACGCTGCAGAAGTGGAACGAGCGGCCGCTGCCGGTGCTCGGCACGTGGCTCGCGGGCAGCCTGCTGGCCGCCACCACGCTGCTCGTGGCGGTGCTGGTGATCGCCGGCGTGGCGTCCGGCGCCGGCGGCGCCGAGGTCAATCGGGCTCCGTTTCAGATCGGCGACAGCTCCGACGTGCTGGCGATCCTGGGACGCAACTCGCTGGTCCTCGCGCTCCACGCCATGGCCTGCGTCGCCGGCTTCATCGCGGGCAGCTCGTTGCCGATGCAGGCGCAGGAGCACCGCGGGATCGTGCGCGTGATCCACGAGCGCGGCGGCCAGTTCGCGATCCTGTTCGTGATCGCCGCGACGACGTTTTCGCTGTCGGCCCAGGCGTACGTCCTCGGAACGAGCGTCGCCGACGTCGCCTCCGCGCTGCACGCCTCGCCGGTGATCCTGCTGATCGGGCTGCTGCCGCACGCGCTGCCCGAGCTGGTGGCGCTGTTCCTGCCGCTGGCCGCCTGGATCATCGCCAGCCGCCGCGGGGATTGGGACCAGCTGCTGGCCGCGACCCTCGTGACGGTCGCCATCGCCATCCCGGTGCTCGTGATCACCGCCATCTGGGAGGTCTTCGTCGCCCCCCACGTCCTGCACGCGCTGATCGCGTACTGACCTACTGGACTTCCCGCAGCCGGCCGGTGTCGACGTCGAACACGAACCCGCGCACAGAGTCCTTGTGGGGGATGAACGGCGAGGCCTTGATCCGGTTGATCGATTGGCGCACGTTCGCGTCGGGGTCGCTGAACGCCTCGGGCGACCACGCCGGGCGCATCCCCGTCTCCCGCTCCAGGGCCAGCTTGAACTCGTCGTCGGTGAAGGTCTGCATCCCGCACCTGGTGTGGTGGATGAGCATGATCTCCTCGGTGCCGAGCATGCGCTGCGAGATCGCCAGCGAGCGAATCTCGTCATCGGTGACGACCCCCCCGGCGTTGCGGATCAGGTGTGCCTCGCCGTTGGCCAGCCCGAGGATCGCGAACAGGTTCATGCGCGAGTCCATGCACGCGACGACCGCCAGCCGGCGGCTCGGGCGCGTCGGCAGGCCGGGGTCGTGGAAGGAGGCGGCGTAGGCCTCGTTGTTGGCGAGAAGCTCGTCGGCGACGCCCGTCACGCGCGCATCGTCGCACAGGGACGCGGGCAAAAACGATCCCTCAAGCGAGTCACGCCCCCGACCCGGCGGGATATGAGGCCGGATCTGCGGGGCGCGCTCTGGGAGGAGAGAGGTGCTACGCGAAGAAGAATGGCGGGTCGGAGTTGTTTTGTCCAAGACGCATATCGGCGCATACTCATAAGCTGTAGTTATGGATCTGCGACAGCTCCGGTACGTCGTGGCGCTCGCCGACGAAGGCAACTTCACGCGGGCGGCCGCTCGCGAGCACATCGCCCAGCCCGCGCTCTCCCAGCAGATCAGGCGCCTGGAGCAGGAGCTGGGGTTGGCGCTGGTGGAGCGCACGACCCGGCGTGTCGCCCTGACCGAGGCGGGCCGCCTGCTCGTGACGCGGGCGCGCTCGATCCTCGCCGACGTCGAGGCCGCGCAGGCGGAGATGCAGTCGCTCCGCGGGGCGTTCACCGGCCGCGTGACGGTGGGGGCGATGCACACGATGGGGCCGATCGACGTGTCGCTGGCGCTGGCCCTCTTCCATCACCGCCATCCCGGCGTTGAGCTGACGGTACGCGAGCAGTCGAGCGAGGAGCTGGCCGAGCTGCTCCGGCTCGACGAGCTGGACGTGGCCTTCCTGTCGGTGACCGAGCGAATCGAGAGCCACGGGCTTGGCCTGGCCCAGCTCGTGTCCGAGGAGCTGGTGGCGATCGTGCCCCCCGATCACCGCTTGGCCAGCTTGCGACGGATCCGGCTGGAGCAGCTCGCCGACGCCGAGTTCGTCAGCTATCGCGAGGGGTCGCGCCTGCGCGAGGTGCTGATGTCCGCCGCCGCCCAGGCCGGCTTTGAGCCGAATATCGCGCTGGAGTCCAACGAGAGCCAGCGCGTGCGCCGGCTGGTGGCACGCGGGATCGGCGTCGCGCTGCTGCCGCGCTCTGACTGCATCGGGCCGGGTGCCGACGTCGCCGTGCTGCCACTCGACGGCCCCGAGCTGACCCGCGACATCACCCTCGCCTGGCGCGAGAGCCGCCGCCGGACGCCCGCCGCTGCCGCCTTCCTGCAGCTGGCGCTGGAGACGTTCGCCCCCGGCGGCCCCGACCGCCCTGAGTGAGCGTGATCACACGACGCTTGCATGTCACACCTCTGTAGCTACAGTCGAACGTATGTTCACCTTTGAGATCATCACCGTTGCCGTCGGCGTGGTCGGATTTGCGCTGTACGCCACGCCGTATCTGCGTCCCCAGCGGGCGATCGGTGAGCTGGGCCGCCAGGGCCAGGCGTGGTTCGACCACGCCGACGAGCTCGATGTGGCGGACCTGCCGGACGAGGACGTCGATCTGCCGATCCCCGTTCGCCCGCTGCGCTCGCGCCTGCGCTGACGCGCGCCTCACGTTGCCGGCTCCGGCCCGGACTACAGTGTCCGCGTGCCGGAGTCGCCCGATGCAGCTGTTCCTAGGGCCGGCGAGGTCGCCTATCCGCCGCCCGGCCGGCCAGAGCCATTCTGGCCCGCGCTGCTGTGCGTGCTGGCCGCGATCGGACTTCAGCTGGCGCTCCCGCCGCGCCTGCAGGTGGGTCCGCGCTGGCTCGTCCCGGCGCTGGAGGCCGTGCTGCTGGTGGGGCTGTCGCTGGCCACGCCGATGCAGCTGGAGCGCCCGCACCGAAAGCGCCGCGCCGCCGCGCTGAGCATGACCGCGGTCGTCAGCGCCGGGAACGCGGTCTCGCTGGCGCTGCTGACCCACTATCTGCTTCACCACAATGTCAGCAACGGCCGCGAGCTGGTCATCTCGGGATCGCTGATCTGGCTCACCAACGTCTTGATCTTCGGCCTCTGGTACTGGGAGGTCGATCGTGGCGGCGCCGGCCGGCGAGCGATCGGCCACGACCTCGCCCCGGACCTCCTGTTCCCGCAGATGGCCGGCGGCACGTGGGCGCCCCAGCACTGGCGCCCGCAGTTCATCGACTACCTGTACGTGTCGCTGACGAACGCCACCGCGTTCAGCCCCACCGACACGATGCCGCTGACCTGGCAGGCGAAGCTGCTGATGGGCCTGCAGTCGCTTGTGTCGCTCGTGACGATCGGGCTGATCGTGTCCCGGGCGGTGAACATTCTCTAGATTGGAGGGCCATGGACCTTCGGATCGCCGTCGTCGGCTCGGGCCCGGCCGGGTTCTACGCCACCGGACAGCTGCTCGCCCACAAGGAGGCGAGCATCGCAGTGGACCTGTACGACCGGCTCGCCACGCCGTGGGGCCTCGTCCGCGCCGGGGTGGCGCCCGATCACCCCAAGATCAAGTCGGTCACCCGCGTGTACGAGAAGACGGCCGCGCATCCGCTGTTTCGCTTCTTCGGCAACGTCGAGGTCGGCCGTGACCTCACCCACGAGCAGCTCATGGCCCACTACCACGCCGTGATCTACGCGATCGGCACGGCCGGCGACCGGCGGCTCGGGATTCCGGGCGAGGAGCTGCCCGGCAGCCATGCCGCCACCGCCTTCGTTGCCTGGTACAACGGCCACCCCGATTACACGGACTGTGAGTTCGACCTGTCGGCGAAACGGGCCGTCGTAATCGGTAACGGGAATGTCGCGATCGACGTCGCGCGGATGCTGGTGTTGTCGCCCGAGGAGCTGGCCGTCACCGATATCGCCGACCACGCGCTGGAGGCGCTCCGCCACAGCGACGTCGAGGAGGTCATCCTGCTCGGGCGGCGCGGCCCCGCCCAGGCGGCGTTCACGAACCCCGAGCTGCGAGAGCTGGCCGATCTCGCCGAGGCGGACGTGATCGTCGACCCGCAGGCGGTCGAACTCGATCCGGCCAGCCGCGAGTGGCTCGCCTCAGACGCCGCCGACATGACGGCCCGGCGCAACGTCGAGACCCTCCAGCAATACGCCTCCGCCGGCCCGGCCGGCAAGCCGAAGCGGATCGTCCTGCGGTTCCTCGCCTCGCCGGTGGAGATCCTCGGCCCCGACCGCGTCCGGGGAGTGGTGATCGAGCGCAACGAGCTGACCGCCGGAGGCGACGGTGCGCTGCGAGCTCGCGCCACCGGTGAGCGCGAGACGATCGAGGCCGGGCTGGTGATGCGCTCGATCGGTTACGTCGGCTCGCCGCTGTCGGGCGTCCCGTTCGACGACCGACGTTCGACGATCCTGAACGAGCGCGGCCGAGTGATCGACCCCACCACCGGACAGCCGGTCCCCGGCGCCTACGCCGCCGGGTGGATCAAGCGCGGCCCCTCGGGGGTCATCGGGACGAACAAGAAGGACGCCCACGAGACGACCACGTTGCTGCTGGAGGATCATGCCGCCGGGCTGCTCCCGACCCCGGCGGCCGAGCCCGATGAGCTGATCGCCGCGCTCCGCGCCCAGGGCGTGAGAATCGTGGAGTACGACGGGTGGCAGGCGATCGACGAGCACGAGCGCTCCGCCGGCGAGCCGCACGGGCGCCCGCGGATCAAGCTCGTTCGCCACGAGGACCTGCTGTCCCGTGCGGACGTCTCGCTGACGCGCGACTGAGTCTTCACTCCAGCCACCGGCCGGCGCGCTAGGATCGGCGCCCAGACCAGAGGGGGCCGGGACCGTGACGTTGATATCGAGCTGGGGGCGGCCGTGAGGCTATTCGTCGCCGTCCTTGTATGGATCGCCGCCGCCGCCGGCGCGGGTGGGCTGGCCAGCGTCGTCGCCGGCAGCATTCACGTATCGCCGAGCTCGGCCGCAACGGGCGGCACCGGCTCGTCGGGGTCCGTCGGCGGGGGCTCCGCGCCCGCCGCGCCGTTTGACGCCAGCTCGGTCACGGCGACCGATCCCGACTCGCTGTTCACCGCGGCGAACTTCGCCAAGGCGCTGGCCACGGCGCGCACGCGGATGGGCGCCGACGCGCGTGTATCCAATGTGGCGCTGTATCCCGGCTATCTCGATATGACGCAGGACAAGAACGGCGTCGAGGTCAACGTCTACGTCGACGCCCAGGGAAACTCCACGATCACCAACACCAGCGCCAGCATCCAAGGCGACTCGGCGTTCCCGCTGGCCAAGATCCCCGCCGACGCGCCGGCCACGCTCGCCCAGCGGATCGCCACGCTCGCGCACGTACCCGAGTCCCAGCTCCACTACATGGTGGTCGACATGAACCCGCCGCCGCCCGGCGTCGAATGGCTCGTCTACACGACCGCGGGCAACAAGGTCGCTTACTTTATTTCGGCCGGTCCGACGGGCCGGATGATCGAGTACCTCTCGAACAACACCGGCCCGTTCACCGTCCGCTGAGTCCGGCGCGCCCGGCGTCTCGCTACGAGGCCGCCGGCGACTTGT
>DASZLC010000119.1:0-89564 GCA_035552615.1 Solirubrobacteraceae bacterium
TGGGCCCAGGGCACCGTGCCAACGCCGCGCGGCCCGATCGTCTCGCGCTGGCGGCGGACCGGGTCGGGCCGCTCCTTCGAGCTGACCATCGCCGCGCCGGCCGGCACCTCGGGCACCGTCGCAGTCCCGCTGCTCGGCGCCAGCCGGGTGATCGCCCGCGACGGCCGGGTGGCGTGGAACGGCCGGCAGGGACGCGGCGCGCGGCTGCTCGACGGCGCCGTCGTGTTCTCCGGTGTGACGGGCCGGCACACGTACGCCTGGTAGGCGAGGCCGGGTCACGGCAGAGCCCGTCGCGCAGCCGCTTTCGACAGCCTCGACCAGGCGCACCACCGTCCGTTCTCCCGCGCCTGACCGGTTGACCGCGCAGTTCCTGGCGAGTACCGCCACCTTCTGCACGATCAATCCGGAGAGCTGCGCCACGCCGCCGACAGGTCCGCGACCGAGGTCGTGGGCTTAAGCTCCCGGGTGGCATATGGACCCGCAGACATCACTGGCCCGCGGGCAGACGCCCGCCGTCGACCGGGCGACGATCCACCCCTACGAGAACGCCGTGCCGACACCGCTGTACTACCAGCGTGTCGGGCATTCCGTCGGACTCGAGGCGGAGCGGGTGCTCGGCGAGCTCGACGGCGGGCACGCGCTGCTGTTCCCGTCCGGCATGGGCGCGGTCACCGCCCTGATGCTGGCGCTGCTGGCACCCGGCGCAACCGTCGCGGTGGCCGACGGTGGCTACTACGGCACGATCGCCATGTTGCAGGGGGAGCTGGCCCGCTGGGGTGTCCACGTGTTGGCCTTCGATCAGACCGGGGCGCCGCCGAAGGCCGACCTGGTGTGGCTGGAGCCGTGCTCGAACCCGATGCTCACCTTCCCTGACCTGGAGGCGGCGATCGACACCGCCCACGCCGCCGGCGCGCGGGTCGTGGTGGACAACACCGTGCTCAGCCCGCTGCTGCTCCGCCCGCTCGACTACGGCGCCGACATCGTCGTTCACAGTGCCTCGAAGATCCTCGCCGGCCATCACGACGCGCTGCTCGGCGTCGTCACCTGCGCCCGTCCCGAGGACGCGGAGCGGCTGGCCAGGTTCCGCACCGCCACCGGGATCGTCGCCGCGCCCGATCCGGCCTGGCTGCTGCTACGCGGCCTGAAGACGCTCGCCCTCCGGGTCGAGCGGCAATCGGCGACGGCGCTGGACCTGGCGCACCGCCTGGCGGCCCATGAGGCGGTGGAGCGCGTGCGCTACCCGGGTCTGGGCGACGTCGTCGCCGCGCGCTACGTGCGTGCCTTCGGTCCGATCCTCTCCTTCGACGTGGCCGATGCCGTGCGCGCGGTCCAAGTCGAGCGCGCGCTGGCGCTGATCGATAACGCCACCAGCCTCGGCGGCGCCGCCACGACGCTGGAGGCGCGGGCCCGCTGGGAGCCGGAGCGCGTCCCGCCCGGTCTGCTGCGGCTCAGCGCGGGGCTGGAGGACGTGGAGGACCTGTGGGCCGACCTCGACCAGGCGCTCCGGGCGGCCATGAAATGACCCGCCTGCCCTACATCGATGCCCGACGGTTCGGCGAGGACGGCCGGCTCGTGGTCGCCTTCACCACGCAGGTGGTGCGCGACGCCACCCCCGACGACACGACGTTCGCGGCGGTGGCGGCGCGCTTCTCCCCGCGGGAGATCATGCACCTGCTACTGGTGATCGGTCAGTACATGATGCTTGGCCGGATCATGGCCACTACTCAGCTCGACCTCGATCCGGCGCTGGGCGACGAGGTCGTCGCGAGCGCCAATCGCGCCCTGGCCCGCGACGCCCGGCCGCGGCAGCCGTAGCCGAGCTCTCCGGCTGCGGGCGGCGCGCGCCCGAGCTCGACAGGGCGATGGCCACGCGACGGCGCCCGGACTCCGCGGCGTGCCCGATCTCCGACTGCTCCGCCACGATCGGCTCCGCCTCGGCCACCTGGGGCCGGGTGCGCAGGACGGCGAGCGTGGTGAGGATCGCCGCCCCGACGCTCAGCACCCCGATCAGGAAGGCGAGGTGGTATCCGCCGACGAGTGCCGATCCGAGCGTGTGATGCTGAGCTTCAAGCGCCTTGGACCGGGTCGTGGCGATCGTCCCCAGCACGGCGATGCCGAGCGCGCCGCCGACCTGCTGGGAGAGGTTGACAATCCCCGAACCGAGCCCGGCGTCGGGCGCCGGAACGTCCGCCATCGCGATCGTCAGCAGCGGCATGAAGGCGCTGCCGATGCCCAGGCCGATCATGAAGAAGGCGAAGAACATCGTCGGGAAGAAGGCCGTCGTCGTGCTCGTCGTCGTCATCAGAGCGAGGCCGCCCATGACCGTGGCCATCCCGGTGATCAGGACCCTCATGGGACCGAACCGGGCGACGATCCGAGCCGTGATCCCGAGCGACAGGGCCCCGACGGTCATCGTCCATGGGAGGAAGGCAAGGCCGGTCTGGAGCGCGCTGAAATGGCGCACGTGCTCCAGGTACAGGGTGCCGAGGAAGAACGTCGAGTACATGCCGGTGACGAGGAAGGCGCGGACGACGCTCGACCCGATCAGCCCCCGAAGGCGGAGCATCCGCAGCGGCATGATCGGATTCTCGATGCGGGATTCCACCGCCAGGAAGACGGCCATCAGCACCGCGGCCAGGGTCCCGAAGCCGAGCACGGTGGAGGAGCCCCAGCCGTCGTTGGTGGCCTGGACGATCGCGTAGACGAGCGTCATCAGCGACAGGGTGACGAGCACCGACCCGACCCAGTCGACGCCGTGCCCGAGCCCGATCCCGGTATCGCGCGGGATCAGCGCCCGGCCGGCCACGATCGTGACGATGCCGATCGGCAGGTTGACGAAGAAGATCCAGTGCCAACTGAGTGCCTGTGTGAGCACACCGCCGGCCAGCAGGCCGAGCGAGCCACCGGCCACGGCGGTGAACACGTAGGCGCTCATCGCCCGCGCGCGGTCGCCCGGCTCGGGGAACTCGGTCACGATGATGGCCAGGATCACCGAGGCCTGCATCGCGGCGCCGACGCCCTGGGCGAAGCGCGCGGCGATCAGCACGCCCTGGCTGGGGGCGATTCCGCACAGCATCGAGGCCGCGGTGAAGATCCCGACGCCGGTGAGAAACACGCGCCGGCGGCCGATCAGGTCGCCGAGCCGTCCAGCGAGCAGCAGGAAGCTGCCGAAGGTCACCAGGAAGGCGTTGATCACCCAGGTGAGGTTCCCCTGGGTGAAGTGGAGATCGCGCTGGATGGCGGGCAGCGCCACGTTGACGATCGTGGTGTCGAGGACGATCATCAGCTGCGCCATGCAGACGACCACCAGGGCCATCCAGCGGCGCCGATCGCCGGTGAGGTTGAGCAATTTCATCTGGGTCCGAACTGTTGAAGCTGTGATAAAGTGGAGGACACCTCCAGAACTAAGCGGAGGCTCCCTCCGGTAACTATACGGAGGCTCCCTCCGGTTTGTCAAGCGAATCGCTATGAGTGCCACCGACATCCCCGACCAGCCCCTCCTTGCTCGCCCCAAGCGCGCGGACGCGCGGCGTAACTACGAGAAGGTGATCGTCGCCGCGCGCGAGGCGTTCGCCGAGGGCGGCGCGGATACCTCGCTGGAGGAGATCGCCCGTCGCGCCGGCGTCGGCATCGGCACGCTGTACCGCAACTTCCCGAACCGGCAGGCGCTGCTGGAGGCGACGTACGTCGGCGAGGTGGAGGACCTCTGCCGCTCGGCTGCCGATCTCGACGGCCTGGAGCCATGGGACGCACTTGCCACCTGGCTGCACCGCTTCGTCGGCTACCTGGCCACCAAGCACGCCCTGGCCCAGGAACTGCTCAGCTACGTGGAGCGCGACTCGCCGCTGTTCTCACAGTGCCGCAGTGCGCTGTTCGCGGCCGGCGAGCCGCTGCTCCTACGCGCCCAGGCGGCCCACGCCGTGCGCGCCGACACGAACATCGACGAGGTCATCCAGATGGTCGGCGGGATCACGAAGATCCAAAGCGGCGACCCGGCGCAGATCGAGCGCATCCTCGACATCGCACTCGACGGGCTGCGCTACCGCGCGCCCGCGTCGTAGCTGCCGAGAGCGCCCGGCGAATCTCAGCCTGGGTGTTCTCGGCGATATTCCTTCAGCGCCGGCCCGGCGGGGAGGAAGCTGCTCGGCTCGCCACGGCACCCGGCCGTCAAAATGGTCTCCAGGGCGTTGGCGGCGGCGGCGCGGGCCCGTCCCTTCGCGACCTCGGCGGCCAGCTCGGTGGCGAACGCCTGTCCGAGCTCGCCTCCACTGCTCTGCAGCTCCCCGCAGGTGACGGAAGCGGTGTCGACGGGGTTCGGCGCCGCGTTCGTGCTCTCCTCGCCGCCGGCCGAGCAGCCCGCCGCCGACACGGCGAGCGCCGCGGCGAGGAGCGTCGCGGCGAAGGCGTGGCGCATGCCGGACATCTTGGCAACTCTGGTGTCGTGGCCCGTGACCGCCCGTGGGTATCGTCAGTCGCGATGACCATCGCCGCCGTCCCGTCGAGGCTGCTGGAGACGTTCCGCGAGCGCGCACCCGTCGGCGTCGAGATCGTCGCCTACGACGACGACGCCGATCTCCGGGCGGTGCGGTTCCTCGTGCCCACCGGGCGCGAGATCCTCGACGCGCTGCCGGGCCTCACCGAGCTGTCGGTGATCCAGACCCTGTCGGCCGGGACCGACTGGATCGAGCCGTACGTCCCGCCGGACACGATCCTCTGCAGCGCGCGCGGCGCCCGCGACGGGCCCGTGGCCGAGTGGGTCGTGGGGGCGCTGCTCGGTGCCTCGACGCAACTGCTTCGATCTGCGCGCGAGCGCGCCTGGGACGATCAGCGTGAGCTCCAGGATCTCGGCGGCTCAACCGTGCTGATCGTCGGGATGGGCTCGATCGGGCACCGCGTGGCCGCGTACCTGGCCCCGCTTGAGGTGAGCGTGGTCGGCGTCGGCTCGCGTGCCCACGACGGGCTCCACGGCGTCGAGGAGCTTCCGGTGCTGCTGCCGGACGCGGACGCGGTCGTGGTGCTGACGCCGCTGACCGAGGCGACGCGCGGGCTGATCGGCGCCGCCGAGCTGGCAGCGATGCCGGACGGATCGCTGCTGGTGAACGCCGCTCGAGGGGCGGTCGTCGACACCGAGGCACTGGTCGCCGAGCTGTCCGACGGACGCCTGCGCGCCGTCCTCGACGTCACCGATCCCGAGCCCCTTCCCGACGACCATCCGCTGTGGACGGCGCCGGGCACGCTCTCCATCACCCCGCACATCGGCGGCGACTCGCCCGCCGGGCACGCCCGCGCCGCGGCGCTGGCCACCGAGCAGCTCGCCCGGTGGGCCGCGGGCGAACCGCTGAGGAACGTTGTGCTCGACGTCCCACGAATACTCTCTTAGCCAGCTCTCATCGAGCGCCCCTACTTTTCGCTGTCTAATGGCCTCTCCGAAGCACCTGTGGTCAGGCGATTGGGAGCGCGAGTCCGCGGCCGCGGCCCCAGACGGGACGCCGCTCGCCCCGGCTCAGCCACCGCCACTCGCTCCGCTACGACCACCGACCCCGGCGCCGCCGCGCCCGGCACCCTCGCCGCCAAGTGCCGCTCGCCGGCCCGCTCCCGCGCCAGCGACGCCGCGCGGGCCCGATGCGCGTCGGTTCCGCCGCCGCGTGATCGCTCTGAGCCTGATCGGCGCGTTAATCGTGATCGGGGTCGCGGTGGCGCTCACCTCCGGCGGATCGAGCAACAACGGGAACACGGGCACGGGCCCGACGGCGTCCGCACCTGGCGGCTACACGCAGCGCGAGCTCGGGCTGGTCCTCCAGAGCGTCCCGGTGGACCGCGTGATCGTCCAGGCGGTCGTCCCGGGGAGCCCGGCCGACCAGGCCGGGATCGGCGCCAGCGACACGCTGCTCAGCGTGAACGGCCACCAGATCACCTCACCCGGCCAGGTCGACAACATCCTCTCCCACCTCCACCAGGGGAGCACCGTGACGCTCCAGCTCGATCAGGGACCTGTGGCGATGACCGTGGGGATCGCGCTCGCAGGAACGAACGCCGGTCCATGAGCTTCGGGACCCCGCTGGTCCTGCTCGCGCTGCTGGCCATCCCGCTGCTGACCGGCTTCTACCTCGCCGAGCAGCGCCGCCGCGTCCGCGTCCGGGAGGCGTTCGTGACCACACCGCTGCTGCCCTCGGTGGCGCCCCACGGGCCCGGCTGGCGTCGCCACGCGCCGCTGGTGGTGCTCGCCCTGGCGGTCCTCGCCCTGGTGCTCGCCGCGGCCAAGCCGCAGCACCGAGTGACCGTGCCGGTGACCGGCGGCGCCGTGATGCTCGCCGACGACGTGTCCTCCTCGATGGCCTCGACCGACGTCCACCCATCGCGGCTGCAGGCGGCGGCCGCGGCTGCCGCGCGCTTCACTCGATCGGTACCGGGCTCGATGCGCGTCGGGCTGGAGAAGTTCACCGAGGCCCCAACCGTGCTGCAGTCGCCGACGACGAATCACTCGCTCGTGCTCTCAGCCCTGACCGGCCTGCGGGCCAACGGGCACACGGCGATCGGCGCGGCGGTGGAGACGGCCACCCAGATCCTCTCGAGCCTGCGCACGGCGAACGGTAAGCACGTGCCGAGCGCGATCGTGCTGATCTCCGACGGCGGCTCGGACATCGGCGCCAACCCATACGCGGCCGCGGCCGCGGCCAAGCACGCTCACGTCCCCGTGTACACGGTGGTGGTCGGCACCCCACACGGGACGATCACGGTGCCCGCCGGCCACGACAGGACGCGCAGCATTCCCGTTCCCGTCGCGCCATCGGAGCTTCAGCAGGTCGCCCGCGACTCCGGCGGCAAGTCGTTCGGCGCCGCCGATGCGGGCCACCTCAGCACGGTCTACGCGCACCTCGCCGCGCTGCTCGGACACAAGCGCGTCACCGAGCAGATCACCTCGACCTTCGCCGGCGCCGGGCTGGTGCTGCTGCTCGCGGGCGGCGCGCTGTCCCTGGGCTGGTTCGGACGCTTCGCTTAGCGCCACGTGAGACGACAAGGAGACCCCACATGACCGAACCCGATCAGATCGATGCCGTGCGGGCACAGGCCCGCGAGGCGCTGCAGACCTCGCTGCACGAAGTGAAGCGCGTGATCGTCGGCCAGGACGCGATGCTGGAGCGGCTGCTCGTCAGCCTGCTGGCCGGCGGGCACGTGCTGCTGGAGGGGGTGCCGGGACTGGCCAAGACGCTGACCGTGAAGACGTTGGCGTCGGTGCTCGGCGGCGCGTACAACCGCGTCCAGTTCACGCCCGACCTGGTGCCCTCCGACCTCGTCGGCACGCGCATCTACCGCCCCAACACGGGCACCTTCGACACCGAGCTGGGCCCGGTGTTCGCCAACTTCCTGCTCGCCGACGAGATCAACCGCACGCCGGCCAAGGTCCAGTCGGCGCTGCTGGAGGTGATGCAGGAGCAGCAGGTCACGATCGGCGGGGTCACGCACCCCGTGCCGCTGCCGTTCATCGTGATGGCCACCCAGAACCCGATTGAGTCCGAAGGGACCTACCCGCTTCCCGAGGCACAGATCGATCGCTTCCTGATGAAAATCATCGTCGACTACCCATCGGTCGGCGAGGAGGCCGCCGTCGTTGGGCGCTCGCTGCAGCCGCCGCCCCAGATCCGCCAGTGCATGACGCTCCGCGACCTGGGGCTGTACGGCCAGGCGGCGCGCACCGTCCTCGTCGATCGCGAGATCATCGGCTACGCCGTGGCGCTCGTGGACGCGACCCGGCACCCTGAGAACTACGGGCTCGGCGACCTTCAGCCGATGATCGAGTTCGGCGCCAGTCCCCGCGGCCCGATCGGGCTCGTGCAGGCCGCTCGGGCGCTGGCGCTGCTGCGCGGACGCAGCCACGTCGTCGCCGAGGACATCCGCGATCTCGCCCCCGACGTGCTCCGCCACCGGATCGTGCTCTCCTACGACGCACTCAGCGAGGGCGTCAGCTCCGACCGGATGCTGGAGCGCGTGCTGGCCGCCGTGCCGCAGCCGGGCGCGCGGAGCCTGACCCGACGCCATCCGCCGGCCGCGGCTGCCGGCGGTGTCCACGCGGCGTAGGTCAGCCGTGGCCCGCCAGCTACTGCAACCGCCGGCGGCCCGGCAGGGACCGGGACCGATGCCGCAGGCGCTGATCGACGCGCTCGACGTCGGCGTCAACCGCCTCGTCACCCGCACGCTGCCGGGCGACCGCGCCGCCTCCGGCATCGGCCTCGGGCTGGAGCTGGCCCAGCTGCGGCCGTACGTGGTCGGCGACGACGTCCGCCACATCGACCCGGCGGCGACGGCGCGCAGTCCGGGCCAGCCCCACGTGCGCCTGCACGTCCCGGAGCGCTCGCTGACCACCTGGATCGTCGTCGACGTGTCGCCGTCGATGGCGTTCGGCACCGAGCGGCGGCTGAAGGCGGACGTCGCCGAGGGCGTCGCGCTCGTCTTCGGCCGCCTCGGGATCCGCCGGGCCGGGAGCATCGCGCTTGTCACCTTCGGCGCCGGCGATCCGCACGTGCTCCCGCCGCGCGGCTCCAAGCGGGGCATCGTGGCGCTCGCCCGGACGCTGTCCGAGGGCGTCTCTCCCGACGGTCACCGCGATCCCACCGCGCTGGCCGGGGCGCTGCGGCGCGTCGCCACGCTCGCCCGCCAGCCGGGCCTGGTCGTGCTGATCTCCGACTTTCGCGGCCAGCACGGATGGGAGGGGCCCCTCGGGGCGCTGCGCATCGGCCAGTCGATCCTGGCGGTGGAGGTGTACGACCCGCGTGAGCTGGAGCTGCCCGCGCTCGGGCAGCTGGCCCTGATCGACCCTGAGACGGGCGCGCGCTTCGCCGTGAACACGTCCAGCGGCCGCCTTCGCCGCCGCTTCGCCGAGCTGGAGCGCGACCGCCGCGAGCTGCTGGCCAGGGAGCTGCGCCGGCTGCGCACGCACCATGCGGCGCTGTCGACCAGCGACGACTGGCTGAAAGCCCTGGGCCGCCACCTGCGATGAGCTTCGCCGACCCGACCTGGCTGCTCGCGCTGGCGCTCGTGCCGGTGGCGCTCGTCGCGTACCTGTACACGCAGCGGCGGGCGCGGCGGTATGCGATCCGCTTCCCGGCGCTGGAGACCTTGAAGCTCGCCGCCGAGGGTACCCGCGCCAGTTGGGCGCGCCACATCCCGATCGTGCTCGCGTTGGCGGCGATCGCGGCGCTGGCGCTGGCGCTGGGGCGGCCGCGCACCACGTACAAGGTGGCCGTCGAGCAGGCCTCGATCATGCTCGTGCTCGACCACTCGGGCTCGATGGCCGCCACCGACGTGCAACCGACGCGGCTGGGCGCGGCCGAGGCGGCCGCCGACAACTTCGTGGCCAAGCTGCCGGTCGGGATCAAGATCGGCGCGATCGGCTTCTCCACCACGCCGGATCTGGTCCAGGGCCCGGTGGCCTCTCACAACGCCGCCACGGAGCTGATCAACTCCCAGCAGGCGGGCGGCTCGACGGCCACCGGCAACGCGCTCGCGCTCGCGCTGGAGCTGCTCCACGCCAGCGACCCGAAGCATCCCCCGTCGGCGATCATCCTGCTCTCCGACGGCTCCGCCAACGCCGGCCAGAGCCCAGTGGCCGTGGCCGACGAGGCGGCCAAGGATCGGATCCCGATCGATACGGTCGCGCTCGGAACGCCGGACGGGTCGATCCAGATCAGCCCGCTGTACCCGCCCCAGCCGGTTCCGCCGGATCCGCAGCTGATGCAGGCGATCGCCCGCGCCTCGGGCGGCAGGTCGTTCGACGCCCAGAGCGCCGACGAGCTCAGCTCGATCTACAACCACCTCGGCGACCAGCTCGGCTCAATCACCCGCAGGCGCGAGGTGACGGCCGACTTCGCCATCGCCGCGCTCGTGCTGCTGCTCGGCGCGGTCGCGCTCGGGGTGCGCGTCTCCGGCCGGCTACCGTGAGACGGGGGTCGTGGTGATCGAGAACGTCACAACCTGACCGCGGACCTTGGTGATCCGCAGCTTCGCGCCGTAGGTGACGTCGTGGGGCCCGACGAAGTGACACGTGAAGCTGGCCCCGACGGTGGCCATCACCCCAGATGGGCAGACGGTGTCGAGCGGCCGCACGTGGGTCTGCGCGGAAACGACGTTGACGATCGCCCGCTCGGCCCCGGTCGGCGAGACGTCGACCGGATACGTGCAGCCCGCCACGAGCAGCGCCAGCGGGATCGACATCATCAGCGCGCGACGCACGGTGCGAGAGGCTAGCTCGGCAGCGCCTCCAGGACGATCAGGCTGTCCCCCTCGGCGAGCACCGGGTCCTCGCCGATGCCGAGGTCGACGCGGTCACCGCGCGAGATCCCGAGCACCAGGGTGCCCGCCGTCTGGCGCGCCTTGGAGAGCGGTTGGGAGACGAGCGACGAATCGACCGGCGCCTCGGTCAGCCGGTAGCTGGTCGTGTCGATCAGCTGCAGCAGCAGGTCGCCCGCCTGCGGCGTCTCCAGGCTCTTGGCCAACGTGTGGCCGACGAGCTCGTCGCTGGCCAGGGTGTGCGTGATCCCGAGCTCGCCGAGCGCGCGCGCCACCCGCGGCGACTGCGTCAGCGCGTAGACCTCGAGCCCGGGCGCCAAGCTGTGAATCGACACGGCGACGACAAGCGTGTCGGCGTCCTCCTCGCAGGCGATCAGCGCCCGGCAGGCGCGCTGCGGACAGCTGCGGCGGATCAGGTCGTCGTCCGTCGGGTCGCCGGCCAGCAGGCGGATGTCCTCGTCGATGCCGGCCGGCCGCGTCGGGGCGACGAGCACCACCGGGTCGCTGCCGCGCGCCAGCTCTGCGAGCGGGCGAGGCAGCACCGGATGCGAGCCGTAGACGAGGATGAACGGTCTATCAGGCAGGGTGGTGTCCAAGCCGAGCAACCTCCGGACGTGGGTGAGCGCCGAAACGCCGGCGAGCATGGCAAAAACCGCGCCGAAGACGGGAATCGTCGTCAGCATCACAAACATCGCGATGATCCGGCCGGCCGTGTCGTGCGGCAGCACATCGCCGTACCCCACGGTCGTGGCCGTCGTCACCGCCCAATACAAGGCGACGCCATAGCTGTCGCCCTCGGCGATCGAGAACGCCGCCGCGCCGATGAAGATCATCGCGATCGCGATCCCCAGCAGCACCCGGACGCGGTAGCGCCCGGCACGCCGAAACAGCCGAATGGCGGGGAGGAAGATGAGCATCGGTCCCGCCCAAGCCTCGCGCACTCCTCGGACGGAGCCCCGCCCCTAGCCCTCCGATCCATCACTGGTCATCATGAGGCAATGCCGCTGTTGGAGCCCGGATCGTTGCGGATCCCGATCGTCCAGGCGCCGATGGCCGGCGGCCCGTCGACACCGGCACTGGCTGCCGCGGTCGGGGAGGCGGGCGGGCTCGGCTTCCTGGCCGCCGGCTACAAGACTGTCGAGGGGCTCGCCGCCGACATGGCGGCGCTCCGGGCGGCGACCCGGGCGCCGTTCGCCGTCAACCTGTTCGCGGCGCCCGCGCGGCCGGCGGTCGCCGCGTCCGTCGGCGCCTACGCGGCGACGCTGAGCGGTGAGGCCGAGCGCTATGGCGTCGCACTCGGCGAGCCGCGCTTCGACGACGACGGGTACGCGGCGAAGCTGGCGCTCCTGGTCCACGATCCGGTCGCCGTCGTGTCGTTCACGTTCGGTGCCCCGTCGCCGGCCGACCTCGCCGCGCTGCATGCCGCCGGCAGCGCGGTGTGGGTGACGGTCACCGATCTGCCGGAGGCCGCCGTTGCGGAGTCGGCCGGCGCCGACGCGCTCGTCGTCCAGGGCACCGAGGCGGGCGGCCACCGCGGCTACTTCGACGACGCGCGCCCGCACGAGGAGTTCGGCCTGATCGCGCTGCTGCGGCTGCTGGCCGCGCGCACACGGCTCCCGCTCGTCGGCGCCGGCGGCCTGGCCGACGCCGCGTCCGTCGCCGCAACGCTGCGGGCCGGCGCGTCCGCCGCCCAGCTCGGCACCGCGCTGATGCTCACCCCGGAGGCGGGAACCACGGCCGCCCATCGCGAGCAGATCGCTGGAGATCTCCCGACGCGGCTGACGCGCGCCTTCAGCGGCCGCACCGCGCGCGGGATCGTGAATCGCTTCATGGACGAGCACGACGCCGACGCGCCGTGCGCCTACCCGGAGGTCAACCACCTGACCGCACCGCTGCGCGCCGCCGCGCGCGCCCGGGAGGATGCCGGCGGCTTCAACCTGTGGGCTGGGCAGGCGCACGCGCTGGCCCGGGCGCGCCCGGCGGCGGAACTGGTCCAGCAGTTCGCGCGATACTGACGCGATGAGGCGCTCGGCAGTGGGGCTGCGGCTGACCGTGATCGTGATGCTGGTCGGCCTGGCGAGCGGCGCGGCGGGCGCAGCGGCGGCGCAGGTCAGCGTGCTGGCCCGCGTCCCTGCACCAGGCTTTCCCTCGAACTCGGTCGTCTCGGACGGGACGATCTACACGGGCACGTTCAAGAGCTTCACCAACCCCACCGACGCCGGCCCGTCGAAGGTGTTCGCGTTCTCGTCCACCGGCCAGCTGCTGCGCACGTACACGATCGGCGGCCAGACGCCGGGCACCGCCGACGCCGTGCAGGTGGCGAGCGTCGATCGCCACGGAACGCTCTATCTGCTCGACCAGAGTCCGGCACGAGTCGTGAAGCTGGACCCGCGCACCGGGCAGCAGACGACCTGGGCGACCTTCAGCAAGGTGCCGGCGTGCTCGCCCAGCCGCACCACCGGCTGCACCGACGGGCTCGGCGGGAGCACTCCCGAGCCCGACTTCGCCGCCTGGGGGCCGGACGGCTCGCTGTACGTCACCGACTACAACCAGGACCTGATCTGGCGTGTGCCGGCGACCGGCGGCCCCGCGCAGGTGTGGTTCACCGATCGCCGCTTCGACGGGCTGATCGTCGGGCCGGCCGGGATCCAGCTGATGGCGGACGGGCACACGCTGATGGTTGCCTCTGGCGGGAGCGTGTCCGGCCTGGCCACCGGCGCCCTGTACACGCTCCCGATCCTCCCCGGCGACCGGCCCGGGGTCCTGCAACCGGTGTGGCAGAGCGCGCCGGCCCAGGCTCCCGACGGGCTGGCCATCGCCCGCTCCGGCGACATTTTCCTCGCCGAGGTCGGCCCCCTCGGCAACGCCGTCGTCGAGGTCTCGCCGCAGGGTCGGACACTGGCCCGCTTCGCCGGCGAGGCCGCGGACGCGGGTGGCGCGATGGTGCCGTTCGACGCGCCCGGCAGCGTCACCTTCGACGGCGACGACATCGTCGTCACCAACGAGTCCTCGCTGTTGAACGACCGCGGGCACTGGGCGCTGATCGAGATCGCGGTTGGCCAGCCGGGGCTGGCGCCGTCACTGCCACCGGCCCCACCGGCGCCGGCCCATCACCGTCGCCGCCACAAGCGCTGGCGCTAATCGGGCAGCCCGTGCTCCAGCGCGCCCTTGACCGTGGCATCGAGCGCGTTCAGGCGGTACAGGGCAAGAGCCTCGGCGGAGTGAAAGCGCCCGCCTGGCGTGCTGGCCGGTCCATGGTGGGCGAGCACGCAGTGCAGCAGGGCCAGCCGGCGCGCCTCGTCGAGCGCGCGTCCGCGGGCGGTGATGAGGTTCGCGCCGATCACCATGTGCCCGAGCAGCCGGCCTTCGTCGGTGAGGCCGATCTCGGCCCCGAACGTGAACTCCCGGGTGCGCCCGAGGTCGTGCGTGATCGCCGCCGTCAACAGCAGATCGGAGTTCAGCTTCGGGTGTAGCTGGCAGGTCTCCAGGGCGAGCGTCGCGACCGCGACGGTGTGCTCCAGCAGGCCGCCGAGGTAGGCGTGGTGGCCAGCGCGGGTGCACGGCGCCTGGCGCCAGGCGGCGCGCAGTCCGCCGTCGGCCAGCAGGCCGTCGAGCAGCGTCCGGAAGGGCGTGTCGTAGACCTCGCCGACGAGATGCTCGAGGAACCCGTCGAGCTCGTCGAGATCGCGGTAGGCGGTGGGCAGGAACTCCCCGGGGTCCGGCGGCTCGGTGGCGCGCTCGATCGCATCCAGCTCCAGCACAAGCTCGTCGCGGAAGCGCTCGACCCGGCCGTGCACCCGGACGATCTCACCCCGCTCGAAGCGGCCCGCCAGCAGGTCGGCGTCGCGGAACGCCCGCGCCGCGATCGTGCCGCTGCGATCGCGCAGCTCCAGAGCCAGGTACGGCGAGCCGGTGCGGGTCTGCCGGCGGTCCTTGCGCGTGCACGCATAGACGCCGGTGACCTCCTCTCCGGGCCGTAGTGCGCTCACTGTCGGGTCGGTCGTCATCAGCCCATGATGTACGGTGAACCGGATGCAGCCGTTGCAATGGCAGTACCGTCCCGACGGTTTGCGGGCGCCCGCGATGGTCTGCGCGTTCAAGGGATGGAACGACGCCGCCGACGCCGCCTCGTCGGCGATTACGTTCGTCGGCACGGCGCTCGGCGCCCAGCGCTTCGCCACGATCGACCCCGAGGAGTTCTACGACTTCCAGGCCACCCGGCCGAAGATCCAGATGGTCGGCGGCCAGACGCGGCAGATCCAGTGGCCCGAGGTGGAGATCTACGAGGTCCGGATCCCGCGGGCCCCGCGGGATCTGATTCTGCTCTCGGGGACCGAGCCGTCGTTCCGCTGGCGGACGTTCAGCCGGTTGATCGCCGAGCTGGCCGAGGCGATCGGCGTGCAGCTCGTGGTCACGCTCGGCGCCCTGCTGGCCGACGTCCCGCACACCCGCCCGGTGTCGGTCACCGGCCTCGCCTCCGACCCGGCGCTGGTGGCGCGGCTCAGCCTCAGCCAGTCCTCCTACGAGGGCCCGACCGGCATCGTCGGCGTGCTCCACGGCGCCTGCCAGGACGCCGGGCTGCCGTCGGCCAGCCTGTGGGCCGCGGTGCCCCACTACATCGCCGCGGCGCCAAACCCGAAGGCCGCGCTCGCTCTGGTGCGCAAACTCGAAGGGCTGGTCGGGGTCGCCGTCGACGCCACCGACCTGGAGAGCGCCGCCGCCGACTACGAGCGCCAGGTCAACGTCGCCGTCCAGAGCGACCCCGAGGTCCAGGCGTTCGTCGAGCGATTGGAGCAGGCCGCCGGCGACGAGGATCAGGCCGGACCACTGCCCTCCGGCGACTCGATCGCACGAGACCTGCAGCGCTTCCTGCGCCAGCGCGGCGGCGACGACGTCGCCGGCGGCGGCGGGCGCTGAGCCCCCGCGCCGCCGGCGTTCCCGAGACTCAGCGCACCGATCGAGTGGACCGCTTGTTGTTCGTCGTCGCGACGAGCGTCAGCGACCGGTGGTCGGCCAGCGCGGTGCGGATCGAGCGCGACAGGCGGATCGTTATACGTGCGCTGTGCCCGCCGGCCACCGTCGTCCGGTGCGTGGCGAGGCGGTAGCGGCCGTCGCTCCCGGTGAGCGTCGTGTGGCAGCTGGCACCGACGGGCGTGCAGCTCACCGTCACGACGACCGTGCCCGCCGAGACGCGCGCGCCGACGATCCGTGCCATCGGCGTCACCGACTTGTGCGGTGCCGCTGGTGTCTTGGCCTTGGCCTGTGCGAGCGACTCCAGCCACTGCAGGTAGGCGGTGATCTGGGCCAGGGTCGGGGTGGCGGCCGTCGAGCCGGAGCCGGAGCCGGAGCCAGTGCCAGAGCCGGACCCGGAGCCCGAGCCCAAGCCGGACCCGGAGCCGGAGCCGGAGCCCGAGCCGGAGCCCGAGCCCGAGCCCGAGCCGGATCCCGAGCCGGAGCCGGAGGTGCCCGCCGCGCTCTCGACGTCGGCGGTCAGCGACCCCAGCACCGTCGACAGCGGGGCCGGCAGCAGGCTCGTTACCCCTTGGAGCGTCGTGAGCAAGCCGCTCAGCGAATCGCTCCCGGTGAGGGGCAGGCTGGCCGTGGACCCGAGGCCCGTCAGGGTGGAGATCACGCTGCCGAGCGGACCGGTGGCCGAGGACGACGCGCCGACGGCGTTGGCCTCGTCGAGGATGCCTTGCAGCGCGGTGGCGACCGGCGCGAGCCCGGTCCCCGTCAGCGGCAGCCCGCTGGTCGGCAGGCTGCCCTGAAGCGTCGAGAGCACCCCGGCGAGCGCTGAGCCCTGGACGGTGCCGATCAGCGAGGTGAGGGCCGTCCCGAACGGTGACGGCAGCGCGCCCGCGACGCCATTCAGGGTGCCGATCAGGCCGACCAGCGATGTGGCGCCGGAGCCCGGCAGCGACGCGCTTGACCCGAGGCTTGTCAGCGTCCCGATCACGCCGCTGAGCGGGTTGGTGACCGTTGTCGAGGTACCGGCGGCCAACGCCTGGGACAGGATCCCCTGCAGGGCTGTGGCGACCGGAGCCAGCCCGGCGCCCGTGGTGCTGAGGTTGGTGCCCGTCAGAGCGCTCTCCAGGGTGGCAAGCACCGGATCGAGCGGCGCGATGGCCAGCCCGGAGCTGAGCCCCGAGGCGACCCCCGACAGGGCGCCCGTGGAGTTGGATGACAGCAGGCCCGTGGCGAAGCCGTCGAGATCACTCGCGAGTGCCGACGGGTTGGTGAGAACGGTCGGCAGGTCGCCGAGGATCGTCGTCAAGCTGTTGAGGAGACCGCCGAGCAGGCCGTTGTCGCCGATGTTGATGGTGTTGGTGAGCGTCTGCAGCTCGCCGGGGAAGGCACTCGTCGGCGAGCCGCCGCCGGCGATCGTCTGAAGCTGCGCCAGCACCGGCGTCAGCTCGGTCGTGACCGTCGACAGCTGGCTGCCGGAGAGCCCTGACAGCAAGCTTGCGGGGGTCGGCAGGCTGATCGGCAACGGGGTGCTGGCCGAGGCGCTCTCCAGGGCAGGGAGCGCGGCGCCGGCCATCAGAGCACCGCCGGCGATGGCGGCGGTGAGGCGCAGGTGACGTTTGAACATTGGCGGATACCTCGCGGAACGTGGGTGAGTGGCACGTGCCAGGGTGGTCCCTTCGCGGTCGCACGAGCCCGACGCGCCGAGCGGCGCTGGATCCTGCATCGGCGCGCGAGCCGGGGGCCGTCTCAGCGGGACCGGAGATCTGGACGAACATCCGAGGCACCCGGTCCAGCCCGGGCTGGACGCCGGCTCTCAGCGCTCAGCGGCGGGACACATGAGGCGGTAGTCGCAGATCGAGCATGCCTCGAACGACGGCGTCGGCTCAAAGCCCTGCGAGAGGATGCCCTCGGCGACCTCCTCGACGACGGCGGCGATCCACTCGGCGCGGCCGTCGTCGTCGGGCACCCGGACCTTCTGGTCGTCGAGCAGGTAGTAGTAGGCCTGGCGCGAGGCGTCGAGCTCCCACGCCTCGCGGGCGCCGACCGCGTAGAGCGAGAGCTGGACGTCGTCGGCCAGCTGGGCCGAGGTCTTCGGGCGCCCGGTCTTGTAGTCGATCAGCTCGTACTCGCCGCTCGGCAAGCGGTCGACGCGGTCGACGCGGCCGCGCAGCAGGTGGCGCCCGAGCTTGAACGTGAACGGACGCTCGAACCACACCGGCTCGGACTCCTCGGAGCGGAAGCGCTCGTGGTAGCGGCTGAGCGCGCCGGCCGCCTTGCCGCGAAGCTGGCGCTCCTCCTCGGAGTCGCCGAAACCGCCCCGCCGCCACCCGGTGTCCAGCAGCCCGAGCAGCTCGGCCAGCGTCGGTGGGTGGGACGGGTTCTGTTCGGCGTGGAACCGCTCCAGCACCTGGTGGACGAGGATCCCGAAGCGCTGGTGAATCGTCGGCTCTTGCGGGATCCGGAAGACCCGCGCGAACTTGTACTTCAGCGGGCACGCGCGGTAGGTGTCGATGTCGGTGGCCGACAGCACGACCCCGTCGCCCCGCAGCGGCAGGAACGCCTCCAGCGACGGCTCGTCGCGGGCGGCGATGACCTGGGCTCGGCGGCGCGCGTCACGCTCGGTGTCGAGCAGGTAGTCGTCAAGCGGCGAGGAGCTGTAGAGCTCCCGCTGCTCGGCACTGACGGCCTGCAGGATGCGGAGGTTCACGTCGCGCAGCGCCTCGGTCATCTCCTGGACGCCGTCGCCCCCACTGCGCGCGATCAGCGCGGCGACCTTCAGCAGCTCCAGGTAGCGGACGACCGCGTGCGAGACGTCGAGGTCGGTGTCGAAGCGCAGCTCGCCGAGCCGGCCGCCGGCGCGCATCGTCCCCTCCAGGAGCTCGTCGCGCAGCCGCCGGTAGGTGGAATGGAGCGCCTCGGCGGGGCCGAACAGCTGCTCCTGGCGGTCCTCCCATTCCCCGCCCAGCGCCTCGCGGATCGACTCGACGACGGCGGCCGCGGCCGCGGCCGGCGGCTGGGCAGCGGCGGGGTCGGCGCCGGGGTAGCAGAGCACGGCGCGCTCACGCGCCCTCGTGACCGCGACGTACAGCTGGCGACGCAGGAGCTCGTGACGGAGCGCCTCGTCATCGGGATGGAGCGGCTCGTGCAACAGCGCGTCCGGTATTGGCTCGGGCGACGGACCGCGGCACGCCGCGTCGAGCCCGAGCACGTAGACGTGGTCGACCTCCAGGCCACCGGCCGCGCCGAGGCTCAGAACCTGCACGGCGTCGGCGTCCACCAGCTCGGGCTCCTCCTGCTCTCGGAGGCCGAAGTCGGCCACCGCGGCGATCGAGCGGGCGAACTCGCGGGGGGTTGCCTGCGGCGCGCGCAGCACGTAGGCCGAGGCCAGCTCGCCGAATCGGGCCAGGGCGCGGAGCCGCTCCACGACGTCGGCCTGCGCGGCGAACAGCTGCTGGCGGCGCAGCCCGAGCCGCTCGATCAACCGGTGGACGTACAGGTCAGGACGGGTCGTGTCGATCGCCGCCGCGGCCGAGCGGTACAGCTTCAGGAACACGCGGATCCGCTCGCGCGCCTCGGGCGGGACCTGCGGCGACTCGATCGCGGCCGCCAGCGCCCCGACCATGTCGAGCTTGCGCCGCCGCGCGATCTGCGTGCACCGCGCGATGTCGACCGAGCGCAGCTCGATCGGGGGACGGGCCAGCGCGCGGACCACGGCCGCCGCATCGGAGGGGTCGGCCAGCAGCCGCAGCCAGGCGAGCACGTCGCGGATCTCGGCGCGCTGGAAGAACGCCGCCTCGCCGAGGAGCCGGTGCGGGACCGCGCGCTCCTCCAGCGCCACGGCGACGGCCTGGCCCTCGCGGAACGTGCCCGGGACGAGCACGGCGATCCGCCCCGGCGGGACGCCGTCGCGGCCGATCAGCCGCTCGACGTCGGCCGCCACCGACTGCGCCTGGGCGCGATCGTTGGCGCACCGCCAGAACGCGACCTCGCCCTCGGGCGCGTCCTCGCGGGCGCCCGGCGCGTCGCCAAGCACCGCGGCGGCGCGGGCAAGCGCCCGGCTGAGCCGCCACGAGCGCCCCAGTCTGACGACCCGCGTGGCGCCAACCTCGAAGCTCCGCATCCGCTCCCGTCCCGCTCCGCGGAAGCGACGCAGCGCGCCGTCGGGGTCACCGGCGGCGGTCAGCCCCGTGCCGGACAGCGTCCGCGCCAGGCTGGCCGCCGCCAGGTCGAGCTCCTGAGCGTCGTCGATCAACAGCTGCTCGATCCCGCCGCGCAGTACCGGTCGCTCGCCGGCCAGGCGCAGCGCGGCCGTGATCAGGTCGCCCTCGTCGCGCGCGCCAGCCTCGGCCAGCAGCCGTTCGTGCACCCGGTAGACCTCGGCGAACTCACGCTCGGAGCCGGCCTGCCCTCGGTCCCCAGCGGTCTCGGCGAGAGCCGCTGCCCACGCCGCGTACTGCTCGGCGCCGATCAGCTCGGCCTTCAGCCGGTCGATCTTGCGCACGAAGGCGCCGAGCAACGCGTTGGGGCGCCCGCCGAAATCGTGGTGCTGGAGCGAGAGCTCGTCGATCCGCTCGACGAGCATCGCGAGCCGGTCCCCGGGGCTGAGCGTCGGCAGGGCGGGGTCGAACTCGGCGGCGCTCTCGCTCCGCAGGACGTGGCGGGCCAGCTCGCCCGCCGTCAACACCGGTAGCTCGACGTAGCCACGGTCGAGCCGCTGCTCCAGCATGGTGCGGAGCGCCGTGGCTCGCGCTGCGCTGGGGGCCAGCAGGACGATCCGGTCGGGCTCGATGCCCCGCGCGACGAGGGCCTGGAAGCGAGCCAGGATCAGGCTCGTCTTGCCGGTGCCCGCGCCACCGAGCACGACGAGCGACGGGCTCGGATCGGCGACCAGATCGCCCCACTCCGCCACCGGTACGCCTTCGGCCAACGCCACGTCTGACAGCATAGGTCGAGGATGACCCTAACTCGCTCCGCTCTCGACGCAGATTGGCTCGGACTCTGCCGGCGTGCGGTCGGCGGCCTGGAGCGCGTCCTGGCCGAGCGCCCCAGCACGGCCGAGCGCGCCGTCGAGACGGGGACGCGCGGCAGCGGCGGAGACCGCACATTGGTGATCGACGAGTCCGCCGAGGCGGTGGTGCTCGGCGAGCTGCAGGCGTTGCATCGCGATGGTGTGAGCTTCTGCGCGTTCTCCGAGGAGCGCGGCGAGGTCGACTTCGGAGACGGTGGGGTACGGGTGGTGATCGATCCGATCGACGGCTCGCTGAACGCCAAGCGCCGCTTGCCCCACCACGCGCTGTCGATCGCCGTCGCCGACGGCACGACGATGGCCGACGTCGCCTTCGCCTTCGTCTACGACTTCGGCCCGCGCGAGGAGTTCTCGGCCCGCCGTGGTGAGGGCGCCTGGCTGGACGGGCAGCCGCTCGACCCGTCGCTCGGCGAGCGCCGCACCCGCGACGGCCGCCTGGAGCTGCTGGGAATCGAGTCCGCCGACCCGCGCTGGGTTGCCGCCTCGATCGATGGGCTGCTTGCCACCGCCCACCGGCTCCGTGCGCTGGGGACGATCGCGTCGACGATGTGCCAGGTCGCCGCCGGTCGGCTCGACGGCATGGTCTCGCTGCGCAACGGCCGCGGCGTCGACTCCGCCGCGGCGCAGCTGATCGTCCGCGAGGCCGGCGGCCATGTCAGCTTCCCGCGCTTCGAGGACCGGCTCTCGGCGCCACTCGACGCCGTGCCGAACTCGCCGGTGATCGCCGCCCGCACCCTGGAGACCCTGCATGAGCTCGAGCAGATCCCGAGCTAGCGTCCCGATGATCGACTGGATCCTGGCCGAGAAGATCGGAACGTTCGTGGCCGGCTCGGGCGACGGGCGGACCCCATTGGTCGACCTCGCGGCGCTCGCCGACGACGCCGAGACCCGGGTCGTCGCCTACACCGGCCTGCGGCCGACCCAGCCACTGCCGCCGCCCGAGGGAATCAGCCGTCACGAGTGGGTGACCAGCAACGTGGCGGTGATGCGCAAGCTGCTCGACCCCGTCCTGGAGCGCGCCGGCCAGGGGCTGGGACCGCTGAAGCCGGCGATGCAGCTGAGCGTCGGTGTGATCCTCACGACCGAGATCGGCGTCGTGCTCGGCTTCCTGGCCCAGCGCGTGCTCGGGCAGTACGAGCTCGTGTTGCTGGAGAAGACCGAGGATGATCGGCCGCCGCGGCTGCTGTTCGTGCTCCCCAACCTCGGCGGCGCGGTGAACTCGTTCGGCGCCGACGAGACCGAGTTCATGACCTGGGTGACCCTGCACGAGGTCACCCACGCCGTCCAGTTCGGCAGCGTCTCGTGGCTGCAGCCGCATCTCGCCGGGCTCGTGCAGGAGCTGCTGAAGAGCGCCGAGCTGCGGATCGACCGCCCGCGGCGGCTGCGGCTGCCGAGCGCCGACAACGTCAAGCGGATCGCCGCGGCCGTGCGGCGGGGCGATTTCATCTCGGTGATGACCAGCGAGGCCGAGCGCGACACGCTTGACCGCGTGCAGGGCGTGATGGCGCTGATCGAGGGACATGCCGAGCACGTGATGGACGCCGTCGCGCCCGAGCTGCTCCCGTCGCTACCGAAGTTGCGCGAGGCGATCGACCAACGGCGCCAGAATCAGTCGCTGGTGTCGAGGATCATCGGACGGCTGCTCGGCCTGGAGATGAAGCTCCGCCAGTACGAGCGCGGCAAGATCTTCTGTGACGAGGTCGTCCGGCTCGGCGGCATCGAGGCACTGACACACGCCTTCTCCAGCCCCGAGACGTTGCCGACGCTGGCCGAGATCGAGGACCCGGCCGCGTGGTTCGCCCGGGCGCTGCCGGCGCCGGCAGCGGCTCAATCGCTCAGCGGTTGAGGCGGCCCCTGGCGCAGGGACGGCGAGAACGTGGCGATCGTGGCGAACAGGCTCGCCCAGCCGGCCAGGGCCAGAATGGTGGCCGTCGGGCCGAGCTGCTGGAAGAGCAGGCCGACGGCCAGCGGGCCGACCCAGGCGAAGGCCATCGTGCTCATCGTCGCCGACGCTTGGACACGGCCCTGAAGGTGGCTGGGTGCGGCCGCCACGCGCGACCCGGCAACGACCGAGTTCGTCACCGGCGTGAGGCCCTCGGCGACGCCGACGAGCACGCCGATCAGCAGCGCGGCGTGGACCAGCAGCAACAGGAAAAGCGCGCCGAGGAGCAGGTACTGCTCGGCGAGGACGATCGTGCGCGGAGCGACGCGGCGCCGGATCGCGTTGGCCGCGAGCGCGCCGGTCACGCCGAGGACGCCGACGATCGAGAACATCGCGCCGACGTCGCTCGCTGAGGCGCCGTGACGCTTGGCCAGCAGGATGGCCAGTAGGTAGAGGCCGGTGTAGACGGGGTTCCCGACCGCGAACAGCACCGAGGTGATCCGCAGGAACGGCCACTGCCAGATCCAGCGGAACCCTTCGGCGAGTTGGGCGGACAGCGGGGCGCTCGGCCCGGGCGCGTCGGTTCTCGCTGCCTGGAAGTCGGTCCTGGTCAGCGAGATGGCCACCGTGGAGCACACGTACGAGACGGCGTCGGCGGCGAACGGGAGCGCCCGGGCGGCGGCGAACAGCAGGCCGCCGAGGGGCGGCCCGACGATCGCCGCCGCCCACGTCCGCGCCTCGTTCTGAGCCACCGCGTCCTGGACCTGGTCGGAAGGCACGACCTGTTGCAGCGCCCCGCGCTCGCAGACATAGGAGACGATGAACATCGTCCCGTCGAGGAAGGCGACGATCACGATCTGCCCGTACGGCGGATGCCCGAGCGCCAGCGCGAGCACGATGCTGCCGGCGCCGAGCAACCGAACCACATCTGAGCCGATCATCAGCCGCTTACGGTCGAAGCGGTCGGCCAGCGCACCCGCGGGCAGCGCCAGCAGCGCCAGCGGCACCCACCGGGCCAGCCCGACGACGCCGGCCTTGCCCGCAGAGTGCGTGAGCGCCAGGACGAGCAGCGGATAGGCGACCGTCGCGGTCTGCGAGCCGAGCTCGGAGAGGACTTCCCCGGTCCACAGCACCATGAAGTCGTGGTTGCGCAGCAGCGCTCTCCTCCCCATCGAAGAAGTGTGCCTCACCCCGACCGAGCGAACCCGTGTTCGTAGCTGTAACGAACTTACGTTCGCGGTTTACAAACACATGTTCGGTGTTTATCCTCCCAGCCGGACGAGCTTAGACGTACTGTCCTTATTCCTACGGGAGTTGGAGTTAGAGCGAATTCATATGGCAACAACGAGCAGCACAACACCGGCCACGAAGACCCCCGGTACGACCCGCAAGCCCGCGGCTCGCAAGAGCGCGACGGCGACCAAGTCCACGGCATCGACCACCACCTCGACGCAGCCGAAGACGCCGGTAGAGCAGGTCCAGGATCTCGCCGTCACGGCCGTCCTCGTTCCGGTCGGCGCCGGCCTGCTGGCCCGCGACAACCTTGTCTCGACCGTGAACGGCCTCCGGTCGAAGTACAGCACCCGCGCCAGCATCGAGCGCGAGCTCAAGCGCTATGAGCGCCGCGGCGCTACCGCCCGCAACCGCTTCGAGCGCCAGGTGCGCCGCGCGCGGACGAAGTTCGAGCGCGAGCTGCGTCAGCGCCGGACCCGCGTCGAGAAGACCGTGAAGCAGAATCGCCGCCGCCTGGAGCGCGAAGTTCGTCAGGCCCGCAAGGACCTCGACAAGCAGTCGTCGCTTGTCTCAAAGCGGGTCGAGAAGCTCGTATCCGACGCTCAGGGGCTGCTGAACTAGCCTCGGAGGTCAAGTTTCCCCCGTCCGGCGAGCAGGAGAGCGCCGACCACGGGACAGGTTCGCCGGCCTCATAACCTTGCCGGCGAATGAAGTACCTCTCCTCCCTCAACCGCCGGGGCGTCACGCAAGTGGCGCCCCGTCGGTCTTTAAGCGGCGCGTCCGCCTGGCGGCAATCCCGACCTGTCAAAATGGGATTCATGCCTACTAGAGATCAAGTCATCGACTCGCTCCGCTCCGTCATCGATCCAGAGCTCCGCCGCGACATCGTCGAGCTGGAGATGGTGCGGTCGATCGACATCCACGCGAACGGGGTCGTCGACGTGACGGTCTCGCTCACCACCGCCGGCTGCCCGATCCGCAACACCTTCCAGACCGGGGTGACGAACGCGATCCGGGGCGTCGAGGGCGTCACCGGCGTGAACGTCAGCTTCGACGTGCTCTCCGACAACGAGAAGCAGGCGCTTGGCCGCAAGCTCGGCCGCGGCACGCTGCCCGAGGGCGCGCTCGCGCAGGTGCAGAACGTGATCTGCATCGGCTCCGGCAAGGGCGGGGTCGGCAAGTCGAGCGTCACCGCCAACCTGGCCGCCGCGCTGGCCGCGGACGGCAAGCTCGTCGGGGTGCTCGACGCCGACGTGTGGGGCTACTCGCAGCCGCGGATGCTCGGCCTGGGCGCCGAGCGACCGAAGGTCAACGCCCAGCGAAAGCTGGTCCCGCTGCAGGCCCACGACGGCATCAAGGTGATGTCGATCGGCTTCTTCGTCGAGCAGGACGCCGCCGTCGTGTGGCGCGGTCCAATGCTCCACAAGGCGCTCCAGCAATTCCTGGAGGACGTCGACTGGGGCGAGCTTGACTATCTCCTGATCGATTTGCCGCCGGGTACGGGCGACGTCTCGATGACGCTGGCGCAGCTGCTGCCGCAGGCGAAGTTCGTGATCGTCACGACGCCGCAGGCAGTGGCCCAGAAGGTGGCGCGACGCTCGGCCGAGATGGCGGCCAAGCTGAAGCTGGAGATCGCCGGCGTGATCGAGAACATGTCGGGCTTCGTCACGCCGTCCGGTGAGCGCTTCCCGATCTTCGGCGAGGGCGGCGGCCAGCTGCTGGCCGAGGAGCTGGAGGTGCCGCTGCTCGGCACGGTACCGCTGACCATGTCGCTGCGCGAGCACTCCGACAGCGGCCTGCCGGTGGTCTTCGCCGACCCCGACGACTCCGCCTCGCAGGCGATGCGCCAGGCCGCCCGCGGTCTGATCGCGCTGAGCCCGGTCGAGCTGCCGATGATGGCGACGCCGGAGCCTCCCGCGGCGTCGAAGCCGATCGGCATGTCGCTACCGATGGCGTAAGCGTTTCCGAAAGCCCTATTTGCCCTCGTAGTACTGGGCGTTCAGGGCGACGTACTTCTGCCATTCGTCGGGGAGCTGGTCCTCGGCGAAGCACGCGTCGACAGGGCAGGCCTCGACGCAGGCGTCGCAGTCGATGCACTCCTCCGGGTCGATGTAGAGCATCTCGACCTTGTCGTAGTCGGGCTCGTCCGGAGTCGGGTGAATGCAGTCGACGGGGCACACCTCGACGCACGAGTTGTCCTTCGTGCCGATGCACGGCTCGGCGATGACGTAGGCCATGGGTTCTTCGTTCTTCCTGTCGCTCGTTCAGCTGGTTCAGATTGGGAGAGGCGATCATTCTAGGGAGGCAGCGTTCCGTGCGTCCTGGCGCGCCCTCGCTAGCCTCCCGATCCGTGCTCCTGCTTACCGGCGCCACGGGGACAATCGGCCAGCCGTTGCTGCGCCGGCTGACCGCTGATGGCAGCCCGGTTCGGACCCTCGTCCGAAACCCGCAACGGCTCGGCGATCAGCGCGTGCGGGTCCAGATCGCGCTCGGCGACCTCTCCGACCACCTCTCGTTCCGCCACGCGCTGCGCGGCGTCGACACCGTCGTGCACCTGGCCTCGGTGATTCGGGACCAGCCCGGCGGCTCAATCGAGGAGCTGGCCGGCGTCGCCACCTGGCGGCTCGTCCGCGCCGCCGAGCGGGAGGGCGTGAAGCGGTTCGTGTTCTTCTCTGCGCTCGGTGCCTCCACCCGCAGCCCGGCGCGGCTGATGCGGGCCAAGGCGGTGGCGGAGAAGGCCGTGATGGAGTCGTCGATGACCCACACCGTGTTCGCGCCGTCGATCGTCTACGCGCCCCGCGACCCCTACCTCCGCCTCCTGCAACGCCTCTCCTACCTGCCGCTGATGCCGCTGCCGGGCTCGGGCCGCGCCCCGTTCCAGCCGATCTGGGCTGAGGACGTCGCGCAGTGCGTGATGGCGGCGCTGCCCGGCGGGCCGCTCGCCGCCGAGGCGGAGAACGCCCGCTTTGAGCTGGCCGGGCCCGAGACCCTGACCCATGCCGACATCGTCGCCATCGCCACGCAGGCCTTCGGCCGCAACCGCGTCCAGCTGCACATCCCGACGCGACTGGTCCGCCGCACGCTGAAGGCGGTGGAGCTGTTGATGGGCCCGACGGCATTCGCCACATGGGACGAGGCCGAGCTCCTGGAGATCCCGATGACGACCCCACACGGCACCGTCGACGCCGAGCGCCTCGGCGTGAGCCCGCAGCCGATGCGCGCGGTCCTGGGGGTGGGCGGGTAATCGCCCAGGGGGGATTACCCCCTAGCCGAGCGGCGCCGGGCGCCGGTCGGCCCACGGCAGCGCCTGCTCCAGCTGCGAGGCGAGCTGCAGCAGAACCTCCTCGCGCGCCGGTGGGCCGATCAGCTGGACGGCGGTCGGCAGCCCGTCGGTGCCGTGATAGAGCGGGAGCGAGATCGCCGGCTGCCCGGTGACGTTCACGATCGCCGTGTACGGGGTGAACTCGCCGGAGCGGCGGAAGTGATCCCACGGGTCGGGGCCGCGGCCGTGGACCTCGCCGGTCGGCAGCGGGCGCTTGGCCAGGGCGGGGGTGAGAACGACGTCGTAGGGCGCGGTGAAGCTGATGATCGAGCGGGCGAGCGACTGCAGCTCGCCGCGCGCGCGCAGGAAGCTGAGCGAGCTCTGCTCCAGCGCCTTCTCGTACAGCAGCCAGGTGAGCGGCTCGACGTCGTCCTGAAGCGGCTCACGACCCTCCAGGCGGCCGCCGACCAGCGTTGTCATCGACACCATCGGCCCGAACAGGCGCGAGAACTCCTGGAGCAGATCCTGCCCCGACCAGGGCGGCGCGATCTCCTCGACCTCGTGCCCGAGGCTGGCCAGCAGCTCGGCACAGTCATGCACGGCGGTGCGACACATGGGGTCGAGCGGCCGCTCGCTCAGCGGCATGTTCAACGCCAGGCCAACGCGCAGACGGCCCGGGTCGTGCCGCGCGAGCTCGGCGTAGCTGGCGTCCGGCGCCGACGGCGGCGGCGCCCAGGTGGCATCGCCAAGCTCGTAGCCGGCGATCAGGTCGAGCACTTCAGCGGTGTCCGCCACGCTGCGGGTCAGGACGCCGTCCTCCGTCAAATAGCTGTCGCCGCTGTCGGGACCGACCGAGATCCGCCCGCGCGCGGCCTTCATCCCGACGACACCGCAGCACGCCGCCGGAATCCGGATCGAGCCGCCGCCGTCGTTGCCGTGGGCGATCGGCACCATCCCGGCGGCCACCGCGGCGGCGGACCCGCCCGAGGAGCCGCCCGGGGTGCGCGTCACGTCCCACGGGTTGGCGGTGGGGCCGAAACGCCGCGACTCGGTCGTCGGCAGGATGCCCATCTCCGGCATCGCCGTCTTGCCGACGATCACGAACCCGGCGTCGCGCAACCGGCGCACGAAATACGCGTCGCGGCGGGCCAGGCGGTCCCCGAACAGGTCGCTGCAGTGCGTTGTCGGCATCCCGGCCACGGGGCGGTTGTCCTTGATCGCGATCGGGACCCCGGCGAACGGCCGCGGGTCGGCGGTCTCGATATCGCCCGCCGCGACCAGCGCCGATTCGGTCGCGACGTAGGTGAAGGCGTTGATGATCGGGTCGCTGGCCGCGATCGCGTCGAGCGCGTCCTGCACCAGCTCGGTGGCGCTCAGCTGGCCGGAGCGGACCATCGAGGCCAGCTTCGACGGCGCGTTGTACATCAGCTCGGACATCGATCTCGCTCCTTGGCCGGGGCCCAGATGATCGCGAATCAATACTCTGTGGACCCTCCCCGCGCAAATTCCAGGAGCCGAATCCTCATGAGTGCCACCAGCGAAGTTCAGTCCGGACTGGAGGGCGTAGTCGCCTTCGCCACCGAGATCGCCGAGCCCGACCGCGCCGGCGGCGCGCTGCGCTACCGGGGCGTCGACATCGAGGAGCTCGTCGGCGCCGTGCCGTTCGGACAGGTGTGGGGCCTGCTCGTCGACGGCCACCTCCTGCCGGGGCTACCGCCCGCCGAACCGCACCCGCTGATGGTCCACTCCGGCAACCCGCGCGTGGACGTCCAGGCGGCGCTCGCGATCCTCGGCCCGCACTGGGGTTTCGGCGAGCTGATCGACATCTCCGACGAGGAGGCGCGCGACAACCTGGCCCGCGCCTCCGTGATGGCGCTGTCGTTCGTCGCCCAGTCGGCGCGCGGGATCGGCAAGCCGCCCGTGCCACAGCGCGAGATCGACACGGCCAAGACGATCGCGGAGCGCTTCCTACTGCGCTGGCGCGGCGAGGCCGACCCGCGTCACGTGAAGGCGATCGACGCCTACTGGTGCTCGGCCGCCGAGCACGGCATGAACGCCTCCACGTTCACCGCTCGGGTCGTTGCCTCCACCGGCGCGGACGTGGCGGCCGCGCTCTCCGCGGCCGTCGGCGCGCTCAGCGGCCCGCTCCACGGCGGCGCCCCGAGCCGTGTGCTGAAGATGCTCGACGAGGTCGACGAGATGGGAGACGCTGAGAAGTGGGTGACGCAGGCGCTCGACCGCGGCGATCGGTTGATGGGCTTCGGGCACCGCGTCTATCGCGCCGAGGATCCGCGCGCCCGGGTACTGCGCCGGACCGCCAAGGAGATCGGCGCGTCGCGGGTCGAGGTGGCAGAGGCGGTCGAACAGGCCGCGCTGGCTGAGCTGAAGGTCCGCCAGCCCGACCGCGTACTCGCCACCAACGTCGAGTTCTGGTCGGCCGTGGTGCTCGACTTCGCCGACGTCCCGCCGGAGCTGTTCACGCCGATGTTCACGTGCGCCCGCACCGCCGGCTGGTCGGCGCACATCATGGAGCAGAAGCGCGAGGGCCGGCTGATCCGCCCGACGGCCAAGTACGTCGGCCCGCCGCCGCGCCCACTATCAGACCTGCAGTAGTCAGGACCCTCAGCGGCCGTACGGGCCGCTGACATAGTCGGCCAGCATCCGCGTCGCGGCGAAGCGCGGGCCCAGCGTCATCATCGAGCGGGCGATCGTCTCCAGCCAGCGCGCCGGGAGCCCGTCCGCATCCCGCTCGTAGAAGGCGGGCACCACCTCCTCGTCGAGCGCGCGATGCAGCTCGGCGGCGTGGCGGGCGTCCTGTGCCTCGGCGTCGTGGTCGATCTCGCCGGAGATCGCCCAGCCGTTGTGACCGTCGAACGCCTCGGCCCACCACCCGTCGAGCACGCTGAGCTGCAGCCCGCCGTTGATGGCTGACTTCATCCCGCTGGTCCCGCTCGCCTCCAGCGGCGGGCGCGGGACGTTCAGCCACACGTCGCAGCCGCGGACCAGGCGCGCCCCGACGGCGAGGTCGTAGTCGTCGAGGAACACGACGCGCTCGGCGACCTGGCGCGCGTACTTCAGGCCGAACAGGCGCTGGAGCACGCGCTTGGCCTCGTCGTCGCGCGGATGCGCCTTCCCGGCCAGCACGACCTGGACCGGGCGATCGCCGCCGAGCAGCCCAAGCGTCCATTCGGGGTCGCGGGTCAGCAGGTCGAGCCGCTTGTAGGTGGCCACGCGGCGCGCGAAGCCAATCGTCAGCACGTCGGGGTCGAGCGCCTCCTGCGCGGCCAGCACGTACTCGCGCACATCGCCGCGGGCGAGCCGGTCGGCCGTGCTGCGTCGGCGCAGAAAGGCGATCAGCTCGGCGCGCTGGGCGCTGCGGGCCTGCCACAGCTCCGCGGGCGGCACGTCGCCGATCGCCTCCCAGGCGCCGGCAACCGCGTCCCCGAACATCCAGTCCTGACCGACGTGGCGCTCCAGCAGCTCCCGGATCGGCGCCCCGATCCAGCTCGGCACGTGCACGCCATTGGTGACGTGGCCGATCGGGACGCCCTGCACGGAGCGCTGGGGCCACAGGGCATGCCACATCTCGCGTGCCACCTCGCCGTGGCGGCTGGAGACGGCGTTGGCGGCGCGGCTCATCCGCAGGGCGGCCTGGGTCACGCCGAACGGCTGCTCCTCGTCGCCCGGATCGGTCCGCCCGAGCGCCACTACCTCCTCGACGCCGACGCCGAGCTCGGCGGCCAGGCCGGCGATGGCGCGCCGCACCTGGTCGGCGGGATAGGCGTCGTTGCCGGCGGGGACCGGTGTGTGGGTGGTGAAGATCGTCCGGCGCCGGGCCGCGGCGAGCGCGTCGTCGAGCGGCGCTGACCCCAGCTGAGCGGCCGCCAGCTGCAGCGGCGCGAGCGCGGCGTGACCCTCGTTCAGGTGGACGACCGCCGGGTCATATCCGAGCGCCGAGAGCGCGCGAACGCCACCGGCGCCGAGCAGCACGTACTGCGACAGGCGGGTGTCGGCGTCGCCCTCGTACAGCCGCCCGGTGATCCACCGCTCCAGAGCGTCGTTGGCTGGCAGGTCGGTGTCGAGCAGGAACAGCGGCACCCGGCCGACGTCGACCCGCCAGATCTGCGCGGTGACGTTGGCATCGTAGATCGGCAGCGCGATCGTCAGCGGGGCCCCGTCCTGCGCGGTTACCAACGCGCACGGCAGCCGCTGGGGGTCGGAGTCGATCCAATACTCGTGCTGCCACCCGCTCGCGTCGATGCGCTGGCGGAAGTAGCCCTTGCGGTACATCAGGCCGACGGCGACCATCGGCACCGCTCGGTCGGATGCCTCCTTCAGCAGATCGCCGGCCAGCGCGCCGAGCCCACCCGAATAGACGGGCAGCGAGACGTGAACGCCGTACTCGGCGCACAGGAACGCCATCCGTTCGCCGCCGGCTGAGGGCCGGGCCAGATCGGCCGCGATCGTCTCGGCCAGCTCCGCGGCGCGTGCCACCAGGCTCCGATCGCCGGCAGCGCGGCGCAGCGTCGCCGCCGAGCACTCAGTGAGGAGCCGCACGGGGTTGCCGTGGCAGAGCTCAAAGCGCTCGGGGTCGATCGCCGCGAACAGCTCGGGACCGCCCGGCGTCCAGCACCAGCGGTAGTTGTAGGCGGCGCGCGCCAGCGGGCGCAGCGCGTCAGGGAGCCGCTCGGCGAGCTCGCTCGCCGCCCGAGCGAGATCACCGCGGCCGTCTGGGAAGGTGGCGATACCGTCCTGCACGGTGACGATTAATGCACACGACTGCCGTCAGGGCCTCCTTGCCTTCGGCGACTCGATCACCAACGGCGGCGGCGAGCTGCAGTGGGGCGTGGCGCTCCAGTCGTGGGCCCAGTGGACGGCGCGCTCGCTCGGCCTGCCGTTCACCAACTACGCCTTCGACGGCGCCACGGCGAGCGACGTCGTCGGCCACCAGCTCTCCGCTCACCACCGGATCAACGCGCTCCCCGACGCCCACTACCACCTCGGCTGCCTGTACATCGGGGTGAACGACGTGCGCGCCGTGCAGTGGGACCCGGCCCGCTACGAGCACGACTTCGCCACCGCGCTGCAGTACCTGCGGGAGCGCTCGGATCGCGTCCTGACCGTGACGATTCCGCTCGATCTCGGGCGCCCGCGCGCCGGCGCCAAGGTGCCGGAGGCGAACGCGATCATCGAGCGCCAGGCAGCGAGCTTCAACGCGCTGGTCCTCGACCTGCGGGACCTTGCGGGGCGCGGCGTGATGATGGCCGACCACGTCCACCCCACTGCGCTGGGCCAGATCGCGATCGCCGAGCGCGCCGTGGACGCCCTCGCCGCCGACGGACTGCAGGCCGCGGCGTCGCCGCGTGCCATGGTGACCCCGCAGATCAGCCGGCGCGGGCGGATCTCGGGCGAGTTGCGCTACGCCCGCCGCGTGGTGAAACGGGAGCTGGGGACGCGGCTGCGAGCCGCCCGCTCTCCTCGCTGACCTCGCGCAGACGACGCGCCAGCGCGGGCGTCAGCGCGCCCGGCTCCATCCGCCAGCGCCAGCTGCCGGTGGCGCGCCCCGGGGCGTTCATGCGCGCCTCGCTGCCGAGACCGAGCACGTCCTGGGCCTGGATCATCGCCAACCGGGCCGGGGAGGCGAACGCCAGCCGGATCAGCCCCCACCACGCCTCGCGATCGTTGATGGCGTGGGCACGAAGGACCGCGTCGACCGACGCGCGGAGCGGCGGCGTCAACCCCGAGTACCACCCGCGCGCGGTGTCATGGTCGTGGGTGCCGGTGTAGACGACGCGGTGCTCGACGTGGTTCTCGAAGCGGTGCGGTCCGTGCGGGTCATCGGGATCGAAGCCGAACTGGAGCACGAGCATGCCCGCCAGCCCAAGCGCGTCCCGCAACCGCTGTACCGCCGGCGTGATCACGCCGAGGTCCTCGGCGACCAGGCGCGGCGGAAGCGGCACCCCGAGCTCGCGCGAGACGGCGCGAAACAGCGCCGCCCCAGGGCCGCGCCGCCAGCGCCCGCCGGCGGCGTCGCGCGCGCCGAGCGGCACCTCCCAGTAGGCCACGAACCCGCGGAAGTGGTCGAGGCGGGCGAGGTCGAACAGCTGAAGCGTGCGGCGCAGGCGCTCGACCCACCACCGGTAGCCGGTGCGCTGCAACGCGGGCCAGTCGTACAGCGGGTTGCCCCACAGCTGTCCCTTGGCGGAGTACGCGTCGGGCGGGGCGCCCGCCTGGACGCCCTGGCGGAACAGGTCCCCATGGGCACGATGATCGGCGCTCCCCGGCGAGACATAGATGGCGACATCGCCGTACAGGCGCACGCCGCGCTCGGCGGCGTAGGCGCGCAGCGCGCCCCACTCGCGGGCGAAACGGACCTGGTCGGCGGCCGCGCCGCGACCCCCATATCGCTCCCAGTCGCCGATCCAGAACGCCTCGCGCTGGCGGAACTCGAGCAGCTCGGAGGCGCTCACCGGGGCCCGCCGGTCGGCCAGCAGCCCCGGCCAGGCCGCGAACGCCGACTGCGCCTTGTACGGCGAGTGGTAGCGGTCGGGCGGGGTGAGCGGCAGCACCTGCCACCACGACTGCCCCGCCTCGGCCAGCCAGTCGACGAACCGGTACGCCCCGGGCCCCAGCCGGCCCTCCGGCAGCGAGGTGATATGCAGCTGGACGCCGCTGCAGCGCCGGTGGTCGTTCACAACCCGGTGTTTACCCGAAGCGGCGAGCGGGTTACTTTTCAAACTAGTGCCCCCACGCGCCACCAGGCTCAGCTCCGACGCACCGACCGCGGCGGCGACGGCAGCCGCCAAGCGCTCCGCCAACGGCGCGGGACGCGTGGCCAGGCAGGCACCGTCGCGGATCGTGATCCAGTACCCCCAGCCGGCGGTCGACGGCGGGCGCTATCCCGTGAAGCGGTGCGTCGGCGACACGGTGGCGTTCTCGGTCGACGTCTTCCGCGACGGCCACGAGCTGCTGCGGGCCGTCGTCCGCTACAAGCAGCCCGGCGCCAGGCGCTGGCGCGAGCGCGAGCTGCGCCGCGTCGACGCGTCCCTGGAGGGCGTGCGCTGGGCGGCGGAGTTTGAGGTCACGCAGACCGGCCTGTGGCTGTACGACGTGGAGGCGTGGACCGACCGCTTCGGCACCTGGCGCGACGAGCTGCAGCGCAAGGTCGCCGCCGGCCAGGACGAGTTGAGCGGCGAGCTGTCGGAGGGGATCCTGCTGCTGCGCGGGGTCGCCGAGTCGGCCGGTCGTGCCGCGAAGACGCTGATCGGCCACGCGCTGGTCGCGCTGGAGGACGGCGCCCTCAGCCAGGCGGCACGCTGCGAGATCGCCCTGGACAACGCGCTGTACGACGCCGTCGAGGCCGAGCAGCCGCGCACCGACGCCACCACGCTGGAGCGACCGCTGGAGCTGACCGTCGAGCGCGTGCGGGCCTGCTTCGGCGCCTGGTATGAGCTGTTCCCCCGCTCGTGGGGCGGGCTGCGCGGAGTGCGCGCGCAACTGCCGGCGCTGGCCGAGCTCGGCTTCGACGTCGTCTACCTGCCGCCGATCCATCCGATCGGCCAGACGAACCGCAAGGGCCGCGACAACGCGCTCACCGCTGCCCCCGGAGACCCGGGATCGCCATGGGCGATCGGCGACGCCACCGGCGGACACGATGCCGTCCACGCCGACCTCGGGACGATCGAGGATCTCCGCGCCCTGACCGCGGCGGCCAGGGAGCACGGGATCGAGATCGCGCTCGACTTCGCGATCCAATGCTCGGCCGATCACCCGTGGCTCACCGAGCACCCCGACTGGTTCCATCGCCGGCCCGACGGCACGCTGAAGTACGCCGAGAACCCGCCGAAGCGCTACCAGGACATCTACAACGTGAACTGGGACTCGCCCGACTGGCGTGGGCTCTGGGACGCCCTGTTGAAGGTGATGCTGCAGTGGGTCGACTGCGGGGTGACCGTGTTCCGGGTAGACAACCCCCACACGAAGCCGGCGCCGTTCTGGTCATGGTTGATCGACCAGGTCCACAAGCGCAACCCCGACGTCGTGTTTTTGGCCGAGGCGTTCACGCGGCGGGCCGTGATGCGCCATCTGGCCAAGATCGGGTTCACCCAGTCCTACACCTACTTCACCTGGAAGACCTCGCGCCACGAACTCACCGAGTACGTCACCGAGCTCGCCTCCTCCGGCGAGCAGGAGTACTTCCGGCCGAACTTCTTCGCCAATACCCCAGACATCCTGCACGCCTACCTGCAGCACGGCGGGCGCCCCGCGTTCGAGGCGCGGCTGGTCCTGGCCGCCACGCTGAGCCCCAGCTACGGGATCTACTCGGGCTTCGAGCACTTCGAGAACGTGCCGGTGCGGGCCGGCTCGGAGGAGTACCTGCACTCGGAGAAGTACGAGATCAAGGAGCGCGCGCTTGACGGCCCGCTGCTGGGCATGGTGGCGCGCATCAACCACGCGCGGCGGGAGCACCCGGCGTTGCAGCGCTTCTCGAACATCACCTTCCTGGAGACCGAGAACGACGCGCTGATCGCCTACGCCAAGCAGGGCTGGGGCGATACCGTGATCACGATCGTCAACCTCGACCCGCACGCCGTGCAGGAGGGCCTGGCCGTGATTCCCGCCCACCTGGCGCTGCCCCCGGTGTTCACCGTCCACGACCTGCTCACCGACGAGCGCTTCCAGTGGCGGATCGGTCCCAACTACGTCCGGCTGGAGCCGGGGCGCCGCCAAGCGCACGTGTGCGCCGTGGAGGTGTGATGGCGACCAGGCCCACGACTGAGCGGCCCGACCACCCGATGCCCGGCCAAGGCGGGCACGGCAACGGGCACCCTCCGCAGCCGCCCGCCGGGTCGGCCCCGTCGTACGCGCAGACGAGCCAGTGGTTCGAGTCCGAGCCGCTGTGGTTCAAGCGCGCCGTGTTCTACGAGATCCACATCCGCGGCTTCTTCGACGCCAACGGCGACGGGTCCGGCGACTTCCGCGGGCTCACCGAGAAGCTCGACTACCTGCAGTGGCTCGGCATCGACTGCATCTGGCTGCTGCCGTTCTACTCCTCGCCGATGCGCGACGGCGGCTATGACATCTCCGACTTCTACAACGTCCACCCCGACTACGGCACGGTCGAGGACGTCCGCCAGCTGGTCGAGGCCGCCCACGCCCGCCGGATCCGCGTGATCGCCGACCTGGTCATGAACCACACCTCCAGCGACCATCCTTGGTTTCAGGAGTCGCGCTCGGCTCCGGACAGCCCGAAGCGCGATTGGTACGTATGGTCGGATAACCCCGAGCGCTACCAGGACGCGCGAATCATCTTCATCGACACCGAGTCGTCGAACTGGACGTGGGACCCCGTCGCCGGCCAGTACTACTGGCACCGCTTCTTCTCCCACCAGCCGGACCTGAACTACGACAACCCCGAGGTTCAGGATGCCATGCTCGACGTCCTGCGCTTCTGGCTGGAGTTGGGGCTCGACGGCTTCCGCCTCGACGCTGTGCCGTACCTGTTCGAGCGCGAGGGGACGATCTGCGAAAACCTGCCCGAGACGCACGCCTACCTGCAGCGGGTGCGCAAGGAGATCGAGGCCGGCTATGCGGATCGCGTGCTGCTGGCCGAGGCCAACCAATGGCCGGAGGACGTGGTCGAGTACTTCGGACCGAACGGCGAGGAGTGCCAGATGGCGTTCCACTTTCCCGTGATGCCACGGATGTTCATGGCGGTGCGCCGCGAGGAGGCGACGCCGATCTACGAGATCCTGGAACGGACGCCACTGATCCCCGACACCTGCCAGTGGGGGCTGTTCCTGCGCAACCACGACGAGCTGACCCTGGAGATGGTCACCGACGAGGAACGCGACTACATGTACACGGAGTATGCGAAGGATCCCCGCATGAAGCTGAATCTGGGGATCCGCCGCCGGCTGGCGCCACTGCTCGACAACGGCCGCGACGAGATGGAGCTGATGACGGCGATCCTGTTCTCGCTGCCCGGCTCGCCGGTCCTGTACTACGGCGACGAGATCGCGATGGGCGACAACGTCTTCCTCGGCGACCGCGACGGCGTCCGCACGCCGATGCAGTGGACCGGCGACCGCAACGGCGGCTTTTCCAAGGCGGACTTCGCGCAGCTGTACGCGCCGCCGCTGATGGATCCGGTGTACGGCTATCAGGCGGTGAACGTCGAGGCCGCCCTGCGGACCAGCAGCTCGCTGCTGCGCTGGATGCACCGCTTCATCGCGCTGCGCAAGGAGCACCCCGTGTTCGGCTTCGGCAGCTACGAGCCGATCGCCAGCTCGAACAGGCGAATCTTCGCCCTGATCCGACGGTTCGAGGATGATCTTGTTCTGTGCGTGCACAACCTGGCGCGCACCGCGCAGGCGGTGGAGCTCGATCTGAGCCCGTTCGAGGGTCGCAACCCGGTGGAGATGTTCGGGCGCTCGCGCTTTCCGAGGATCGGCCAGCTCCCCTACCTGCTGACGCTGGCTCCCCGCGGGTTCTACTGGTTCACCCTCGATGAGGAGACGGCCGATGGGTGATCATCCCGTTGACAACCTGCTCAAGGTCGACCCCGACTGGCTCGTCGCGCAGCGGTGGTTTGCCTCGAAAACGAAAGCCGTCACCGCGCTGGAGACGGTTGAGGCGGCGGCGCTGGCGGAGGACCTGTCGCTGGCGCTGATCGAGGCCCGCTTCGCCACCGGCACGCACGAGCTGTACCAGCTTCTGCTGTACGGACCGGAGCAGCGCGACATCGTCTCCGAGCCGTGGCGGGCGCGCGGGCTGCTGAAGCTGATCGATGCCGGCACCGACATCGACACCGCGGAGGGCACATTCAGCTTCCGCCGTTCCACCGAGAACCCGAGCCCCGCCGACGACGCGCCGGTCCGGGCGATGGGGGTCGAGCAATCGAACTCGTCGATCGTGTTCGGCGACCGGCTCGTGCTGAAGCTGTTCCGGCGCCTGGAGCCGGGGATCAACCCCGACCTGGAGATGCTGCGCTTCCTGACGCAGCGGGAATTCCCGAACATCGCGCCGCTGCACGGCTGGTACGAGTACGAGGGCGCCTCGCTGGCCGCGACCCTGGGGATCGCCCAGGAGTTCATCAGCGGCAGCCGCGATGGCTGGGACCTGGCCCAGGAGGAGATCGTCTCCGATCCCGAGCGCTTCCTGGAGCGGCTCGGCAGCCTCGGCGCCGTCACCGGGCGCATGCACACCGTGCTCGGGTCCGACGGGGGAGACCCCGCGTTCTCGCCGGAGGAGCCGAGCAACGAGGCGATCTCGCTGCTGACGGCCACGATCGACGAGGACATCGAGCGGATCTTCCTGCAGTTACCCGATGACGAGCGTGCCGCGCCGATCTTCGGCCGCGGCGAGGACGTCCGGGCGAAGCTCGCCCAGCGCTCGCAGATCGGCACCGGCGGGAAGCACATCCGGATCCACGGCGACTACCACCTCGGTCAGACCATCGACACGCCGCGCGGGTGGGTGATCCTCGATTTCGAGGGCGAGCCGGCGCGGCCGCTGCCCGAGCGCCGTCAGAAGCGCTCGCCGCTGAAGGACGTGGCCGGGATGCTGCGCTCATTCGCGTATGCCATCTCCGCCGTCGAGCTGCTGCAGGGCAGATCGGCGCCGCCGGACTTCGAGCAGCGTGCCCGCCAGGCCTTCCTGGGCAGCTACTTCACCGAGGTGGACGCCGGCCTGCTGCCCGCCGGCGAGGCGCCGATCCACAACATGCTGTCGATCTTCGAGCTGGAGAAGGCGGTCTACGAGCTTCGCTACGAGCTCGACAACCGCCCCGACTGGGTACCGATTCCGGTCGCCGGAATCCGCCGCCTGCTCGAGGAGGATGTATGACGGTCGCCACCCAGGAGCTGGAAGCGCTCGTCGGTCGCGAGCACACCAACCCGCATGCTGTGCTCGGAGCGCACCAGAGCGACGGCGGCGTGGTCATCCGGGCGCTGCGACCGGCGGCCCGCGCCGTCACCGCGGTGCTGAGCGACGGCAGCACCGAGGCGCTGGCCCAGGTCCATCCCGGCGGCGTGTTCGAGGCCGAGATCGCCGGCGCCGAACTGCCGCTCCGCTACCGGCTGCGGGTTCAATACGACCCCGACCACACGTTCACGATCGACGACCCGTACGCCTTCGGACCGACGCTCGGCGAGCTCGACCTGCACCTGATCGCGGAGGGGCGCCACGAGCGGCTGTACGAACTGCTCGGCGCGCATCTGAGAGAACACGAGGGCGTGGACGGCACGGCATTCGCCGTGTGGGCGCCGTCGGCGCGGGCGCTCAGCGTCGTCGGCGACTTCAACTCGTGGGACGGTCGGCTGCACGCCACGCGGTCGCTCGGCGCGAGCGGAATCTGGGAGCTGTTCGTGCCCGGCGTCGAGGCCGGGGCGCGGTACAAGTATGAGATCCTGGGCGCGAACGGGGAGCTGCTGCTGAAGGCCGACCCCTACGCGTTCGAGACGGAGATGCCGCCGCAGACCGCGTCGGTGGTCAACCGACGGCGCCACCAGTGGTCCGATCCCGAGCTGGACCACCTGCAGGCGCGACGCGAGTCGCTGCCGTTCGAGGCGCCGGTATCGATCTACGAGGTGCACCTCGGCTCCTGGCGGCGCAACTCGTTGGAGGGCAACCGGTCGCTCAGCTACGTCGAGCTGGCCGACGAGCTCTCCGCCTACGCGCGGGACATGGGCTTCACGCACGTCGAACTGCTGCCGGTGATGGCGCACCCGTTCGCCGGATCGTGGGGCTACCAGGTCACCGGCTACTACGCGCCGACCCCGCGCTACGGCACGCCCGACGACCTGCGCGCCTTCATGGAGCGGATGCACGAGCACGGCATCGGCGTGATCCTCGACTGGGTGCCGGCGCACTTCCCGCGCGACGAGTTCGCGCTCGCCCGGTTCGACGGCACCGCGCTCTACGAGCACGCCGACCCACGCCGCGGCGCCCACCCCGACTGGGGCACGCTCGTGTTCAACTACTCCCGGCACGAGGTCCGCAACTTCCTGATCGCCAACGCGCTGTTCTGGCTGCGCGAGTACCACGCCGACGGGATCCGCGTCGACGCCGTGGCGTCGATGCTGTACCTCGACTACTCCCGCAAGGCGGGCGAGTGGGTCCCCAACGAGTTCGGCGGCCGCGAGGACCTCGACGCCGTCTCGTTCCTGAAGCAGCTGAACGAGCTCGTGCACGGCCAGGAGCCAGGCGTGATCTCGGCGGCCGAGGAGTCGACGGCCTGGCCGGGCGTCTCGCGCCCCACCTATCTCGGCGGGCTCGGCTTCGGCTTCAAGTGGAACATGGGCTGGATGCACGACACGCTGGCCTACTTCCAGCAGGACCCGATCTACCGCCGCCACCACCACCACGAGCTGACCTTCAGCCTGATGTACGCCTTCAGCGAGAACTTCATCCTGCCCCTCTCGCACGACGAGGTCGTGCACGGCAAGGGCAGCCTGTACGCGAAGATGGCCGGCGACCACTGGCAGAAGCTGGCCAACCTGCGCGCCCTGTACGCCTACATGTGGGCGCACCCGGGCAAGAAGCTGCTGTTCATGGGCCAGGAGCTGGGGCAGAAGGACGAGTGGAACGCCGACAGCTCGCTACCGTGGCACCTGTTGGAAGCGCCCGAGCACGCCGGCATCCAGGCGCTCGTGCGCGACCTGAACCGCGTGTACAAGGACGAGCCCGCACTGTGGGAGGTTGACTCCGACCCGTCGGGCTTCCACTGGCTGGAACCGAACGACGCCGACAACAACGTGATCGCGTTCGCGCGCACCTCGCGTGACGGCGAGCGGGTGGTGGCCGTCGTGGTCAACCTGTCGCCGGTGGTGCGAGACGGGTACCGGCTGGGACTGCCACGCTCCGGCCGCTGGCGCGAGCTGCTGAACACCGACTCCGAGACGTATGGCGGCGGTAACGTCGGCAACTGGGGCAGCGTCGAGCCCGAGCCGATCCCGTGGGGTGGCCAGCCGGTGTCCGTCCAGTTGACGTTGCCGCCCCTCGCCAGCCTGTGGCTGGTCCCCGAATGACCGTGCTGGTCCCCCGCACTTGACGTCCTACCCGTGGGAGCGGCCGCTGGGCGCACGCCCGCGCCCGGACGGCTCGACGTCGTTCCGCGTCTGGGCCCCGCGCGCCGACTCGGTGGCGGTGCGGTTGCACGGCCGCACCGCGCCGCTCGATCACGAGGGCTTCGGCGTGTTCGGAGCGGTCGTGGAGGCCGCGCCGGGCGAGGACTACCGCTTCGTCCTGAACGGGCGCGGCCGCGGGCTGCCCGACCCGGCGTCGCGCTGGCAGCCCCGCGGGCTGCGCGGAGCGTCGCGCGTGTACGCGCCCGCGGCCCCGTCGCCGCTGCGCGACCCGCGGCCGCTGAGCGAGCTGGTCATCTACGAGCTGCACGTCGGCACCTTCTCGCCGGAGGGGACGTTCGCGGGCGCGATCGAGCACCTGCCGGAGCTCGCGCGGATCGGCGTCGGAGCGATCGAGATCATGCCCGTGGCCGAGTTCCCCGGCGCCCGCGGGTGGGGCTACGACGGCGTGTACCTGAGCGCGGCGCAATCCTCCTACGGCGGCCCCTCGGGTGTCATCGAGCTGGTCGGCGCCGCCCACGCGCTCGGCCTGGCGGTGATCCTCGACGTCGTCTACAACCACGTCGGCGCCTCCGGGGTGAAGGCGCTGGAGGCATACGGGCCGTACTTCACCTCGAAATACGAGACCCCGTGGGGCAAGGCGATGAACTACGACGACGAGCAGTGTGACCCGGTGCGCGAATGGGTCCTGCAGTCGGCCGAGGGCTGGATCGCCGACTACGGCATCGACGGGCTCCGGCTCGACGCCATCCACGCCATCCACGATTCCAGCGCCGAGCCGATCGTGGAGGCCATCGCCCGCCGCGTCCACGCCGCCAACCGGGACGCGCTGGTGATCGCCGAGTCGGGGCTGAACGACCCGAAGGTGATGCGCGAGCCGGACCGTGGATGGGGGTGCGACGCCACCTGGGCCGACGACTTCCATCACGCGCTGCGCACGCTCGTCACCGACGAACGCGACGGCTACTACGAGGAGTTCGGGCGCGTCGCGCTGCTGGCCAAGGCGATGCGCCGGCCTCACGTCCACGACGGCGACTACTCGACGTTCCGCAAGCGGCGCTTCGGGGCCCCGGCCGACGACGTGCCAGTCGAGCGCTTCGTCGTCTTCTGCCAGGACCATGACCAGGTCGGCAACCGCGCGTTCGGCGACCGGCTCCCGGTCGCTGCGCGTCCGCTGGCGGCGTTCTGCACGCTGCTGGCGCCGTTCACGCCGATGCTGTTCATGGGCGAGGAGTACGGCGAGCGAGCGCCGTTTCAGTTCTTCTCCGACCACATCGACACGAAGATCGCCGAGGCGACGCGAAACGGGCGGAGGGCCGAGTTCGCCGCGTTCGCGTCGTTCGGCCACGAGGTCCCCGATCCCCAATCGATCGAGACGTTCGAGGCCTCGAAGCTGACCCGGGTGCGCGATCCGCGGCTCGCCGCGCTGTACGAGCGGCTGCTGGCGGCGCGGCGCGTGCTGCCGCCGGGCGACGCCGACGCGATCACCTTTGACGAGGATCGGCGCTGGCTGCGCGTGCGCCGCGGGGCCTTCGAGCTCGTGGCGAGCTTCGCCGCCGAAACGGCGGAGCTGCGGGCCGGAGAGCCCGGCGCGGCGTCCGAGCTCGTGCTCGCCACCCACGCCGCGGTCACGCTCGGCGGCCACACCGTGACGTTGCCGCCGCTGTCTGGCGCGCTGCTCCGAACCCCCTCGGTTTGACAGGCTGCATGGTTCCATGATCGAGACCTGGCCTGGAGAACCGTTCCCGCTCGGGGCCACCTGGGACGGGGGCGGGACGAACTTCTCGCTGTTCTCGGCGAACGCCGAGCGCGTGCAGCTGTGCCTGTACGACGACGACGGCGAGGAGACGTGCATCGAGGTGACGTCCCGGCGCGCGCTGAACTGGCACGTCTACATCCCGGGAATCGGCCCCGGGCAGCGCTACGGCTACCGCGTCCACGGCCCCTTCGCCCCCGGCGAGGGCCATCGCTTCAATCCCTCGAAGCTGCTGATCGATCCGTACGCGAAGGCGATCGACGGGGTCGTCGACTGGGGCCACGACGCCAACGTGCTGCCCTACGTGCCGACCGGATCCGACGACGCCGACCTGGAGCGCGACGACGAGGACGACGCCGCGGCGATCCCGAAGGCCGTCGTCATCGACGACGCGTTCATCTGGGAGAGCGACCGTCCGCCCCGGGTGCCGTTCGCCGACACCGTCATCTACGAGACCCACGTAAAGGGCTTCACGATGCGCCACCCCGACGTGCGTGAGGACATCCGCGGGACCTACGCGGGCCTCGCCTCCGATGCGGCGATCGACTACCTGAAGGAGCTCGGCGTCACCGCGATCGAGCTGCTTCCAATCCACCACATCTCCGACGAGTCGTTCCTGGCCGAGCGCGGGCTGCGCAACTACTGGGGCTACAGCACGATCGGGTACTTCGCCCCGCACTCCGAGTACGCCGCCACCGGTACCCGCGGCGAGCAGGTGCGCGAGTTCAAGGGGATGGTGAAGGCGATGCACCGCGCCGGGATCGAGGTGATCCTCGACGTCGTCTACAACCACACCGCCGAGGGCAACCAGCTCGGGCCGATGCTCTCGTTCAAGGGCGTCGACAACGCCAGCTACTACCGCCTGAACCCCGAGGACCCGCGCTTCTACGTCGACTTCACCGGCACCGGGAACTCGCTGAACCCGGTGAACCCCAGCGTGCTGCGGCTGATCATGGACTCGCTGCGCTACTGGGTGTCCGAGTGTCACGTCGACGGCTTCCGCTTCGACTTGGCGAGTGCGCTGGCCCGCGAGTTCTTCGACGTCGACCGCCTCTCGGCGTTCTTCGACGTGATCCATCAGGACCCGTTCTTGTCTCAGGTGAAGCTGATCGCCGAGCCCTGGGACGTCGGCCCGGGCGGCTATCAGGTGGGCAACTTCCCCGTGCTGTGGTCGGAGTGGAACGGGATGTACCGCGACACGATGCGCGACTTCTGGCGCGGGCAGGCCAGCCGCGGCGACTTCGCCTCCCGGCTCTCGGGCTCGTCGGACCTGTACCAGGCCGACGGACGCGACCCGTTCGCGTCGATCAACTTCATCACCGCCCACGACGGCTTCACCCTGCGCGATCTCGTCTCCTACAACGACAAGCACAACGAGGCCAACCTGGAAGACAACCAGGACGGCACCGACGACAATCGCTCGTGGAATTGCGGTGTCGAGGGCGACACGGACGACGAGGCGATCCTGGAGCTGCGCGCCCGTCAGCAGCGCAACTTCCTGGCCACGCTGCTCATCTCCCAGGGAACGCCGATGCTGCTCGGGGGCGACGAGCTCGGTCGCACGCAGCACGGCAACAACAACGGGTGGTGCCAGGACGACGAGCTGTCGTGGTTCGACTGGTCGCCGGGCGCCGTCGACGGGCTGCATGCCTTCACCCAGCGGCTGATCGCGCTGCGCCACCACCATCCCGTGTTCCGGCGCGAGAGCTTCCTGGAAGGCAGCGATCCCGACGACGCCAGCGAGCTGCCGGACGCGTGGTGGTTCCGGCTCGACGGCCGCAAGATGACGAAGTCCGACTGGGAGGAGGGCGACCCCGTGCTCGGCCTGTTCCTGAACGGCGACGCGATCCCCAACCCGGGCCCGCGCGGCGAGCAGATCCGCGACGACTCGTTCCTCGTGCTGTTCAACGCCTGTGGCGAGGAGCGCACGTTCACCCTGCCCCGGGCGCGCTTCGGCGAGGCGTGGACACTGGAGCTCTCCACCGGCACCCCGGACGCCGAGCCGGGCAGCGCGGGCTACCCGGCGCGCGCCGAGGTGACCCTGGAGGGACGATCGCTGCTCGTGCTCAAGCGCGCGAATGGCTAGAGCTCGCGGAGTTCACTCCGGCGGCGACGCCCGCCCCATGGCCCCGAGTGAACTCCGTGCCACCTACCGCCTGCAGTTGACCGCCGGCTTCGGGTTCGACGCCGCCCGCGAGCTGATCCCCTACCTCCGGGACCTCGGCATCTCGCACCTGTACCTGTCGCCGTCGTTCCAGGCCCGCCCGGGCTCGACCCACGGCTACGACGTGATCGACCCGGCGCGGCTCTCAGAGAACCTCGGCGGCCTGCCTCGCTTCCGCGCGCTCGCTGCCGCCGCCGCGGGCGCCGGTCTGGGGATCGTGCTCGATGTCGTGCCCAACCACATGTGCGTCGACGACCACAACCGCTTCTGGGCCGACCCGGTGCTGCGGCCGAAGTTCTTCGATATCGATCCGGCCACCGGACTGCACCGGCGGTTCTTCGACATCGACGAGCTGGCCGGGGTGCGCGTCGAGGATCCCGAGGTGTTCGAGGCCGTCTCCGGGCTGGTGCTGCGACTGGTGCGCGACGGCTTGGTCGACGGCCTGCGGGTCGACCATCCCGACGGGTTGGCCGACCCGGCCGAATATCTGGGGCGGTTGCGGGCCGGCGGCGCTGGGCGGGTGTGGGTGGAGAAGATCCTTCAGCCTTTTGAGAAGCTCCGTGAGTGGCCGGTCAGCGGCACCGTCGGGTACGAGTTCCTCAACGACGTGTGCGCGCTGTACGTCGACCCCGCGGGAGAACGCGATCTCACGGCCCTATGGGAACGAGTGAGTGGCGATCGGCGGTCGTTCGCCGAGGTCGCTGTCGAGGCCAAACTGGAGCAGGCCACCGGCACATTCCGCCCGGAGCTCGAGCGGCTTGGGCGATTGTTCTCGCATAGCGACCACAATCGCCCACTCGCTGCCGCGCTCTCCTCGTTGCCCGTCTATCGGACGTACATCGACCCGGGCAGCGGCCTGGTCGCGGACGCCGACCGGGCGGCGATCGAGGCCTCGGGGATGGACGAGACGATCGCGACCGCCCTCCTGCACGGCCCTCCGGAGTTCGTCACGCGCTTTCAGCAGACCACGCCCGCGATCATGGCCAAGGGCGTCGAGGACACCGCGTTCTACCGGTACTGCCGGCTGCTGGCGCTGAACGATGTGGGCGGGGACCCCGGGCGCTTCGGGATCGATGTCGCGGTGTTTCACGCCGCCAACGCCGAGCGGCTCCCCGAGAACCTGTTGACGACGATGACCCACGACGCCAAGCGCTCGGCCGACGTCCGCGCGCGGATCGGTGCACTGTCGTCGGTTCCCGGCGACCTCGCGCACTATTTCGATCGATTTTGTGCGAGGAGCGAGCGCCACCGATCAGCGGGAGCGCCCGACGACGTCGAGCGCTACCTGATCTTCCAGACGCTGCTCGGCGCCTGGCCGATCGAGCTGGAGCGGCTGACCGCATACGTGGAGAAGGCGCTCCGCGAGGCGAAGCGCACCACGAACTGGGTGGCGCCCAACATCGACCACGAGCAGGCGGTCACGCGCTTCTGCCGGGCGCTGTATGCCGACGAGCAGCTACTCAGCGAGCTTGTGCCGTTCCTGACCCGCGTGGCCGAGCTCGGGGAGCGGGCCGCCCTCGGGCAGCTGGCGTTGAAGCTGACGGCGCCGGGCGTGCCCGACATCTACCAGGGCGACGAGATCGAGTACCGCGCGCTCGTCGACCCCGACAACCGCCGCCCTGTCGACTGGGGCCTGCGACAGTCGCTGCTGCGCCGCCTGCTCGGCGGCGGAGGCCCCGGCCGTGACACGCGCAAGCTGTACGTGGCGCTTCGCCTGCTCGGATTGCGCGCGCGACGGCCGGCGCCGTTCAGCGGCGGCTACGAGCCGCTGCAGGCCGGCCCCGCGGGCTGTGCCTTCGTGCGGGGAGGCGCGGTGCTGACACTGGCCATGTTGCCGCGCGCGGGCGCCGATGAGCCCGTCCTCCACGACGCTCCGAACGGCCGGTGGCGCGAGGTCCTCACGGGCGAGCGGCGGTCCTTCGACGCCGGCCAGCCGCTGTCCGGGCTCGTGGGCGAGCACGGCTTCGCCGTATACGAAAGATTAGGTTGACGCCACCGGCGCCGTGGGTATGTACGGCGGCGAGATGGACGTCTACCGGAGTACATCGCACCGGGTCGTCTCGTGGCTCGGCGCCGTTGTGGCCGGCGCCGTCGGCATCGCGATGATCGTCGTCGGCCTCGCCCAGACGCACGCGGCCGGCAACGACATCGTCGGCGCGGTGTTCGTCGTGATCGCGCTGTACCTCGTGCGGGTGGCGCTCGCCTCGGTGATCGCCGCTCCGTCGGCGCCGCACGTGATCGTCGACAACCCGCTGCGCACGCACACGATCCCGTGGCCTGAGGTGGAGGGCTTCGTCACCGTGCGCTCGGCGCTGCAAGGTCGCGGCTCGCGGCGACGGCTGATCAAGCTCAAGCGCTCCGACGGTCACCTGATCACCTGCGTGGGCGTGTGCGCGTGGGGCGAGCACGAGTCGTTCAAGCTGAACGCCGAGCTCGGCGACGCGTACTCGCGGCATCAGCTCGGGAAGACGAGGAGCTCCCCGCTCCTCGACCCGAGCTACACCAGGCGGAACGCCTGACCGAGCTCGGAAACGCTGTTCCCGGTAGGGTCTGGGGCGAGGATGCGCGTGCTGCTGATCTCCTGGGAGTACCCTCCGGTGATCGAGGGTGGGCTCGGACGGCACGTCCGAAAGCTCTCCGAGCACCTCGTCGCGGGCGGCGTCGAGATGCACGTGCTGACCCGCGGCGGCGGGCGCCTGCCGACGCGCGAGGAGCGCCACGGCGTGACCGTGCACCGCGTCCGCGAGCCGCCGTTCCCGGCGGACATCGAGGAGTTCGTCCGCTGGGTGAACGACATGAACGATCACATGGGCCAGCTCGGGCTGGAGCTGGCCGCGCGGTTCGAGTTCGACCTCGTCCACTCGCACGACTGGCTCGTCGCCGCCGCGGCCAAACGGATCGCTGAGGACCGCGGGCTTCCGTGGCTGACAACCATCCACGCCACCGAATACGGGCGCCACCAGGGCTGGGTCGACAAGCACCCCCAGTCCTACATCCACGCCGTCGAGCGGCGAATGGCGCGCGACGCCGACCGCCTGATCACCTGTTCGCAGTTCATGCAGGGCCACGTGGCCAGCATCTTCGGCGTACCGCGGGCGAAGGTGACGGTGATCCCGAACGGCATCGATCCGGCCGACCTGGAGCCGGTCGGAGAATCGCCCTCGGGTCCGCTCGACGGCATCGGCGCCGGGCGCGCTGACGAGCCCGCGCTGCGGGCGCGGTTCGCCGCCGAGGACGAGCTGCTCGTGCTGCTGGTGGGGCGACTCGTCCACGAGAAGGGCTTTCACCTGGCGCTCGACGCGCTCGCGCCCGTGATCCGCCGGCGGCGGAAGGTGCGGTTCGTGGTGGCGGGCAGCGGCACGGCCGAGGAGGAGCTCAAGCGCCAGGCCAAGCGTCTCGGGCTGACCCGGCACGGCACCTTCCTCGGCTGGGTCGGCGACGACATGCTGCACGCGCTGTATCGAGTGTCGGACCTCTGCATCGTCCCGTCGATCTACGAGCCGTTCGGGATCGTGGCGCTGGAGGCGATGGCCTCTGGCTGCCTCTGTATCGTGGCCGACACCGGCGGCCTGCGCGAGGTCGTGCCCGGCGACGAGACGGTCGGGCTGCGCTTTCCCTCCAAGGACGCCGACGCCCTGCGCGTGTTGCTGGAGCGGGTCCTGACCGATGACGTCGAGCGCGCGCGGCTGATCGCCGACGCGCGCGAGCACGTGCTTGGCTACGACTGGGCCGAAGTCGCCCGCCGCACGCGCGAGGTCTACGACGCGCTGGCGCCCGACGCCGCCGCCGCAGGGTCGCGCGCCTCACAGCGGTCATAGGCCATTTGGCCAGATGCTCCGGGCCGCCCGGGCAAATCCTGGCCGTGTGGCCATGCCCGTGCGGGGCCGCGCGGACAAGACTGGTCGGATGCCCGAGGTGGAGTTCACGATCCGGTGGGCCGACGGATCTCGGTTTGACGGACACTCGCCGTCGCGCGCGATCGAGCGCTGGGTCGTGGAGGGCGGCGTCTACCCGCGCGCCGAGCTGGTGCGTCGCGTCCAGATCGCACTGCGCGAGGCGAGCGAGCGCAACCGCGAGGTGTGCGGCTTCGGCGGGACGGAGGCCGCCGAAGCGTCCGTTGCCTTCACGGCGGCGGCGGCCGGCGACCCCGACGAGCCGGCGGTCGTGCAGCGGCTCGCGCGCGGGGCGCAAGCGCTCCGCTACCCGCCGCCGAGGCGGTTCGGAGGCCACGTCGACGTCGTCGTCATCGGCGGTGGTCATGCCGGCCTGAGCATCAGCTGGCATCTGCGCTCGCGGTCGGTCGACCATGTCGTGCTGGAGCGGGGCGCGCTGGCCGGCGCGTGGCGCTCGCAGCGGTGGGACGCCTTCCGCACGCTCACACCGAACTGGCAGTGCCGGCTGCCCGGACACCCGTACCCCGGCCAGGACCCCGACGGGTTCATGGCGCGCGACGAGATCGTCGAGCACCTCGAGAGCTACGCCGAATCGTTCAACGTCCCGCTGTGCGAGGGCGTGGCCGTGAACGACGTGCGCGCCGACGCCGGCGGCGGCTTCATCGTCACGACCGGACGCGGCCGGCTGCACTGCGATCAGCTCGTGCTGGCCGTCGGCGCCCACCAGCACCCGCGGATCCCGGCCCTCGCGGCCGGCCTGGCGCCCGCGATCACGCAGCTGACGCCGGCGACGTATCGAAACCCCACCTCGCCGCCCGACGGAGCCGTCCTCGTCGTCGGAGCGGGCCAGTCCGGCGTCGAGATCGCCGAGGACCTGATGCGCGCCGGCCGCGACGTGCATCTCTCGGTCGGCTCCGCGACCGCACACGATCTGGCCAGCTTGACCGCCGACGGCCTGCATCGGCACGGGCGCCTGACGGCGAGCGACGGCGAGGTTCTCCGCTTTGCCGGCCCGCCGGCCGACGAGCTCGATCTGCGTGCGGCCGGGATCCGCACCGTCGTCTGGGCCACGGGCTTCCGCGCCGACTGGTCGTGGGTGAAGCTGCCGCTGCTCGACGGCGACGAATGCCCGGCTCACGAGCGCGGTATCAGCACGCAGGTGCCGGGCCTGTACCTGCTCGGCCTCCCGTGGGAGCGCGCGCGGGCGTCGAGCAGCTTCGACGAGGTCGCGTTCGACGCCGAGCACATCGCCGGCACGATCGCCGAGCGCGTGTACTTCCCCGCCGGCCCGTACGAGCTCAGGCGCTAAACACCGTTCACGAGAACCCGGCCTGAAACACGAAGGGCCCGGGCGCAATGCCCGGGCCCCTCGGAAGACTGCCAATCAGCTTGCTGATCGCCCTACATCATTCCTGACATGTCGGGCATACCGCCGCCGCCCATGCCACCGCCGCCGGACTCCTTGTCCGGAACCTCGGCGACGATCGCCTCGGTGGTGAGGATGTTCTTGGCGATCGACGCGGCGTTCTGCAGCGCGGAGCGCGTGACCATCGCCGGATCGATGATGCCGGCCGCGATCAGATCGACGATCTCCCCGCTGGCGGCGTTCAGGCCCTGGCCCTTCTTCGCCTTGCGGACGTCGTTGACGACGACCGAGCCCTCGAGCCCGGCGTTCTCGCTGATCTGACGGAGCGGCTCCTCCAGCGCGCGGAACACGATCTTCGCGCCGGTCTTCTCGTCCGCGTCCTCGATCAGGTCGAGGTTCAGCGCCTTCTGCGAAACCAGCAGCGCGACGCCGCCGCCCGGCACGATGCCCTCTTCCAGGGCGGCGCGGGTGGCCTGCAGCGCGTCCTCGACGCGGTGCTTCTTCTCCTTCATCTCGGTCTCGGTGGCTGCGCCGACCTTGACCACGGCAACGCCGCCGGAGAGCTTCGCCAGCCGCTCCTGCAGCTTCTCCCGATCGAAGTCCGAGTCGGTGTTCTCGATCTCGTTCTTGATCTGGTTGATGCGGCCCTTGATCGCGCTGCTGTCACCGGCACCGTCGACGATCGTCGTGGTGTCCTTGGCGACGACGACACGGCGGGCGCGACCGAGCTGCGAGAGCTGGGTGTTCTCCAGCTTCAGCCCCATCTCCTCGGTGATGACCTCGCCGCCGGTCAGGATCGCGATGTCCTCCAGCATCCGCTTGCGGCGGTCGCCGAAGCCGGGCGCCTTGACGGCCACGCCGGTGAACGTACCGCGGAGCTTGTTCACCACGAGCGTCGCGAGGGACTCGCCCTCGACGTCCTCGGCGATGATCAGCAGCGGCTTGCCCGACTGGATCGTCTGCTCCAGGATCGGGAGGATGTCGCGGACCGAGCCGATCTTGGAGTTGGCGATGAGGACGTAGGGATCCTCCAGCGTCGCCTCCATACGGTCCTGGTCGGTGACCATGTAGGGCGAGATGTAGCCCTTGTCGAACTGCATGCCCTCGGTGAACTCGAGATCCATGCCGAACGTCTGGCCCTCCTCGACGTTGACCACGCCGTCCTTGCCGACCTTGTCGATGGCGTCGGCGATCACGTCGCCGATCTCCTCATCGCCGGCCGAGATCGTCGCCACGCGGGCGATCTGATCCTTGCCGGAGATCTCCTTCGACTGCGCGGCGATGTTCGCCACGACCTGCTCGACGGCCTTCTCGATGCCGCGCTTGAGCGCCAGCGGGTTGGCACCGGCAGCGACGTTCTTCAGACCCTGGCGAACGATCGCCTGGGCCAGCACGGTCGCCGTCGTCGTGCCGTCGCCGGCCACGTCGTTGGTGGCCGTGGCGACCTCGCGGACGAGCTGGGCGCCCTGGTTCTGGAAGACGTCCTCGACCTCGATCTCACGGGCGATGGTGACGCCGTCGTTCGTGATCGTGGGCGCCCCGAACTTCTTGTCGAGGACCACGTAGCGGCCCTTGGGGCCGAGCGTGACCTTGACGGCGTTGGCTACCGCGTCGACACCCTGCTCGAGCGCCTTGCGGGCCTCCGCGTCGTACTTCAGTTCTTTATGAGCCATATCTGTTCTGTTTCTCCTGAGCGGTCTTACTGGACCTTGGCCAGCACGTCGGACTCACGAAGGACGAGGAGTTCCTCACCGTCCACCTTGATCTCGGTGCCGCCGTACTTGCTGTAGAGGACTTCGTCGCCTTCGGCGACGTCAAGCGGGGTGCGCTTGCCGGTGTCCTCGTTGACCTTCCCGTCACCGACGGCAAGGACCTTCCCCTTCTGGGGCTTTTCCTTTGCGGTATCGGGGAGCACGATGCCACTTGCGGTGGTCTCCTCCTCCTCGATAGCCCGTACGATCAGTCGATCGCCAAGGGGCTTGAGCTTCATGTGAAACAACCTCCGGGTGGAAAATGAGCGTCTTGGCACTCTCGGCATGAGAGTGCCAACGCTCAGCGACTATAGCTACTCGGAGCGGTGGCTCAAGCTTTTCTCGGCACTCTTCACGCGAGAGTGCCAAGATTTTCACGTCGTGACGCTCGGAGGCGTCCGCCGTAGTGTGGTCGTATGCGATTCACCGCCCGCACCGTCCTGCTGACGGTGCTCCTCGCGGCCAGCGGGACGGCCGTCGCGCTCGGCGCGACGGTGACGGCTCGGCCGCCCCTCGGCCCGGGCCCGGTCATCCTGCCCGGCAAGATCCTCGGCACGGTGGACGTATGCGGCGGGAAGGCGCCCGGACGGTGCCGGCTCGGAACCCGCTGCGGCGCCGCGACCCGGTGCCGGGAGGCCGACCGCGTCGTGCTCGTCCGCGCCGGTGCGGTGATCGCGTCCGCGCGACTGCGCTCGGCGCACTTCTCCTGGCTCGCCCAGCCCGGCCGCTACATGGTGCTGCTGCTCGGTGCCCGGAGCGGCCGCGTGCTGCTCAGCGACCGCATCACGGTGCGGGAGGCCCGCACGACGAAAGTCGCCCTGCGGATCGAGGTGAAGTAGGTCAGTTACGCGCGCCGCCGAGACCGTGCATGCGGTCCCGGAAGCCGTCGGTGGACGGCTCGATGATCTGCGAGAAGCGCACGACCGTGACCGTGTCCTGCAGCGACACCTTGCGGCCGTAGATCTGCTCCAGGAAGTGGACCATCTCGTCAACGCGACGAAACTCCGGGTTATCGTGCTCGATGTCGCGCGGCGAGAGGTCCTGGACGCGCTTCACCTCGACCTGGTCGATGACGGCGTGGAAGATCTTCTCGCGCGGAGAGTGCTGATAGCCGATCGTCACGAGCACGCACTCGTTCTTGCGGTACTTGTGCGACTTGTCGCCCAAGCGGATCGTCGCCGTCTTTCGGCCGCGCCGCAGCTGATCGGCGAACACCGATGAGTAGAAATTCAGTACGCGCATCGGGCCGGAGCCTACAGATCGCGCCGCGATCGCGTGAGGGCCCGCCTGACCATCTCGCGCTCTCCTTCGTAGGTGAGCTCGGAGGCGGCCTGCTCGATCGGCAACCAGTGCGCCTCCTCGATCTCGTGGTCGTGGTCGTCGAGGCTCCCCGAGCGATACTCCATCAAGAAGAAGGCGACTCGCTTGTCCGTCGGCCGGCCGTGGCGGTCGTACGCGTAGGAGGTCTCGCCGAGCGGCGCGATCAGCTCGACGCTCAGCCCCGTCTCCTCGCGCACCTCGCGCATCGCGGCCTGCTCGGCCGTCTCGCCATCGTCGGGATGGCCCTTCGGCAGGCCGAGCACTCTGATCCCGCCCGCGCCGCGTTTCACCGGCACGATCACCGCCACCTGGCCGTCGCGGACGACGACCCCGCCGGCGGAGAATTCAGTAGACATACCGTTCGAGCGCCGCGGGGTCGTGGACGATCAACCGGCCCCGACCCTGCGAGATCACCCCGGCGCGCTCCAGCACGGCCAGGAAGCGACTGGCCGACTCGCGCGAGGATCCGGCCAGCTGAGCCAGATCGGCCTGCGTGGAGGTGATCAGCACGTCAGTCCCGGGGGCGCCGTCGTTGCGGGCCGTGGCCACGAGCTGGGCGAGCACCGACGCCACGCGGCTCTGGACGGTCTGGAACGACTGGCGGGCCAGGCGCTCGTTCGTCTCGCGCAGGCGCCGCCCGAGCGCGGCCAGCAGCTTCACGGCGATGTCCGGATGCTCGCGCAGCAGCCGCCGCATGTCGCCGCCGAGGATCGCGATCACCTCGCTGCTCGCCACGGTCTCGACCGTCGCCGAGCGCCGCTCGTTGTCGAACATCGCCAGCTCGCCGAAGATGTCGCCGGGCCCGAAGTTGGCCAGCGTGATCGAGCGGCCGTCCGGATGCTCGCGGATCGCCCGCGCCATGCCCGAGCGGACGATGTAGCACGTGTTGCTCTCGTCGCCCTCCCGGAACACGGTCTCGCCGGCGTCGAACCGGCGTGGGACCGCCACCTGCGCCACGCGCTCCAGATCCTCCTGCGCCAGCGCCGCGAACGCGGGCACGCGCCTCAGCAGCGCAATCGTGTCCTCACTGGTGGCGGGCATCCGCAGCCAGAGATACCACACCGGGGAGCCACGAGATAGCGGCGCGCAGATCCTCGGGGGCGATCTGGTGCCCCGCATCGGACTCGTGGTACTCGAGCGCCAGCCCGGCGGCGGACAGCGTCTGGCGCGCCGCCCGCGCGAACTCGACGCCGATCACAGGGTCCCGGCGACCGTGGGCGATGAATACCTTGGTGTCCTGGCGGTCGTTCAGCGACGGCTGCCAGCCCTCGACGGTCGGGATGAAACCGGAGAACGCGAGCACGCCGCCGGGCGCCGGGCGCGAGGGGTCGAGGGCCTGGGCGTAGCTCATCACCGTGCCCTGCGAGAACCCGCCGAGCACGGTCCGCTCCGGGCCGATCCCGGTCCGCTCCCGCAGCTCGTCGTGGAACTCCGAGAGCAGGTCCATCGTGGCGCGGAACGTGCTTGGGTCGGGGAAACCGACGCGCGGGACCACGTACCAGTGATACCCCGGCGACCCCGGCAGCGTCAGCGGCCCGCGCGGCGAGACGACGTGCAGCCGGCGATCCGGATCGAGCACGTCGGCCAGCCCGAGCAGGTCGCGCTCATCGGTTCCACGCCCGTGATGGAGCACGAGCAGGCCGTCGGCCGGGCCCTCGGCGAGGCGCTCGGCGTACGTCAGGCGACTCATCGCGCCGCCTCCGTGGCCCGCGGGTTCACGAGCGGGGTCAGGGTCTGTTCCAGGTGCGCGCGGAGGTGCTCGTGCATCTTCGGCAGGCGCAGCGCCTCACCGAGATGGTCGGGGTCCTCGTCGACGGCGAACCCCGGCGACAGCGTGGCGATCTCGAACAGCACCCCGCGCGGCTCGCGGAAGTAGATCGAGCGGAAGTAGTCGCGATCGAGGACCTCCGTGACGTGACCGCCGGCCGCCAGGACGCGCTCGCGCCAGGCCAGATGGTCCTGATCGCGCGACGCCCAGGCGATGTGGTGGACGCTGCCCGCTCCCTGCAGTCCGTGATCCCCCGGCGCCGGGTCGTGGGCCCAGTGGAAATGACGGTGATCGCCGGTCAGGCGGTAGCCGCCCGCGCCCTCGAACGTGAAGCCGAGCGTGTCGGTCAGCACCTTCTCCTCGACGGGCGCATACGAGCTGTAGGCGCGCGCGCCCTCTGCTCCGGTGATGGCGAACTCGGCCGGGATCTCCGGATGAACGGCGCGCAGCGGCCGGTTGCCGTCGGTCGCGACGACCAGCTCGAGCGACAAGCCGTCGTAATCCTCGAACCCCCGCGCCGCCACCGCCATGGCGGAACCGAGCCTCGTGCCGACCTCCCGGGAGGAGTAGCCCTTGAGTTCGAGCCGCTCACCCCACCAATCGAGCGCCGCCTCCGATGGCACGCCGAGCTGGAGCGCGTGGATCTGCCCCGCGCCCGCACGGCCGCGCGCGGCGCCGGGGAACTCGAACCAGGTGAGGATTGAGCCCGGCGCCCCCTGCTCGTCGCCGAAGTACAGGTGGTAGGCCTCGGGCTGGTCGAAGTTGACCGTCTGCTTCACCAGCCGCAGCCCCAAGACGCCGGCGTAGAAGTCGACGTTCCGCTGCGCGTCGCCGGTGATCATCGTGATGTGGTGGAGTCCGTCGAGCTTCATCGAGTGACCTCGGAAAGTGGAGGATTGCAAGTGAGCCGGTGCGCTATACTTGCTAGGGCAACAATGGCCGTATCAATCTCATCATCCTCCGACAGCACAGAGCGCACATGTTCGTTCGTGATCGGCGATGATGGGCTGGCCCGCTGGTCAGACGTTCACCGTGACGCCTGGATCGGGCTGCTGGAGACGCACAAGCGGCTGACGCGAGCGCTCGACGCCGAGCTCGACTCCCGTCACGACCTCAGCCTCAGCGCGCTGGAGGTTCTCGGTCGGCTGGCCGCCGCCGACGGCCGCTGCTTGCGGCTCTCCCAGCTGGCCGTCGAGAGCGGCCTCAGCCTCAGCCGCATCTCGCGAATCGTCGACGCCCTGGAGCGGCGCGAGCTCGTCAGACGCCAGCCGTGCGCCGCCGACGCCCGGGCCGTCGAGGCGCTGTTGACCGACGCCGGGCTGGCGCTGGCGCGGAGCGCCCAGGCGACGCACTTCGCGTCGGTCAACGAGCGCTTCTTCGCGCAGCTGAGCCCCACCGAGCTGACGACGCTATCGACCGTGTTCGCGCGCTTCGCGCCCCGCGCCGCCGAGGCCTGCACGGCCGACGAACCAGGGCGTTAGTTAGCTACGTCGCGTCGAGGGCCTGCTCGCGCCCGCGGCGGCGCAGGGTCGCGGCGATCCAGGCGGCGAGGGCCACGAGCAGCGCGAGCGGCACCAGCACGGCAAGCGCGATCAGCGCGACGCCGGCGACGACGACCAGCACGCGGCCGGCGTCGTGGACGGCACGATGCAGCGTGAACCCGCCACCGGACGACGTGCCAAGCGGCACGGGAACCGGCCCGGAGTTGATGGTCAGGTCGATCTGGCTGAGGTTGACCTTCTTGTTCAGCGAGTCGAGCGTGCGTTCGTCGCCGGCGATCGTGGCCTCGGCGTCATGGATCCGCGCGTTCAGGCTGTCGATCTGCTGCTGGGTGACGGCCGCGGCCAGCTGCTTCAGCAGCGAGGTGCGCAGCGCGCGCGCGTCGCGCAGGGCGCGCACATCATTCACGTACTGGTCGTTCACGTCCTGGCTGATGTCGGTGCGCTGCGAGACGGTGGCGAAGCGCAGCGACGACAGCCGGGTCATCGTCTCCCCGAGGTTGGCGTTCGGGACGCTGAGCTGGATGTCGGCGTAGCCGCCGGCGCCGCTGGTCACGTTCGAGTGCTCGACGATGCCGTTCTCGGTACCGATCGCGTCGAACGCCTCCTGGGCGACGGCGTCGATCCGGGCCGGCGCGACGGTCAGGGCCAGCTGGGCCGACTGGACCGTCTTGCGGCCGTTCTGATGCGGCTGAACGCTGGAGGCCAATGGGCCGAGCGTGGCCGTCGCGGGCGGCGATGCCGTCTTGGCCGAGGGGGTCGTGGCCGCCGGGGCCGCAGCGGCGTTAGGCGTCAGCGCGCCTGCTGCCGGCGCGCTCGCCGCGGAGCTGCTCGTCGCGGTGGTGCTAGTCGCGGTGGTGCTCGCCGCCACGTTCTGGGGCGCCTTCACGAGGCCGTCGAGGGGCCTCGGACGGCTCGCGTGGCCGCTGCTCAGCACGACCACGGCGACGATCGCCGCCGTCAGCGCGGTGGCCAGGGCGCCCGCCGCCGGCCACAGCCGGGAGCGTGCGCGGGCGCGAAGGCCCGACGTGGCGCCCGAGCTCGACGCGGGGGCGAACCGGCGCGCCGCCCGCTCGTCGAGCTCAGCGGCAAACCCGGGACGCACGGCGGGGCGCTCGGCGCGCACCAGCAGCGCCAGCTCGGCGATCTCGGCGAACGCCGGGTCGACGGGGTCGCCGGCCAGCGTGGCGTCGATCGCGTCCAACTGGGCGGCGATCTCGGGGTCGAGCGGGAGCTCGTCACGCTGTCGCATTGCACGCCTTCCTCAGCTTCTCGATCGCGCGGTGGAGCATCGTGCCGGCGTTCGACTCGCTGACGCCGAGCAGCTTGGCCAGCTCGCCGTTGGTCAGCCCGGCGTGGAACTTCAGCGCGATCAGCTCGCGGTCGCGCGCGGCCATCGTCCCGAGCGCGACCCGGACGGCCGTCCGGCGCAGGGCGACCTCGGCGTCGTCCTCGACGGTCGGCGTCTCCGCCTCGGGGTCGGCGAGCAGTGGGGCGACACGCCGGCGGCGGCGCAGCTCGTCGAGCGCGGCGTTGCGGGCGATCCCGAACAACCACGCGCGTTCCTCGCCGCGGCGGCGATCGAAGCTCCGGCGCCGCCGGTAGGCCCGCTCGAAGGCGAGCGCCGTCACATCCTCGGCGGCCGCCGGATCGCGCAGCAGGGTGCACACGTAGGCGAACACGTCATCCCGGCTGGAGCGGTACAGCTCTTCGAAGCGCGCCCACGACGCGGTCTCGCCACCCGGAGAGCTCGGACTCTCGATCACATCACCACTACGCCGGCCCCGGCGATCCATCACAGTATGTTCCTCGTCGTGTTGCGGTCCCGCATCGTCATCCCCCTCGGCCTCGTCGCGACGGCCGCCGCCGCGCCCGCCATCGGCGCGAGTGCGTCCGCCGCGCCGCCGACGGCGTCCGCCTTTCGGGCCGCCGTGGCGAAGGCCGAGCGCTCGCGCGGGCTGTGGGCGACGGTGAACATCTGCAACACGAAGAAGCATCGGAACATGATCGGAATCCGGGGCCAGATCCCCGCCCTGGGGTTCCGGTCGACGATGAAGATGGTCGTCGAGCTCGAGTACTACTCGGTCGTGTCGGGTCGGTTCAAGCCGGTGCCCCACTCGAAATCGACGGCCGGCGCCGGAACGGCGTCTAGCGGCTTTCGCCAGGAGGGCGTCAGCTTCAGGGTCACGCCGCCCGCCGTGCTCAGCGCGACGATCGCCTTCACCTGGCGCGTGAACGCACACCTGGTGGCGACGACGACGCGCCGGACGCGCCAGGGGATCATCGGTGTGCAGCAGTCCGACCCGGCCGGGTACAGCGCCGCCGACTGCCGCATCGGCGAGTAGGCGACTCACTAGCGTCCCCGGGCGATGAGCTCGAGCGCGTACCGCGAGCTGTTCCGCGATGCCGCCGTTCCGTGGGAGGCGCTGACCGGCCTGCTGGCTCAGGTCAGCCAGGGCGGCGCCGGAATCGGGCTGATCCTCGTGATCCGCGCCCACGGCGGGTCCTACGTGCTGGCCGGCAGCGTCGTCGGCGCGCTGAACGTCGCGGCCGGCGTGATTCGCCCGATCCAGGGCCGGCTGATCGACCGCCGCGGCGCGGGGCCGCTGATGGCGACGTGCGGGGTCGTGCATCCGGCGGCGCTGGCCGGCATCGTCGCCCTGGCCCAGCTGCGCGCGCCCGGTGTCGCGCTGCTGGCGCTCGGCGTCGTGGCCGGCGCCGCCCTGCCGCCGCTGTCGACGAGCATGCGAGTGACCTGGGGGACGGTGCTGCCCGACGCCGAGCGCACCGCCGCCTACAGCCTGGTGTACCTGACCCAGGAGCTGGCGATCCTCACCGGTCCGCTGATCGTGTCGGTGTGCCTGGAGGTGGCGAACGCGTCGGTGGCGGTGCTGGCGCTGGCCGCGGTGACGGCCGGTGGGACGTTCGGGTTCGCCGTGCTCGCCGGCCGCCGCCACGCCACCCGGGCGCCGCGGGCGCCGGTGCCCGCCGGCGGGGTGTGGCGCTCCCCACCGCTCCGCACGCTGATCGCGATCTCGGCGCTGATCGGAGCGGTCGTCGGATCGCTGGAGGTGGCCGTGCCGACCACGGCCACGGCCCACCACGCCTCGGCCGCCACCGGGCTGCTGATCGCCGCGCTGGCCGTCGGCGGCATCGCCGGCGCCGCGCTGTACGGCAGCCGTCGCTGGCCGAGCTCCCCCGGGCTGCGCCTGTGCGCCCTGCTCGCCGCCCTGACCGCGCTGCTGGCGGCGGTTGTGCCCGTCGGGAGCCTCGTGATCCTCGGCGTGCTGCTGCTGGCGGCCGGCGGCGTGCTGAACCCGGCGCTGACCACTGGCTCGCTGCTCGTCGACGACCACGTCGCGCCGGCGGCCGCGGCCGAGGCGTTCGGCTGGCTGTCGTTCGGGATCGCCGGCGGCCAGGGCGCCGCCAACGCGATCGCCGGGGCGCTCACCCATGCCGGGCACGCGACGGACGCCTTTCTGTTGGCCGCGCTGGCCGCGGGCGCGGCCGCGCTGCTGGCCGCCGGGCGAGCGTCCCGCGCCTAGTGTCGCGTGTCGCGTCGAGCCCGGCACCCGGCTCCCGGTCAGGCGGGCCGCTGCTCTAGGCGGGTGCCGTGAACAGCCGCGGGTCGTTCGTGATCACGCCGTCGACGCCGAGCTCCTGGAGCGCGCGGATGCGCGGCAGCTCGTCGACGGTCCAGACGTACAGCTCGCCGCCGGCGGCGCGCACGCTGGCGACAAGCGCGGGGCTCACGAGGCGCCAGTGGGCCATCAGGGCGTCGCAGCGGCCGCTGCGGATCGCCCGCCCGGCGAGGGTCGGGAGCGCCGCCCGCAGCGAGTAGAGCCCGATCATCGTCGCCGGCAGCAGCGCCGGGTACTGGAACGGGTCCCGCCGGAGCTTGGGAACCGACCAGCCGAGACGGACGCTCGGCTCGGCGTGTCGGATCACGGCCAGGCTGTGCCGGTACTGGCTGGACACCAGCGCGCGCCCGACGAGGTCGTGGCGGCGCAGCGCGTCGAGCACGCGCAGCTCGTAGCCGGGGAGCTTCAGATCGATGTCGAGCTCGACCTCGGAGAACCGCTCGGAGGCGAGGTGCGCCAGCCCTTCCTCCAGCGTGTGCGGCGCCCGCGAGCTGGCGTCCTTCCAGTCATGGGCAAGGATCAGCCGCTCCTGCGGCCAGGTCCGGCGCTCGGCCCGGCGCACGGGGATCGAGCGCCAATCGGCGGGCGGCTCGACCAGCACGTCGAACTCGATCATGTCGACGCCGGCCGCCAGGGCGGCGTCGAAGCTGGCATGGGTGTTGCCGGGGGCGATCAGATCGGCGCCCTTGTGGCCGACCCTCCGCAATATGCGCTCGCTCATGCGTTAATGCTGACAGCCGGGGCACCAGTAGGTCATCCGTGCCCCCTCGCCCTGCCCGCGCGAGCGGATCGCCGTGCCGCACCGCGGGCACGGCCGCCCGACCTTCCGGTACACCTGCTCGCGCGCGTAGCGCGGGCCCTGCGTCCCCGACGCGAGCATCCGCGGACGGGTGCCGTCGATGACGGCCACCGCCTCGGCGTCCGTGACGTCACCGACCGCGCGCCACGGATCGATGCGCGCCTCCCAGCACCCCTCGGCCTTCCAGATGTTCCCGATCCCCGAGACGGTGCGCTGGTCGAGCAGGGCGTCGCCGATCGGTCGGGTCGGATCGTCTCCCCGCAGCCGCGCCAGGAAGCGGTCGTAGTCGAAGGACGCGGCCAGCACGTCGGGGCCGAGGCCGGCCAGCCGCTGGTCGAAGCGCGCTCGCCCGGCGGTGACGAGGTCCAGCACGGGACCGTCGAACTGGACGACGTCGGTACCCGCCCGCGTCATCACGAGCCAGGCGCGACCGGGCGAGCGCTGCCAGCGGCGCCCGGGCGGGTAGACGCCCCACGCCCCGGTCATGCGCAGATGCGAGTGCAGCACGAGGTCGCCCTCGAACCGGATCAGGAGGTTCTTGCCATGGGTGTCGATCCGCTCGATCGGGCGTCCCTGCAGCCGCTGCGGCCAGCGCTCGCGCCCAGGCGAGCCGCGCAGGGCACTCGCCGAGCCGGCCGGCATCGTCACCGCGTCGGGCACCTGGCCCGCCAGCACCGGGCGCATCCGCGTCGCCGCCCACAGGATCGTGTCGCCCTCGGGCACCGCGCCGTTACGCGCTGAGGGTCATCCGGCGGGGACCCTCCTGGAACCCGACCGCGGTCAGCAGCGGAGCCAGCGACGAACCCATCGCCGGCTCGCCGTCGATCTTCTCCAGCGCAACGCGCTTGATCCGCCCGCGGGTCACCTCGGCCGCGAGAGCGCCGAGCGCGCGGTGCAGGCGCTCATCGTCGCGGGCCACAAGGGTCAGCAGGCCCTTGCCGCCACGCTCCAGGTAGATGATCGGCTCGCCGGCGACGAGCACGACGTACGCCCCGGCGCTCCGTGCGGGGGTGCGCTGCCCCTCGATCCGGGTGGGCCACGGGAGGACGCCGCCGTAGGGCTGCGCCGGATCGACCGCCGACAGCACGAGGCCCGGCTCGTCGAGGCCCGGCGCGGAGCGCAGCCGCTCAACCGCGCCCGGCAGCGCGAACTGAGCCCCGCCGAGCCCCTCGACGAAGTAGCCGCGCCGCGCGATCCCCAGCGTCTCCAGCTGCGTCAGCTCCGAGTAGATCGACGCGAAGCCGCCGGCGATGCCTTCGGCCAGCACCTGCTCGCGGGTGAGGACGCCGTAGCGCTCCAGCAGCAGCTCGGCGATGGCGCGCCGGCGCGCGCTCGGATCGGCGTCGGCGGCGGCGAACAGCGAGGTTGTCAGCGACCAGCGGCCCTGAACCTGTGGGGCCGCTCCGCCACGCCGGCCCCGGGCGGCGAACCGGCCGGCGCGTGGTCGATTTCCAGCGGCGCGCTGGGCGCGGGTGAGCGTCAGCCGCGGCGCCCGCAACGGCGCAAACGCGTCGTTCGTGATCTCGCCCGCCCACACGAGATCCCACAGCGCCTCCTGCATCTGCTCGGGCGCGAGCGCGACATCGACGAGCAGGTCGGTGAAGAAACACGCCCCGACCGCCAGGCGAGCGCGCACGGCGGCGTGGGCGTCGGACGTCGTGTCGATCGCGCTCCTGGCCGGCGGCGCTCCGAGGGCGGCGGCGTCGTCACGGAAGTACAGCGCGACGCGACCCGAGTTGCGCCCGAGCGCGCCGGCGCCCACCCACACGAGCTCGCCCGACGCGCAGAGCTGGTCGATCCACGACGGCGAGTACGCCCCAACGCGGCGCGGCAGCACGTCGCGCTCCCACACCTCGGGCGGGAGCGGCAGGCCTTGAAGGGGGACGAGCGCCTCGCGCAGGCGGTCGATCCCGGCGCCGCCCGCGGGGTGACGATCGACGTTCTGCCAGCCGGGCAGGAAGCGAGCGAGGGCCTGTGCGTCGACCGGTTCGATCTCCTGGCGCAGCACGGCCAGCGACGCGCGCCGCAACCGGCGCAGCACGTCGGGATGGCACCACTCGCGGTCGGAGCCACCCGGGCGCAACTCGCCACGGACGAGCTCGCCGTCGCGCTCCAGCACGGCCAGCGAGGCGCTCATGTCGACGCCGTAACGCGCGCGTATCTCGGTCGAGGTGAAGGGACCGTGGGTGGTGGCGTAGCGCCGGGCGAGCTTCGTCAGCCCGCCCGTCACGTCCTCCAGGAACGCCGCCGGCAGCCCGCCCGGCGGCACGACGCCGAGCGCGTCGCGGTACAGGCCGGCGTCGGCGGCGTCGATCCATCGCTCCTCGCTATTCACCCTGACGCGGAGCGCGCGGCGCTCGGCGCGCAGCGCTTCGAGCATCGCCGCCGCGTCGAGGCCGGGGAGCACACGGCCGGCCGCCTCGGCGTCGGTGAGGTCGCCGAGCACGCGGAGGATGTCGTGCAGGGTGTCCTTCCCGGTCGCCTGCCGGTGCTCGGTGAGGAACTGCAGGTCGTTCTCCACCTGTTCCAGCGCGCCCGGGTCGATCAGGTCGCGCAGCTCGTCCTGGCCGAGCAGCTCGCGCAGCAGGTCGCGGTCGAGCGATAGCGCGGCGGCGCGGCGCTCGGCGTTCGGCGTGTCGCCCTCGTACATGTAGGTGGCGACGTAGTCGAACAGCAGGCTGGAGGCGAACGGCGAGGCGGTGGCGGTCTCCACCTCGACCAGCGACAGCTCCCGGCGGTGGAGCTTCGTCAGCAGTTCCGTCAACCCGGGCAGGTCGAGCACGTCGCGCAGGCACTCGCGGTAGGTCTCGAGGATGATCGGGAACTCGCCGTACTTCTTGGCGACCTCGAGCAGCGTCTGGGACTTCAGCCGCTGCTGCCACAGCGGCGTCCGCTTGCCGGGGCGGGCGCGCGGGATCAGCAGCGCGCGGGCGGCGTTCTCGCGGAAGCGCGCGCCGAACAGCGCCGAGGCGCCCAGCTCCGCCACCACCCGATCCTCCAGCTCGTCGGGATCAATCAAAACGATGTCCGCTCCGGGCGGCTCCTCGGCGTCGGGGAGGTGGACGATGATCCCGTCGTCGGACCAGATCGCGTCGGACTCCAGTCCGAGCTCGTCGCGGATCTTCGCCGACAGCGCCAGGCCCCAGGCGGCGTGCACGCGGCCGCCGAACGGGCTGAGCACGCACAGCCGCCAGTCGCCGATCTCGTCGCGGAAGCGCTCGATCACGATCGTCGTGTCGGAGGGGATGACGCGGGTCGCCGCCTGCTGCTCGGTGAGGTACGCCAGCAGGTTCTTGGCGGCCTTCTCGTCGAGGTCGTAGTCGGCTTGCAATCGCTCGGGCGTCTGATCGACAGCCCAGCGGCTGAACGCGCCGATCGCCTCGCCGAGCTCGCGCGGTCGGCCCATCGAGTCGCCCTTCCAGAACGGGACCGCGCCGGGCAGGCCCGGCGCCGGCGTGACGATCACCCGGTCGCGGCCGATCTCCTCGATCCGCCACGTCGAGGCACCGAGCAGGAATGTCTGGCCCGGCCGCGCCTCATAGACCATCTCCTCGTCGAGCTCGCCGACGCGCCGGCCGTCGGGCAGCGTCACCGCGTACAGGCCGCGGTCGGGAATGGTGCCGGCGTTCGTCACGGCCAGCTGGCGGGCGCCGGGGCGCGGTCGAATCGTGCCGCCCACGCGGTCCCAGATGATCCGCGGGCGCAGCTCGGCGAACTCCGACGACGGGTAGCGGCCGTCGAGCATGTCGAGCACGTTCTCGAAGCTCTTCTGGGTCAGCTCGGCGTAGGAGTAGGTGTTCGTGATCAGCGCGAACAGCTGATCGACCGGCACGGGCGCGTCGTCGCCCGCCGCGGCCGCGATCGCGACGATCTGCTGGGCGAGGACGTCGAGCGCGTTGCGCGGCACGACCGTCGTCTCGATCTGCGCCGCGCGCATCCGCTTGGCCACGACAGCGCACTCCAACAGGTCGCCGCGGAACTTCGGGAAGATCCGCCCGGTGCTGACGTCGCCGACCGAGTGGCCGGCGCGGCCGATCCGCTGCAGGCCCCGGGCCACCGACTTCGGCGACTCGACCTGGATGACGAGGTCGACCGCGCCCATGTCGATCCCCAGCTCCAGGCTCGAGGTCGCCACCAGGCACGGCAGCTCGCCGGCCTTCAGCAGCTCCTCCACCACCGTGCGCTCCTCGCGGGCGAGGCTGCCGTGGTGGGCGCGGGCGATCTCGTTCTCGGCGAGGTCGTTGAGGCGCAGGGCCAGCCGCTCGGCGCCGCGGCGGTTGTTCACGAAGAGAATCGTGGAGCGGTGCTGCTTGATCAACTCCAGCAGCTCGGGGTAGATCGCCGGCCAGATCGACTTCCGGGTGGCCTCGCTCCCGCCGGCCAGGGGATCCAGCGCCGGCGCGGGCGTGTCGTCGGGCTCGACCATCGAGTCGACGGGCACGTGGATCTTCAGGTCGAGCTGCTTGCGCACGCCGGTGTCGACGATCCGGCACTGGCGGTGTGGCCCGACCATGTAACGCCCGACCTCCTCCAGCGGGTTCTGGGTGGCCGAGAGCCCGATCCGCTGGACGGGCTGACCGGCGGCGTGCTCCAACCGCTCCAGCGTCAGCGCCAGGTGCGCGCCGCGCTTGGTGGCGGCGACCGCGTGGATCTCGTCGACGATGCACCACCGCGTCCCGGTGAACAGCTCCTGGGCGCGGCCGGTCAGCATCAGGTACAGCGACTCCGGCGTGGTGATGAGGATGTCGGGCGGTGTCTTCAACATCGCCTGGCGCTCCTTCTGTGGCGTGTCGCCGGTGCGCACGGCGACCGTCAGCTCTGCGCCGATGCCGCGCAGGGGAGCGCGCAGGTTGCGGTCGATGTCGTAGGAGAGCGCCTTCAGCGGCGACACGTAGACGAGGCTGATCTTCCGCTCCTCGTCGCGCCGCTCGCCGGCCAGCCGGTCGATCGCCCACAGAAACGCGGCGAGCGTCTTGCCCGATCCCGTCGGCGCGCTGATCAGGACGTGCTCGCCGGAGGCAATCGCCGGCCACGCCTGCTCCTGCGCGGCGGTCGGCTCCGCGAACGCCCCGAGGAACCAGTCGCGCGTGATCTGACTGAACGCTGACAGGGGCATGTGCCTGAGCGTAGCGGCGGCCGAAGCGACTACTCAGGGTTCATGAAGGCCACCGCCGTCGACAGCCCGGCGGCGGTGCGCAGCGTGGCGATCCGGCGACCCGGCTGCACGGCGTCCTTCGGCGTCGAGAGCAGCTCGGGGCCGAGCCGCGCGGCCAGCGCGTCGATGTCCGAGACGATCAGCGTGAGCCCCCAGAAGCGCGCGGTTCCGGCCGGCAGCCGGCGTCCCTCGACGAGCTCGGCGATCGCCGGGCCGAGGCGCCGGAAGCCCTGCCGGAACGCGTCGGGGCCCGAGCCGACGGTGCGCTCGCGCCGGAGCGGCATCCCGGCGGCGGCGAACGCGGCCGCGGTCCGGTCAAAGTCGGGCGTCAGCACGACCACGTGGTCGACGCCGATCGCGCCGTTGGGTTGGGCGGGCGCTGTCGCGCTGACGGGTGGCGGCGCGGCCGTCGTCGGCAGGCCGTCGAGCTGGCCGGGATCGCCGGCGAGGCCCGACAGCGACCACGACACGATGCCCGTTCCGGCCACGCCGAGCGTGATTCGCACACCGCCGAGGGTCAGCGCGTCCGCTTCGACGGCGAACCCGAGCGCGGCCCATGCGTCGACCGGGTCAGCGACCGAGAGCGCCGCCAGTTGCGGGCGGGCCTCGGTGACGAGCACCTTCACGACGGCGATCGTAATGCGCCGGAACCGACGATGCGCAAGGATTTGAGCCGTGTCCTCCGTCGCAGAGCGCTCGATCGCCGGCTTCCTCGCGTCGCTGGCCGCGCGCGAGCCCGCCCCCGGCGGTGGCGCGGCGGCGGCGCTGCACGCCGCGCAGGGGGCCGCACTCGTGGCCATGGTGGCGCGCTACAGCGACCGCGCCGAAGAGGAGCAGGCCCGCACGCTGGCCGCCCGGATCGCCGGCGACGCCGACGCCGTGATGGCCCGCGCCACCGAGCTGATCGGGGAGGACATGGACGCGTTCGCCGCCGTCGTCCGCTCCTACGGGCTGCCGAAGTCCGATGAGGCCGAGAAAGCGGCGCGGCGCGAGGCGATCGCCGCGGCGTCGATCGGCGCCGCCGCCCCGCCCGCGGGCGTGATCGAGGCGGCCGGGCAGGTCGTGGCGCTGGCCCAGGAGCTCTATCCCGTAGCCAACCGCAACGTGATCACCGACATCGCCGCCGCCGCCGACGCGGCCCGCGCCGCCGCCTCGACGGCGCGCATCAACGTCGAGATCAACCTTGGTGGGATCGCCGACGCCTCCGCCAAGGCGGCGTTTCAGCAGACGCTGGACAGCGTCGACGGGATCCTCACCGCGGCCGACGAGCTGAGCGCCACCGTCCGCCGCGGGCTGTCGTGACCGAGCTGACCGGCAAGCCGCTGTCGGAGGCGATCCGGGCCGACGTTGCCGCGCGGGCGGCGCTCACGCCATCCACGCTGGCGATCATCAGCGCCTCCGAGGACGAGTCAAGCGCCTGGTACGTGCGCTCGCTGGCCCGCGCCGCCGAGAAGGTCGGCGTCGGCTGCGCGATCGACGAGCTCGCCCCGTCGGCCGACGAGGCGACGATCGCCGCCGCGGTGCGCGCTCGCTCCGCAGACCCGGAGGTGTCGGGGATCATCCTGCAGACACCGTTGCCGCCCGGAGTCGACCAGGGCCGCCTGGTCGCCGAGATCGACCCGCGCAAGGACGTCGACGGCGCGAACCCGCTGTCGATCGGTCGCCTTGCCGCCAAGCAGCCGGCGTTCGCCCCCGCCACCGCGGCCGCGGTCGTGCGGCTGCTCGACGAGCACCGCGTGGTGATGGAGGGCGCGAACGCCGTCGTGCTCGGGCGCTCGCTCGTCGTCGGGCTGCCCGCCGGGCTGCTGCTGCTGCACCGCAACGCGACGGTCACCACCTGCCACTCGCGCACGCACGACCTGCCGGCGCGAACCCGCGGCGCCGACATCCTGGTGGTGGCGATCGGCCGCGCGCACATGGTCACTCCCGAGTACGTGACCGAGAACACGGTCGTCGTTGACGTCGGCACGAACGTCGACGAGGAGGGCAACCTCGTCGGCGATGTCGATCCGTCGGTCGTTTCGGTGGCTCGCGCGCTGTCGCCCGTGCCGGGCGGCGTCGGCCCGGTGACCACGGCGCTGCTCCTGGAGCACACGGTCACGGCGGCCGAGTCGCTCGCCGCCGTCACGCCGCGAAGCCGGAGATAGCCTCGGCCAGCACGTCGGGCTGGTCGATCATCGAGAACGTGCGCGCATGGTCGATCAGTTCGAATCGCGCGTCGGGCAGCACCTCGGCCAGACGCCGGCCGTCCTCGACGGGGAAGAAGGCGTCGTCGGCCGACCAGGCGACGAGCGCCGGCTTGGTGAACGAGGGGATCCGCTCCGCCGCGCCGAGCGTGTCGGCCCGGCTCAGCGAGGCGGTGAAGCGCCGCAGGTCCTCGGCGATCCGCTTGTCGCGCAGCGCCGGCTTCACCCACTCAGAGACGAGCGGCTCCAGGTCGGCGTGGGCCAGCGCGCCGAAGCCCCGCTTGCGCCCGAAGCGCGTTCCCATCGGCAACATCGCGGCCCGGAACGTGGTCAGCGTCCGCGCCGCCACGATGAACGGCTTCAGGATCGGCGGCGGGAAGTGCTCGAACGCGTCGCAGCTCGTCAACACGAGCCCGCCGAGACGTTCGCCGTCGACACCCGCGACGATCTGCGCGATCGCCCCGCCCGTGTCGTTGCCGACGAGCACGACGTCGTCGAGCTCCAGGCGCTCGAGCAGCTCGCTGACCATCGCCGCCACCCCGGCCATTGTCAGCTCGGCCCCGGGATGCATCGCCTCGGGGTGGGCGCCGAGCGGCCACGTCGGCGCGATACACCGCAGCCCACGCGCGGCGAGCCGCTCCGACAGCGGCCCCCACAGCGAGGCTCCCATCGAGTAGCCGTGCACGAACACGACCGGCCGCCCATCGAGCGGCCCCGCGTTCTCATAATGAATGACTCCGGCGTCGAGCGTGACGGTGGGCATGATGGCCTCCAGGTCGAAGTTACGTACAAGCTGCACGTAAGATACCAACAACCTGCACGTAAATGTCGCCGACTCAATCCGAACGTTCCGCCGCCACCCAAACGGCCCTGATCGCCGCCGCCCGCTCCCTCTGGGGCGCGCGCGGCTACGCCGAGGTCAGCACCCCCGAGATCGCCGAGGCGGCCGGGGTCACGCGCGGCGCCATGTACCACCAGTACGCCGACAAGGCGGCGCTGTTCAGGGCGGTGATCGAGGCCGTCGAGGGCGAGGTGATGGAGCGCCTGTCGACGATCGTGTTCGCCGCCGCGCCGGCCTCCCCGGCCGCCGCCCTGCGCATCGCCGCGAACGCCTGGGTCGACATCGCCGTCGAGCCCGAGATCCGGCAGCTGATCCTGCTCGACGGCCCGAACGTGCTCGGCTGGGCCGGCTTTCGCGAAGTCGCCCAGCGCTACGGCCTGGGCATGACCGAGCAGCTGCTCTCAGCCGCGATGGAGGCCGGCGAGCTGCGCGCCCAGCCGGTCCGCCCGTTCGCCGCGATCATGCTGGGCGCGATCGACGAGGCGGCGATGGTGATCGCCAACGCCGAGGATCCGATCGCCGCCCAGGCCGAGGTCAGGGTCGTGGTCGACGAACTGCTCGACGCGCTGCTCAGCCAACCACGCCCGTAAGCGCCTTCGCGCGGGCGAAGACGGCGTCGAGCATCGGCTCCGTCAGCCGGCCGGTGAAGGTGTTCTGCTGGCTGACGTGGTAGCTGCCGAGCAACGTGTAGACGCCGACGGCGACCTCGGCGCCGTGGCCGAAGCGGGGCTTCGGGCGCACCGGGCCGAGGACCCGCAGCGCCGAGTCCCAGGCGAACGCGCCGAGGCACACGATGACCCGAGCCCGCCCGAGCAGCGCCAGCTCGCGGGAGAAGTAGGGCAGGCAGGTGTCGCGCTCGATCGTGGTCGGACGGTTGGCGGGCGGGGCGCAGCGGACCGCCGCCGTGACCCAGCAGTCGCGCAGCGTCAGGCCGTCGTCGCGGGACACCGACTGCGGCTGGTTGGCCAGCCCGGCCCGCCACAGGGCGGCGAACAGCCAGTCGCCCGAGCGGTCGCCGGTGAAGATCCGCCCGGTGCGGTTGCCGCCATGGGCGGCAGGAGCCAGCCCGAGCACGACGATCTCCGCCGCGGGATCGCCGAAGCTCTGCACGGGACGTCCCCAGTACTGCTCGTCGGCGAACGACGCGCGCTTCTCCCGGGCGACCTGCTCGCGCCACGCCACCAGCCGGGGGCAGCGCCGGCACGCGGCGATCTCGTCCTGAAGACGGGCCAGCTCCGGAGCGCTCAAGATGAGATGAGAATGCCCGTGATCAACCGGTCGATCACGGGCGCCAGCTCCATCGGGTCCGTCGGCTGGCCGAGCCGCACCTGGCGCGAGACAAGCTCGGTGATCGCCCCGACAACGGCGAACGCGTCGTGGCGGGAGGCGAAGCGCCCGATCAGCTTGCGGGCGGCCGCGCGCTCGTTCTCGACGTCGAGCTGGTCGGCGAATGCCTGCATCACCTGATCGCGCCGCTGGGCGGCGCGGGGACCGGCGCCGATGATCTCGACCAGCAACGTCTGGGCGTAGTCGGGATGCTCGGACAGCGACTCCAGGAAGGCCCGCGTCCCGGCGCGCATCCGCTCGCCGGCATCGGCGCGCCCGCTGCCCCGGGCGGCGTCGGCCATGCCGGTCGCCACGACGGAGGCGGCGCGATCGAACAGCGCGATGATGCACTCCTCCTTGTTGGCGAAGTGCTCGTAGAAGGTCGCCTTTGACATGCCGGCGCGGCGGCTGATCGATTCCGAGCTCGCGCCGGTGTAGCCGCGCTCGGCGAACTCGGCCGCCGCCGCGCGAAACAGCCGCTCGCGCTGGAGCGGGAGTCTCACCTCCGGCGGGGGCGCGTGACGGCCCCGCGCTGCTGGCAGCTCTTCGGCCATGTTGATACCCGTCGAAGCCAACGATCCTACCCCCGACCGGCGATGAATTCGATCAGACCCAGCTCCCAATCGGGCAGGCGCGGCACCGCCTCGCCGCGCTCGGAGGCGAGCACGCTGAAGGCCGGTCGCGCCGCGGGTCGCGGGAACTCCGCGGTCGTGCACGGCTTCACCTCGCACTCCACCCCGCCCCGCGCGACGATCTCGCGGGCGAACTGAAACCACGAGCACCGACCGCCGCCGGCGATATGCGCGACGCCGGGCACGCGACGGCTGGTGGCGAGCTTCACCAGCGCGGGGGCCAGGTGGCCGGTGAACGTCGGACAGCCGACCTGGTCGTCGACCACGCTCAGCTCGTCGCGCTCGGCGGCGAGGCGCAAGATTGTGGCCGGAAAGCACGGCCCGCCGAGCCCAAACAGCCATGCCGTCCGCACGACCGTGTGCGTCGCCGGGGCCAGCCCGGCCACGGCGCGCTCGCCCGCCAGCTTTGTCCGCCCGTACGCCGACCGCGGGCCGACCGGGTCGGACTCGAAGTACGGCGTGCTGTTGTCCCCGTCGAACACGTAATCGGTCGACACCTGGACCGTCCACGCGCCCGCCGCGGTGGCGGCGCGCGCCACGTGCCCCGCGCCCTCGCCGTTCACGGCCAGGGCCAGCGCCTCGTCGGCTTCGGCGCCGTCGACGTTCGTGTAGGCGGCGCAGTTGACGACAACCTCGGGACGCACCTCGAAGACGGCCCCGTCGACGTCCGCGGCGGCGGTGATGTCGAGCTCGGCGCGAGAGAGGGCCACCGTTTCGTGGCCGGCGGCCCGGGCAGCCGCCTCGACGTCGCGTCCCAGCATCCCCGCCGCGCCTGTGATCAGGATCCGCACGCGGCCGGACTTTAGTCCCCGAGCGGCCGAGCGAGAGCGTCTTACTCCACCTGGCCAAAGCGCCTTGGCCAAGCGTCACTGGATTCCAAGGTGAGTGATGCGGTACACAGAGAGGAGCGATGGTCGATGCTGAGCCGATCGAGGGCTACCGGGTCCCTGATGGGTCCTGCGACGAGCTAGTTGAGAACGATGGCACGCCGCGGCCGCACGTCGCGTCGCTGATCGGCGCGCTGCAGCGCCTCGGCCCGGCGGCGCTGGCCGCGGCCGGGGAGCGCCGCGACGCGATCTTCATGCAGCAGGGCATCACCTTCGAGGTGGCGGGCTCCGACGGCGAGCGCCGAGACCGGGCGTGGCCGCTGGACCTTGTGCCGCGGGTCATCCCGGCCGCCGAGTGGACGGTGATCAAGCGCGGGCTGGCGCAGCGGATCCGAGCGTTGAACGCGTTCGTCGACGACGTCTACCACGCCCACGAGATCGTCCGGGCCGGGATCGTGCCGTGGTCCCTCATCGTCAGCCGCCCCAGCTTCGCGCGGCAGGTGCACGGCATCCGCGCCCCCGGCGGCGTCTACTGCCATGTGTCGGGCTGTGACCTTGTTCGCGGCGGGGATGAGCGCTGGTGGGTGCTGGAGGACAACGTCCGCACCCCGTCGGGGATCTCCTACGTGCTGGAGAACCGGCTGGCGATGACCCGGCTCGTGCCCGAGCTGTTCGCCGGGCACCGGATCCGGCCGGTCGACAACTACCCGTCGCTGCTGCTGGAGTCGCTGCGCGCCGTCGCGCCAGCCGCCGACGGCAACCCGAACATCGTGCTGTGGACGCCGGGGCCGATGAACTCGGCGTACTTCGAGCACGCCTTCCTGGCCCGCCAGATGGGAATCGAGCTGGTCGAGGCCTCCGACCTCGTCGTCCGCGACGCCGTCTGCTACATGCGCACGACGGCCGGGCTGCAGCGCGTCCACGCCATCTACCGCCGCCTCGACGACGACTTCATCGACCCGCTGGAGTTCCGGCCCGACTCGCTGCTCGGCGTCCCGGGCCTGATCCGCGCCTACCGCGCCGGCACGGTCGCGATCGCCAACGCGATCGGCACCGGCGTGGCCGACGACAAGGCGATCTACCACTACGTCCCCGAGATGATCCGCTTCTATCTCGGCGAGGAGCCGATCCTCGACAACGTGCCCACCTACCTGCTGAGCGACGAGCAGGCGCGGGCGCACGTGCTGGGGCGACTGGCCGAACTGGTCGTGAAGCCGACCAGCGAATCCGGCGGCAAGGGCGTGTTCATCGGCCCGCACGCCAGCGCCGCCGAGCTCGAGGCCCAACGGCGGCTGGTCGAGGCCCAGCCCGAGCGGTGGATCGCCCAGGAGCTCGTGCACCTGTCGACGGCGCCGACCGAGACGGGGGATGGCAAGCTCTCGCCACGCCACGTCGACCTGCGCCCGTTCGCCGTGTTCGGCGACGAGATCAGGATTGTTCCGGGCGGCCTCACTCGAGTCGCCCTGGTCGAGGGTTCGATGATCGTGAACTCCTCGCAGGGCGGGGGCTCCAAGGACACGTGGGTGCTCGACGACGGCGAGGTGGGCAGCGATCCCGCCCCCGGCACGCTGCCCGCCTACCGCCCGCCGCGCCTGCCCGACGTGCGCTACGGCGGCTGGCAGGGCCAGGCTCAGCAGCAACAGCAATGATGCTCGCTCGGATCGCCCAGGAGCTGTTCTGGCTCGGCCGCGACCTGAACCGCGCCGAGAACACGGCCCGGATGCTCGACGGCGCCTTCCACGCCGATGTCGCCGGGGCTCCGAACGAGCGCGGGATCGCGCTGAGCTGGGCCGGCGTGCTGGCCATCATCGGAGCCAAGCCACCGGCCCCGGGCGAGGAGGCGGGAGCCGAGCGCGAGCCCGCCGAGGCCGCGGCCGCCGCCGTCGAAGCGGCCGCCGACGGCTGGGTCGGCGGCGGGTGGGCGCCGCTGCTCGGACGCGCCGAGGTGGCGCCGCTGCTGACGCTCGATACCGACAGCCCCGCCTCGATCGTCTCCTGCGTGGCGCGCGCCCGCGACCGCGGTCGCACCCTGCGCGACGTGATCTCGACCGAGATGTGGGAGGCGCTGAACGCCTTCTACCTGAGCCTCGGCCGCTACGACCTGCAGGCCGCGCTGCTCACCGGTCCGTACTCCGTCTATCAAGAGGTGAAGGAGCGCTGTGCCCAGCTGTGGGGCCTCGTCGACCGGACGATGCTGCGCGACGAGGGCCGCGCCTTCCTGGAGGCCGGCGGGCGGATCGAGGAGGCCGACATGGTGCTGCGGATGCTGCGCGTCACCGTCCCCGCCGAAGCCGAGCGCAACGGCGAGTTCGGCCACGACGCCGAGGCCCTGGCCCTGCTGCAGGCCACCGGCGGCGTCCAGGCCTACCGCCGCGCGGTCCGTCAGACGCCGACGCTGCGCTCGGTCACCCGCTTCCTGCTGTACGAGGGCGCCTACCCGGGCTCCGTGGCCTCCTCGCTGGAGGCGCTGCGGACCGCGCTGGAGACGGCCGACGCGCAGCCGCGCTCCTCGCCGCCGGTGCTCCGGCTCGGGCGGCTGATCGCCGACCTGGAGCTGCAGCGGCGCACCCCGGGGCAGACCGATCTCGTCGGCGAGATGCTGGCCCAGATCCAGGACGAGCTCGAGCTGATCGATCGCGACGTCGACGATCGGTACTTCGCCATCGCGGCCTTGTCCGCCGTCCATCTGTAGGAGTCGACATGATGCCTGGCGGCCCAGAGATGAACTTCGCGATCCGCTATCTCACCCGGTACGAGTACGACGCCGAGGTCGTCGACAACTTGAACGCGCTGCGCGTGCGACCGGCCGCCAACAGCCGCCAGCGGGTCGACGAGTTCAGCGTGCGCCTGAATCCCGAGGCCCGCGTCCACACGCACAGCGACTATTTCGGCACCGACGTCGTCGAGTTCGAGATCTCCCGTCCGCACCAGCAGCTGGCGATCGACATCCGCGCGCGCGTCAGCACCAAACCGCCTGATACTCCCCCCGACGGGACCTGGGAGGAGCTCCGGGACGCGGGCTACCGGGAGGCCGGCGGCGAGTTCCTGCTGCCGACGTGGACGGGGCTCCAGAGCGACCATCCCGAGCACCCGGTGCTGACCGAGCTGCTGAGCAGGTCCCGGGCGGCCGCGAGCCCCTTGAAGTCCCTGATGTTGCTGGCCGAGCTGATCCCCGACCGCTTCGAGTACCGCCGCGGCGCCACCTACGTCGACTCCTCGGTGTCCGACCTGCTGGCCGGCGGTGCCGGCGTCTGCCAGGACTTCGTCCACCTGGGGCTGGCGATCCTCCGCCATCACGGGATCGCCGCGCGCTACGTCTCTGGCTACCTGTTCGACTCAGGCGGGATGCCGGCGCAGGCCGAGCAGTCGGTCGAGGTCGACACCCATGCGTGGATCGAGGCGCTCCTGCCGACGGCGAGCGGCGGCGAGCCCGCGTGGGTGGGGGCCGACCCCACCAACCGCGGCCTTGTCGGCGAGAACCACGTGAAGATCGGCCACGGTCGTCATTATCCGGACGTCCCGCCGATCAAGGGCGTCTACCGCGGCAATGCCGATTCGACGCTGGAGGCGCGAGTGACGATGACGCGGCTGGACAAGGCCGACCCGGCGTCGATCGCGCGTTCGTGACAGCAGTGTGAGGTGACTCACGCGCCGTTCACGATTGGCCCGTGAGCCGCTGGTAGGGTCGCGTGCATGGGAGAACGCACGCACTACACACCGGGCACATTCAGCTGGACCGACCTGACCACGACCGACCAGGACGCGGCCAAGGCGTTCTACGGCGGGCTGTTCGGCTGGGAGGCGTTCGACGCTCCCGTGGGCGACGGGGTCGTCTACTCGATGATGAGCATCGGCGGCAAGCAGGTGGCGGCGATCTCGCCCCAGCAGCAGGCCCAGGTCGAGATGGGCGCGCCGCCGACCTGGAACTCGTACGTCACCGTCGAGAGCGCTGACGCGTCCGCCGCACGCGCCGCCGAGCTCGGGGCGACCGTGCACGCGCCGCCGTTCGACGTGATGACCGCCGGACGGATGGCGGTGATCCAGGATCCGCAGGGCGCGTTCGTCATGCTCTGGGAGCCGAAGGACCATCCCGGCGCCGGGCTCGTGAACGCCCCTGGCGCGTTCTCCTGGAACGAGCTGGCCACGCCCGACGTGGACGCCTCGGCCCGGTTCTACGGCGATCTGTTTGGGTGGACGACCGAGGCGATGGACACGGGTAGCGTGCCCTACCTCATGGTCGCGACCGCCGACGGGCACACCAACGGCGGCATCCGCCCCGCGATGCCACCCGGCAGCCCGCCCCACTGGCTCGTCTACTTCGGGACCGACGACATCGACGCCTCGGTGGCCGCCGTGGAGCGGCTTGGCGGCACGAAGCTCAGCGACGTGATCGACATCGGGATGGGCAAGATCGCTCCGGTCCAGGATCCGCAGGGCGCCGTGTTCGCGCTGTACACGGGCGATTTCGAGGACTGACCGCGCCGGGCGGCGCCGCCCCGCGGGCGAGCCGTCATACTGCGGGCCGTGCGACGAGGGTTGGTCACCGCCACCGCGGCGGCGCTGGCGCTGAGCGGGTGCGGCTCCCTCGCCTCGCCCCAGCGCGGTGACGGGCAACGCCAATCGGCACCGAGCATCAGCTTCCACGCCCACCCGCAGGTCGTCGAGCCGGTGGCCGGCGCGTCCGGCGCCCTCGACAGCGCTTCGGCCGGCGGCGTGAGCGTCAACACCGCCGGGACGTCGGGGGCGCTCGCCGAGCCGGTGTCGCTGCAGACCGTCCGCCAGGAGCTCGGCCAGAGCGGCATGTCGGCCAACCAGGACAGCGCGGAACTGACCGCCGGAGGCCTGGCGATCGCGCCGGTGAGCGCGCCGCAGCAGGTCCAGGAGATCATCGACGCGGGGAACGAGATCGCGCATCTGCCGTATGTCTGGGGGGGCGGCCACGAAAAGTTCATCGACACCGGCTATGACTGCTCGGGCTCGCTCAGCTTCGTGCTGGCGGCGGCCGGCCTGTTGAACACGACGATGACCTCGGGCCAGCTCGCGACCTGGGGCAAGCCCGGCCCGGGCAAGTGGGTGACGATCTTCGCCAACGCCGGGCACACGTTCATGTACGTGGCGGGGCTCCGGTTCGACACCGTCGCGCTGGCGGAGACGGGCACGCGCTGGTCCAACCGCTCCGCCGACGAGTCCAACCTGTCGAGCTTCGCCGTCCGTCACCCGCCGGGTCTATAGCCGTCAGGCGGCGACGGCGGCGGTTGGCTCGTCGGCGAACTGCAGGAGCAGCTCGGTGAAGCGCTCGGGGACCTCAACCTGGGGGCAGTGGCCGACGCCCTCCCACAGCTCCAGCCGGGACTCGGGCACCGCCGCGAGGACCCGCTCGGCGCCGCGGTGGTAGACGAGCCGGTCGCGATCGCCCCACAGCAGCAGGACGGGCGCGGCGATCCGCTCCAGCGCGAACGGCGCACGCAGCTCCGGGATCAGGCGGTGCGCGATGTCGAGGTAGCTGGCGGCGGTGGCGCGATGCCGGAGGTGGTACGTGAAGGTCGACACGACGCCCGGGTCGATCTCCCCCGGCCTGGCGAAGGCCAGCTGCCGGTACAGGCGAGCCACGGCGGCCCGCAGGACGACCGCCGGAACCGGGGTCGGCAACGCCATCAACGAGCGCAGGACCGGATCGCGCTGGACGAGGTCGAGGAGGCGGTTCATCACCAGTCCGGCCGGCGCCACCGCCAGGACGCCGCCGACCAGGCCCGCCTGACGCTCGGCCAGTCGCAGCGCGACGCAGCCACCGAGCGAGTTGCCGACCACGACTGCCGGCCGGCGTGGACGGCCCGCGGCGTAGCGCAGGGCGCCGGCGACGAACGCGTCGTACTGGGGCAGGATCTCGGCCGCTCGCAACCGGTCGGCCGTCCCGAACCCGGGCAGATCGACGGCGATCGCCCGCTGGCCGTGACGGGCCAGCAGGGCCAGCGACTGGCGCCAGGTGTCGGCGCTGTCGGCATACCCGTGGAGCATCAGCAGCGGCGGACCGCTGCCCTCCAGCTCCAGGACACGAGTCTCGTAGCCGCCGAACGTGGTCCGATGCTCGAACAGCGGCTCGATCATGGTCGCCCTGCCGTCCACGAGCGCCGGATGCTACTGAACGGCGGCGTTCAGGCGCGTCCGTAGACGGGGATCGCCGCCCCGCTGGTGGCGACCGCATCGTCTGACAGCAGGTGGGCGATCACCGCGGCGATCTCGGCCGGCCGGACCCACTTGGAGTGATCGGCGTTCGGCATCGAGGCCCGGTTGCCGGGCGTGTCGATCACGCTTGGCAGCACCGCGTTGCAGCGGATCCGGTCCTGCTTGTACTCGACCGCGACCGCCTGGGCGAAGGCGATCACCGCCGCCTTGGAGGCGATATAGCCCGCGGCGCCCGAGAACGGCTGCAGCGCCGCGCGCGTGCCGACGCAGACGATCGAGCCCTGTTTCTGGTCAAGCAGGTGCGGGAGCGCCGCCTGGGTGACGAGGTATGTCGGGCGCAGGTTCAGGCGAAACTGGCGCTCGAACTCGTCGATCGGCGTCTCGTCCACGCGCCCGCCGGCGGCGAACCCACCGACCAGGTTGACCACCCCGTGCAGTGGGGCCGTGGGGTCGCCGGCGGCCAGGGCGGTCACCTGCGCGACGGCGTCGGGGTCGAACAGGTCGGCCTGGACCAGCTGGAGGCCTTCGCCGCGCTCGACGCGCTCCAGCTCGTGCTCCGCGACCCATGGAACGACCGTGCGCCACCCGTCCGCGCGGAGGCGAGCGACGACCGCCGAGCCAAGGCCGCCCGTCCCTCCCGTAATGATCGCGGTGCGGTCCATCCGCCCTGAACTCTATCTTCGCGGCATGAAAGTCCGCCAATTTGCAGAGGGATCGGACATCTCGCAGCCGCTGCTGGTGCGTGAGGCGCAGATCCGGCGGCGGCGTGACGGCACCGAGTTCCTGCGCGTGCGGCTGGGCGACCGCACCGGCACGGTGAGCGCCGTGATCGAGGAGGACATCGCCGCGATGCGCGAGCTGTACTCCCCCGGCGAGGTCGTCCACGTGACCGGGACGGTGACGATTCACCCCCGTTTCGGGCCCGAGCTGGCGATCGCCGCCGTGCGCGCCGCCGGCGCCAGCGAGTACGTTCGAGCGGAGCTCCAGGACGGTCCGGTCCGCCCACCGGAGAAGCTGGAGGCCGATCTGCGTGAGCTGATCGCCACGGTGCAGGATCCGTGGTTGCGCCGGCTGCTGACGGCGGTCTTCGGCGAGCACGCCCCGACGTGGACGAGCTTCCGGGACGCCCCGGCAGCCAAGCACTACCACCAGGCCTACCGGCACGGCCTGCTGGAGCACTCGTTGACCGTCGGTCAGGCCGTTGGCGCCATCTCCGCCACCTTCCCCGGTATCGACCGCGACGTCGCGGTGACCGGCGCGCTGCTGCACGACATCGGCAAGCTCGAGGCCTACGACATGGAGGACGGGGCGATCGAGATGTCCGACCTCGGGCGCCTGTATGGGGAGATCCCGCTCGGCTACTACCGGGTGAGACGGCTGATCGACGAGCTCGAGGGCTTCCCGGCCGAGCTGGAGCGGGCGCTGCTGCACATCATCCTCAGCCATCACGGCACGCTGGAGCACGGCAGCCCCGTCGTCCCGGTGACGCGCGAAGCGACGCTCGTGCACATGATCGACAACCTCGGCGGCCGGCTCGGCAGCTTCGACCGCCTGGAGAAGGAGCTCCGCTCCGGTGAGGCGTGGAGCGCGTGGGATAAGGGCATCGGCGGCGGCGCCTACTTCGGGCCGCGGGCCGACACCGAGCGCGCAGCGGCGGCCTGAGCGTCCGCTAGACGCCCGCAAAACGCGCAAATAGCGCGGCCGGCACCCCGCCCGCTCGACCACCCATTTAAAGTGGGTCGAAGAGATGGCCAAGGACACGGAGAAGCTGATTCGTCAGCTGTCCCTGATCTCGTACCTGATGGCGGAGCGGCGGCCGGTGACCGCACCCGAGATCCGGCGCGATGTCGAGGGCTACAGCGTGATGAACGAGGATGCGTTCGCGCGTCGCTTCTACGCGGACCGCTCGGAGCTGGAGTCGCTCGGGATCGTGCTGGCCGTGGAGAAGCCCGTCGACGGGCTGGTGGAGCAGGAGAACTACTCGCTGCCATCGGAGAACTTCCATCTGCCGGCGATCGAGTTCACCGATCGGGAGCTGGCGGCGCTCGGCACCGCGCTGCAGCTGCTCGACGGGGAGTTCGCCTACGCCGAGCCGCTGCGCCTGGCGCTGCAGCAGATCTCGTGGGGACGACCGAGCCCGCTCAGCTCCCCCGTGCAGCGCACCGTGGCACTCGGGATCACCGGCAACGCCGGCGGCCACGAGCTCTCGCAGCGGCTGGCCAAGATCGAGACGGCGATCTTCCGCCGCAAGACGATCGTCTTCGACTACTACACGATGGAGCGCGACGAGCTCGGCGCCCGCCGCGTCGACCCCTACCAGCTGCTGTATCAGGGCGGTCAGTTCTACGTCGTCGGCCGCGCCCACGAGCGAGGCGCGATTCGCGTCTTCCGTCTCTCGCGGGTCCGCGGCAAGGTCGGCTACGCCACGAAGGCCGAGCACGACTTCCAGCGGCCGGGCGATTTCGATCCGCGGGCCTATGCCAACCGCATCGACTGGCAGTTCGGCGCCCCGATCGGGACCGCCGAGCTGTGGATCAGCGACCGGATCGCCTGGCAGATCGAGCGCCACTTCGGCCGCTACGGCGAGATCCGCGCCGCAGGGGAGGGCACGGCCGAGGGCGACCGCGTGTTCATCACCCCGTACTCCAACGCCCGCCAGCTGATCGCCTGGGTCCTCGGCCTCGGCGACCACGCCCGCGTCCTGGGCCCGCCGGAGCTCGCCGCCGAACTGCGCGAGCGCGTCGGGCTGCTCGTGGAGCGCCACACGGGGGACCCCGATCCGGGGCTCACAGCCGCGGCCAGCGCGCCGAGCTCCGACGGCGACCGCTCCGCCGGCGCGTCGAGCCCGGGGACGCCCGCACGCACCGAGACCGCCGAGGCCGAAGCCGGGGGCCCGGACACGGCGATCCGCCCCGAGCGGTTCGCCCGGCTGGTGACGCTGGCCAGCATCCTGATCGATGCCGGGCGGGCCGGGCGGCGGCTGGCCGCCGGCGAGCTGGAGCGATCGCTGAACGTCTCCGAGCAGGAGCTGCGCGAGGACATCTCGGTCCTGAACGTCGTGAACTTCGGCGCCGGCACCTACGTGCTGTACGCCGAGATCGGCGCCGACGGGGTCATCGACGTCGACCCCGAGCCGTACGGCGACTCGTTCGCCCGCCCCGCCCGGCTGCTCCCCGTCGAGGCGAAGGCGCTGATCGCGGCGATCGACCTGATCGGCGAGCACATCCCTGAGGGTTCGCTGGCGTCGGTCCGCGACAAGGTCGTGGCCGCGCTCGGAGAGGATCCCGCCCAGGAGGGCCTCCAGTTCGCCTCTCCCGGTGGCGATGACGCCGAGATCGCGAAGGTCGTCTCGCGCGCCATCTCGACCACGCGGATGCTGTCGTTCGAGTACTACAAGGAGAACGAGGACGAGTTCACGACGCGGGTCGTCGAGCCGTACGCGCTGATCAACGGCCTGGAGGGCTGGTACCTGGCCAGCTTCGACCCGACCCGCGACAGCGTCCGCCACTTTCGCCTCGACCGGATCAAGTCCGCCACCGTGACCGAGGAGGGCTTCGAGCCGCGCGCCGATGTCGATCCGGCCGCCGACGTCGACGGCTGGCCGCGCACCGGACATGTTCCGGCCTCTCGCCGCGCGCAGGTCTGGATCTCCCCCGAGCGCGCGCGCTGGGCCCGCGAGGAGCGCACGGTGCTCGCCGACCTGCCCGGCGGCTCGGTCATCGTGGAGCTCGGCTTCGCCGGCGTTGACTGGCTCGTGCGCGAGGTGCTGAAGGAGGCCGGCGACGCGGTCGTGCTGGAGCCCGAGGACGCTCGCGCCGCCGTCGCCGCCGCCGCCGAGTCGATCCGCAGCGGAGCGGCGGCGCTGAGCCGATGAACCGCCGCGAGCTGATCGCGATGAGCCCGGCCGAGGTGGCCGCCTTCCTGGACGAGCACCGCGTCGTGATCGCCGCCAGCAACGGCGTCAGCGGCTGGCCCCATCTGATGCCGCTCTGGTACCTGATGCGGGGCGAGGACGTCTGGGCGTGGACGTTCGCGAAGTCCCAGAAGGTGCGCAACCTGGAGCGTGACCCGCGGGCGACGCTACAGGCCGAGGACGGCGAGGAGTACCACGAGCTGCGCGGGGTGATGATCGAGGCCGACGTCGAGATCCACCGGGACCTGGAGGTGATCGGCGCGTTCGGCGCCCAGCTGCTTCAGCGCTACTCCGGCGCCGAGCCGAGCCCGGAGATGCTGGCGGCGGTGCGCACGCAGGCCACCAAGCGCGTGGCGCTGCAATTCGTCCCACGGCGAACCGCGAGCTTCGACCATCGCAAGCTCGGCGGCGTGTACTAGTACCCTCCGGGCGGATGCAGGAGCTGAAAGGGCTGATCCTGTCCGGGGGCAAGGGGACGCGTCTGCGTCCGATCACCTACACGAGCGCCAAGCAGCTCGTCCCCGTTGCCAACAAGCCGGTCCTGTTCTACGGGATCGAGGCGATGGCGAAGGCGGGGATCCTGGACATCGGGATCATCATCGCCCCCGAGACCGGGGATGAGATCCGGGAGACGGCCGGGGACGGCTCGCGGTTCGGGGTGCGCATCACCTACATCCCGCAGGCCGAGCCGCTCGGGCTGGCGCATGCGGTGCTGACGGCGGAGCCGTTCCTGGGCGACTCGCCGTTCGTCATGTACCTCGGCGACAACCTGCTGCAGGGCGGGATCGAGGACCTCGTGACAGCGTTCCGCACGAGCTCACCGGACGCGCTGATCCTGCTTACGCCGGTGCCCGACCCCGAGTCCTACGGGGTGGCCGAGCTGTCCGACGGCGCCGTCGTGCGGCTGGTCGAGAAGCCGAAGGTGCCGAACTCGGATCTGGCCCTTGTCGGCGTGTACATGTTCACGGCCGGTATCCACGACGCCGCGCGGGCGATCTCCCCGTCGGGTCGAGGCGAGCTGGAGATCACCGACGCGATCCAGCACGTCGTCGATTCCGGGCGGCGCGTGGAGCCGCACATCGTGCAGGGCTGGTGGAAGGACACCGGCCGGTTGGAGGACATGCTGGCCGCCAACCGGCTCGTGCTCGACACGATCGAGCCGACGATCGAGGGGGAGCTCGTCCACTCGCGGATCGACGGGCGCGTCGTCGTGGAGGCCGGGGCGCGCCTGGAGCGATGCACGGTGCGCGGGCCGGCGATCATCGGGGCCGGCGCACGGTTGACCGACTGCTACATCGGGCCGTACACGGCGATCGGCTGTGACTGCGTGATCACCGACGCCGAGGTCGAGCACTCGATCCTGCTGACCGGGTCAAGCGTCGAGGGCCTGGCCGGTCGGCTCGAATCGTCGCTGCTGGGCCGCAACGTGAGGATCGCCCGCGACGAGCAGCAACCGCGGGCGTATCGCTTCCTCGTCGGCGACAACTCCGAGATCTCGATCCTGTGAGGTTGGGGTCAGAGCGGCTTCTCACCGAAGAACGTGGCGACCGGGTTGGCGTTGAAGTTCCCGATCGGCGCGTACCCCTCGGATTCGTATATCCGCCGCGCCCCCAGCTGCCGCGGGCCGGTGTCGAGCCGCGCGATCACGTAGCCGAGCCGGCGGGCGATCTCCTCCAGCTCGTGCAGGAGGACCCGCGCCAGGCCGCGGCCGCGGGCGTCCGGGATCACGTACATCCGCTTGATCTCGCAGGCGGCACGGTCAAGCCGCTTCACGCCGCCGCAGCAGACGGCAACGGCGCCCTCGTAGCCGACGACGAACGCCCCGCCCGGGGGGCTCAGCTCCGCCGGGCCGGCCTTCGGCATCTGCTCGCCGTCGAGCACGAGGCCCGGGTACAGCTCCGCCATCTCCGCCCGCATCGCGACGACGAGCCGCTCCCCATCGCCGGCGTCGACCTGGGATGGGAGAAACCTCATGTGAGGAAAGCCTAACCCCCGCGATCTTTATTCTCGGCGCCGTGACCGAATCAATCGAGTCAGTCGAGGTCCCTGCGGAGGTGCGGGAGCGCCTGCTGGCCGCGTGGCGCGGCGAGATCGTCGCCGGCCGCGCCTACGAGCTGATCGCCGAGCGGATGGCCGACCGCGAGGCGGAGATCCTGCGCAAGATGGCGGCGGCCGAGAGCAGCCACCGCGAGCGCCTGGAAAACCGGATGACGGAGCTCGGGATCACGATCCCCGACCCCAGCACCGTGAAGCTGCCGCGGCTGCTGCGCCTGCAGACGAAGATCGCGCCGATCGACCGGCTGCTGGCCGCGCGCGAGGCGGCCGAGGACGAGGAGGTCGACGACCTGTACAAACGCTCCACCGGCGACTCCGAGACCGACCGCGTGCTGCGCGAGATCCGCAAGGAGGAGCGCTCGCACTCGCTGGCCGTGCAGGACATCCGCTCGGGCAAGGACGACATGGGCGACGGCGGCCAATCGGCGTCCGTCGCCTCGCCGCTGGCCGTCCCCGGCGCGCAGGCGAAGCTCGATCGGATCCTCGGGCGGGAGAAGTGGCACCGCACCGGCGGCGGCTGGATCTCGGGCGCGATCTACGGCGCCAACGACGGCCTCGCCGCCGTGTTCGGGATCGTCGCCGGCGTGTCGGGCGCGACGGGCGGGTCCACGGCGGTGCTGACGGCCGGCCTGGCCGGCGCGATCGCCTCGGCGCTGTCGATGGCCACCGGCGCGTTCCTGGCCGAGCGCTCGGAGAACGAGGTCGCCCAGGCGAACATCGAGCGCGAGCGCCAGGAGATCGCCGAACGGCCCGAGGAGGAGAAGGAGGAGCTGTCGCTCTTCTACCAGCTGAAGGGCATCGACGAGAAAACCGCCGACGACCTCGCCGAGCGGATGTCGCAGCACCCCGACGCGATGCTCCACGCGCTCACGGTGGAGGAGTTCGGGACCGGCGCGGCCGGCGGCGCCGGCAACCCGAAGCAGGCGGCGATCGCGGCCGGAATCTCGACCGGCCTCGGCGCGATCGTGCCGGTGATCCCGTTCTTCTTCGTGACCGGCACGCTCGGCATCGTCCTGGCGGCGATCGTCTCGCTGGCCGCCCACTTCGCCGTCGGCGCGGCCAAGTCGCTGGTCACGCTGCGAACGTGGTGGTCGGCGGGATTCGAGATGACGCTAGCCGGGATCGTCGTCGGCGGCGCGACCTTCCTGGTCGGCCTCGCCCTGCCTACCTAGAGGCGCGCGGAGGGCCTGCAGCTCGGCGACCTGCCGCTCCAGCTCGGCCACCCGCTGCACGAGGGTCGGCGGCGCCGGGCCTGTCGACACGACCACCGGGGCCTCGGGGCGGTATGCCTGTTCGCCCCGCCCGCCGAGGTCGTCTTCGGCCGCGGCGGCCGCGTCGGGCGCGTCGGCCGCGTCGCCGCCGCCGAGCAGCTGCTCGAAGCGGTCCTCCTTCTGCCCCGGCCGGCGGTGCAACCGGCGCGCATAGCCGTGCTCGGCCAGCGAGTCCAGCACCAGCTCGACGTGCTCCAGGGACTCCAGCGTGGCCATGCGTTCGGTGCGCGCCTTCAGCTCACCGGGAGTCTGGGCGCCGCGGAGCAGCAGCACCGCCAGCACGGCCAGCTCCTCGCGGCTCAGGCCGAGCGCATCCTCGGCGAGGTGGCGGTACTTGGTGGCACGGCTGGAGTGGCCACTGGCCAGCCGCGCCACCCCGTACTTGCACAGCCGCTGGGCGGCGTCGCGCACCGTCGGCTCGTCGTAGGCGGTGACCGGGTCGCGGTTGGTCGACTGGTTGCAGGCGAGGCGCAGGGCGTTCAGCGTCAGCGGGTACTGGTCGGGCGTCGTCCAGCGCTTTTCCAGCAGGCAGCCGAGCACGCGTTGCTCGGGCGGGGTCAGAGGAGCAAGACGCACGCGCCGAGAATAGCCCGCCGGTACGCTCGCGGGAGCGATGGCGGTGAGCGTCGAACAGGCCCGCGCGTTGGCGCTGGCGCTGCCGGAGGCGACCGAGCAGGATCACCACGGCCGGCCGTCGTTTCGGGTGCGCGGGAAGATCTTCGCCACCCTGTGGGATCCCGAGCACATGAACGTGATGCTCGACGAGGCGGGCGTGCTGACCGCGGCTCAGGCCCACCCGGGCTGGTGCGCCCCGTTTCACTGGGGCAAGCGGATCCGGGCGGTGCACGTTTCGCTGGCCGGCGCGGAGACGGGGCCGCTGGCCGAGTTGTTACGCGACGCCTGGGAGGGCAAATCGTAGACAGGCATATCGCAATCTGATATATCGTGCAGATACATGCCTGAGCTCAGCGCCACCGGCCGGGTCATCCTGGGAATGCTCACGTTGGGACAGCGGACCGGCTACGACATCAAGCAGTTCGTCGACAAGACGACCCGGCACTTCTGGGCGGCGAGCTACGGGCAGATCTACCCCGAGCTGCGCCGTCTGGAGGAGCAGGGGCTGGTGCGCAGCGCCGATCACCCGGCGGGTCGCCGGGCGCGCACCGTGTACGACCTCACCGATGCAGGACGCGCGGCGCTGGAGGACTGGCTGCGCGAGACCGACGAGCCCGCGTACGAGCTGCGCTCCGAGACGATGCTGAAGCTGTTCTTCTCCGATGCGGTCGAACACGAGTACCGCGCGCAGTGGCTGCGCGCCCTCCGCGAAATGCAGGAGCGCAAGCTGCAGGCGCTGCGCGAGCTGGAGCCCGGCGCCGCCTCAATGACCGCGCGGGGTCCATATCTGAGCCTCCAGTTGGGGATCGCGCAGACCGAGTTCCTGATCGATTGGTGCTCGCGGGCCGAGGCGCGGCTGGCGCAGGAGGCGGCGTGATGCTCGATCGGCTCGCCGCCCGGCTGCACGCGCACGGCCGCGCGATCCTCGCCGTGGCGATCGTCGGCGCGGCGATCGCCGGCGCGTTTGGGGCGGGCGTCACCTCGCGGCTCAGCCCCTTCGGCGCCAACGACCCGAGCACGCAGAGCGTCCAGGCCCAGAACCGCTTCCAGGCGGCCACGGGGCGTCAGATCGATCCCGGCGTCGTGGCGCTCGTCCGCTCGGGGCCGGTGGGGTCGCCCGCTGCCCGGGCCGCTGTCGGCGCCGTGCGCGCGCGCCTGCTGCGTCAGCCCGGAATCGCCGCGGTCTTCTCCTATTACCAGACCGGTCAGCGCGCGATGGTCTCCGCCGACGGTCGCTCGACGTACGTGGTGGCCTACTTCCGCAACATCTCCGACACGCGGGCCAGCGACGACGCCAAGCGGATCGAGGCGGCGTTCAGCGGCGATCGCGGGGTGACGCTGGGCGGAAGCGGGATCGCCAACGCCCAGGCCAACAGCGAGGTGAGCGCTGACCTGGGACACGCCGAGCTGCTGGCCTTCCCGTTCATCTTCCTGCTGTCGCTGCTGTTCTTCCGCTCGCTGGTGGCGGCCGTGCTGCCGCCGCTGCTCGGCGGCCTGGCGATCGTCTTCACCCTGTTCGCGCTGCGGATCGTGTCGAGCTTCGTCGACGTCTCGGTGTTCGCCGTGAACTTCGTGATCGGGCTGGGGCTCGGGCTGGCGATCGATTACAGCCTGTTCATCGTCTCGCGCTACCGCGAGGAGGCCGCCCGTCACGGGTTCGGTCCCGAGGCGCTGCGGCGAACGATGCAGACCGCGGGGCGCACCGTCCTGTTCAGCTCGCTCACGGTCACGGCGGCCGTCGCTTCGCTGATCATCTTCCCGCAGCGGTTCCTGCGCTCGATGGGGATCGGCGGCACGATCTGCGTGCTGCTGGCGGCGTCGCTGGCGCTCGTCGTGCTCCCCGCCCTGCTCGGCGTGCTCGGTCCGCGCGTGAACGCGCTCGCCCCGCGCCGGCTGGCCCGCGCCGCCGCGCGCGAGGCCCTGCCCGTGCAGGACGGCCTGTGGTTCCGCCTGGCCCGGTTCGTGATGCGCCACGCGGCGCTCGTCGCCGTGGTGAGCGCCGGCGCCCTGGTGGCCCTGGGGATTCCGTTCGCCGGCGCGCGGTTCATCTCGGTCAGCGCGAAGGTGCTGCCGAGCACGGCCAGCGCCCGCCGCGTCGACAGCGCGCTCTCGACCGCGTTCCCGCCCGGGCGCACGGCGCCGCTGGAGCTGGTGGTCGGCGAGCCGGCGCGGTCGCCGGCACTGGCGACGTTGTCGACCCGCCTGCGGGACATGCCGGATGTCGCCGCCGTGGCCGCGCCCCAGCCGGCCGGTCCGCGGCTGTCGATGATCGCCGTCGCGCCCGTGAGTGCGCCTCTGTCGGATCGCTCGCAAAGGCTCGTCGACGCCGTGCGCCGGATCCGGACGCCGTACTACCTCGGGGTGACCGGCCAGACCGCGCTGTTCATCGACCTGAAGCACAGCCTCGGCGCGCACCTTCCGATCGTGCTGGCCGTGATCGTGGCGGCGACGCTGCTCGTGCTGTTCCTGATGACGGGCTCGGTGGTGCTGCCGGTGAAGGCCGTCGTGATGAACGCGCTCAGCCTCAGCGCCGTGTTCGGGATCCTGGTGCTCATCTTCCAGGACGGCCACCTCCAGGGGCTGCTGTCGTTCCACAGCCTCGGCGCGCTCGACGCCACCCAGCCGATCTTCCTGATGGCCGTCGGCTTCGGCCTGGCCACCGACTACGGCGTGTTCCTGCTCAGCCGGATCAAGGAGGCGCGCGACGCCGGCGCCTCGAATGAGGACGCCGTCGCGATCGGGGTGGAGCGGACGGGACGGATCGTGACCGCCGCGGCGCTGCTGTTCGCGGTGGCGATCGGCGCGTTCGCCACCTCGCGCCTGGTGTTCATCAAGGAGCTCGGCCTCGGCGCCGCGCTGGCCGTGCTGATCGACGCCTCGGTCGTGCGCGCGCTGCTCGTGCCGGCGCTGATGCGACTGCTCGGGAAGTGGAACTGGTGGGCGCCGGCGCCGCTGCGGCGCCTGCACGACAGGATCGGGCTGCGCGAGCTCCCCGCTCCCAGCGAGCCGGCGGCGGTGGCAGCGCCGTAAGGTTCCCGCCGTGTGCCGCCTGTTCGGATTGTGCGCTGCGACTCCCGTGTCGGCGACCTTCTGGCTGCTGCAGGCGCCCGACTCGCTGCGCCGTCAGAGCCACCGCGAGCCCGACGGGACCGGCCTCGGCTACTACGCCGCCGACGTGACGCCGCGCGTCGACAAGCAGCCAGTGGCCGCCTTCAGCGACCGCGCCTTCGCGCAGGAGGCGCGGACCGTCACCTCGAAGACGTTCGTGGCCCACATCCGCTTCGCCTCGACGGGTGCGCTGGCGCTTCGCAACACACATCCATTCGAGCAGCGCGGGCGGCTGCTCGCCCACAACGGCGTGATCGGCTCGATCGAGGCCTTCGACGCTCGGCTGGGCGCGGAGCGGTCGCTGGTTCTCGGTGACACAGACTCGGAGCGGTTCTTCGCGCTGATCACTCGCGAGATCGACGCCTGTGACGGCGACGTGGCGGCGGGGATCGCGGCCGCCGCGCGCTGGGTGGCGGCCACGCTGCCCGTGCTGTCGTTGAACCTCGTCCTCATTGATGCTGCCGCGCTGTGGGCGCTGCGCTACCCCGACACGCACGAGCTCTACGTGCTGGAGCGCCCGGCGGGGGCGTCGCTCGATCAGGTCTCCTCGCACCGCACGCACGTGGTCGCGGAGCCGGCGTGCCCCACGGTCGTCGTGGCCTCCGAGGTGATGGACGCCGATCCGGGCTGGCGGCTGCTGGCGCCCGGCGAGCTGCTCCACGTCGACGCGTCGTTGAACGTGAGCTCCTCGATCGTGATCGAGGGGCCGCCGGCGCACCCGTTGAGCCTGGCCGACCTCGCGGGCCACGCCCG
>DASZLC010000120.1:0-10170 GCA_035552615.1 Solirubrobacteraceae bacterium
GCCGAGAGGTTCACGGCGACGTGGTTCGGTGACAGCCCGCTCGTCCGGCGCCTGTTCGCCACGCATCCGCCGATCGAGCGACGTCTGCGCGCGCTCGAGGAGCTGGAGCACCGGCTGCACCACCCCGCGCACTAGCCACCCCGCGACACCGTCACGACGACGCGAGGGCGTCGCAAAATTGTCGCTGAGTCGGGGCGTGTTGGTGCGGGACACACGGTTACGGGTGGTGCGGTGGTGTGCCCTTCCCCAGCGCCGTTCAGCGTTTGTAGCCCGGCCGCCGTGATCGCGCCCCCACGCAGCCGCCGGCGATGCGAGCTGGGCGATAGTGATCGCTATCCGAGCACAATCGCCCGGGTCGCCGGGGCAACATCACCCGTCGCGACCCGACGCAACCTGTACAACGCAACACTCACAGCACCCAGCCTGACCGTGCTGCGTTCTACATCCCTCAGCTGCATAACGTCACCCGGTCCGCCTCTGCCCGGTTCAGTGTTGCGTCATGGGCCTGATGCGCTAACGCCGATCACGACGGCAACCAGCACCATTACGGCCTGCCACCCCGTTCCCCAGACGCCGTTTCCGCTCGCACCACGCCCGCCATCCAAGGACACGCCATGCAGACCCGGAGCCTGCCCAGCCATGACACGAGAGCACGGACCGTCAGGCTTAATGCGACAGGCTCACGCCGGTGCGATCGTGTACACGACCGCGACGGTGGCGTCGACCTCCTGCTGACCGGGGTGGATGGTTGTCGGGGTGGTCGGGGCCGGGGCCGTCGGTGCCGAGACCCCGGCGGTACCCGTCGGCGCGACGACGCTCGACTGCGGGTTCAGCTGCACCGACTGCACACCGGAGACGACGTAGCCGAGGTGTGCGGCGGCCGCATCGGCCTGCTGGCGCGCGTCCGTGAGCGCGGCGTTCTCGGCCGCGATCTCGCCCGCCGACGGGTTCGAGAATGAGAACGACGGCCCGTCGATGCTGTTCGCGCCGGCGCCCGTGGCGGCGTCGATCACGGCTCCGACGATCGCCGTCGTCGAGGCGACCGACAGCGATTCCGACGCCGTGTATCGAGTGATCCGGTGTCGATGACCCTTCGGTCCGACGAGCCGGCTGCTCGGCGTCGTGTCGATCGACTCGGTCTGAATCCCCGACGCGGGCACCCCCTGGCCGCGGATCGCGGCGACGATCGCGTCGACGCGGGCGTTGGCCTCCGATAGCGCGACACGCGAGCTCGCGGCCGAGCGCGTGACCGACAGCGACAGCGTCGCCAGGTCGGGCGTGACCATCACCGAGCCGGACCCGTTCACGCTGAGCGTCGGCGCGGTGCTCGTCGTCGTGTCGGCGAGCGCGGCCGGCGCGCCGATCAGCGACATCACGGCCGCGGCCGCGGCAATCCGTAGGTGCATGACGTTCCCTCCTTGATGATGTGTGCGGCTACCAACCTATACGCGCAGAGCGCCCCGGGATCACGATCGATCAGCGACGCCGCCGCACCCCGCCCTGTCCGGCGCAGGCGTCGCCGAGCCCACCGGCATGCGACCAGGCGCCGTCGCCGCAGTGCACAACGGCTCCGCCGAGTGCCATGTCCCGCTTCCAGTCTCCGACGCAGGCGTGACCGTCGCATTCGAGGTTGTTCGCGCACCCGCTGAGCATCACCACGGCCAGCGCCGCCACCACCGCGCGCGTCCAGCATCCCCGCCGGGCCGTGGGCATCGGCCAAGCGTGACAGATGGGGCCGGACGGGTCCCGCTCGCCCCGCTGCGCTGACGATCACATCCGGAAGATGCCGTACCCGGTCTCGACCGCGGGCATCTCGGCGGCGCTGGCGGCGAGCGCGTTGGCGAGCACCGTGCGGGTGTGGCGTGGGTCGATCACGCCGTCGTCCCAGAGGCGCGCGCTGGAGAACCAGGGGCGGCCCTCGCGCTCGTACTGCTCCTTCAGCTGGGCGCCGACCTCGGGCTGCCCGACCTCGGTCATCACGACGCCGGCTTGCTCGCCGCCCATCACGCTGATCCGCGCGTTGGGCCACATGAACAGGAACCGGGGTGAATAGGCGCGGCCGCACATGCCGTAGTTGCCGGCGCCGAAGCTGCCGCCGACGATGACCGTCAGCTTCGGGACGCTCGCGCAGGAGACCGCGGTGACGAGCTTCGCGCCGTCCTTGGCGATCCCGCCGGCCTCGTAGTCGCGTCCGACCATGAAGCCCGTGATGTTCTGGATGAAGATCAGCGGGATGCCGCGCCGGTCGCACAGCTCGATGAAGTGCGCGCCCTTCAGCGCCGATTGGCTGAACAGGATGCCGTTGTTGGCGAGGATGCCGACCGGGTGGCCGTCGAGGTGGGCGAATGCGCACACGAGCGTCTCGCCGTACAGGGCCTTGAACTCCTGCAGCTCGGAGCCGTCGACGACGTGCTGGAGCAGCTCGCGCACGTCGTACGGGGTGCGGCTGTCGGTCGGCACGAGGTCGAGCAGCGCGTCGGGGTCGTGGAGGGGCGGGCGGGGCGTTTCGCGCTCGTATTTGGGCGGCTTGGGGCTTGGGAGCGTTCTGACGATCCCGCGGACGATCTCCAAGGCGTGGTCGTCATCCTGCGCCAGGTGGTCGACGACGCCGCTGGTGCGGGCGTGGACGTCGCCGCCGCCGAGCTCCTCGGCGCTCACCACCTCGCCGGTGGCGGCCTTCACGAGCGGCGGGCCGCCGAGGAAGATCGTTCCCTGGTTGCGGACGATCACGGTCTCGTCGCTCATCGCCGGGACGTACGCGCCGCCCGCCGTGCAGGAGCCCATCACGCACGCGATCTGCGGGATGGCCGCTTGCGACATCGTCGCCTGGTTGAAGAAGATGCGCCCGAAGTGCTCGCGGTCAGGGAACACGTCGGACTGCATCGGGAGAAACGCTCCGCCCGAGTCGACGAGATAGACGCACGGCAGCCGGTTGTGTAGCGCCACCTCTTGGGCGCGCAGGTGCTTCTTCACCGTCATCGGGTAGTAGGTGCCGCCCTTCACGGTCGCGTCGTTGGCGACGATTACCGATTTGCGCCCGTGGATCTCGCCGACGCCGGTGACGATCCCCGCGGCGGCCGCCGCACCGTCGTACATCTCCTCGGCGGCGAGCGGGCTCAGCTCCAGGAACGGCGCTCCGGGGTCGGTGAGCCGCTGCACCCGGTCGCGGACGAGCAGCTTGCCGCGCTCGACGTGCCGTTGCCGAGCCCGCTCTCCGCCGCCGGCGCGCGCGCGGGCCAGACGCTCGTTCAGCTCGGCGATCAGCCGCTCGTGCTCGGCCCGGTAGCTCACGGTGCGCTCACCGCCACCAACGGCTGCTTCAACTCGACGCGGTCGCCCGGCGCCAGGCTCAGCCCCTCCACCACGCCGGCGTGCGGCGCGGTGACCTGCAGCTCCATCTTCATCGACTCCAGCACCAGCAGCACATCTCCCTCGGTCACCTGATCGCCGTTCTCTACCCGCACCTGCAGCACGGTTCCAGGCATCGGCGCCTCCAGCGAGCCGGCCGGAAGCGCGGCCGCCGAGCGGTCGATTCGTACCGGACGCGCATCGAGGTGATGGCCGTCGCGGGCGACCCATAGCTCCCCGTCCTCGTCGACGACAACCGCGTAGCGCCGCAACGTGCCGTCGAGCTCGACAGCGACATGGCGCGCATCGATCCGCCGGACCTCCGCCCGCTGGCGGTGCCCGTCGATGGTGACCGTCCCGTCCTCGATTCGTACCTCGCCGTGCTCGAACCGTCGCCGCCACGGCCCGGCCGGCCGGCTCGTACCGGCCGCGGCAAGCGCACCGGCGGGCAACAGATCGACGGGCAGCAGATCGACGGGCGGCGAATCCCCGACGGCGCTCTCCGCCAGGATCCGCTCCAGCAGTCCGGTGTCCTGGTCGCCGGCGCGGATGTCGGGGCGGGCGAGCAGCGCGCGGGTAAACGCGGCGTTGGTGGCCACGCCGAGTAACTCCAGCTCGGCCAGCGCGCGGTCGAGCTTGTCAAGCGCCTGCGCGCGGTCCGTGCCGTGGGCGATTACCTTGGCCAGCATCGGGTCGAAGCTCGTCGTGATCTCGGAGCCCTCGCGCACACCAGAGTCGAACCGGGCGTCCGGCGGTGCTGTGAGATGCCGAACCCGGCCGGTGGCGGGCAGAAACCCGGCCGCCGGGTCCTCGGCGTACAGCCGCGCCTCGACGGCGTGACCGCGCGGGGTCATCTGTGCCTGTCCGAACGGCAGCTGCTCGCCCGCGGCGCCACGCAGCTGCAGCTCGACAAGATCGACGCCGTAGACGAGCTCGGTCACGGGATGCTCGACCTGGAGGCGGGTGTTCATCTCCAGGAAGAAAAACTCGCTGGCGTCGTGCGGGGTGATGAACTCCACCGTCCCGGCGCCCTCGTAGCCGGCTTGCGTCGCCAGCGCCACGGCGGCGGCGCCGAGCTTGGCGCGCAGCGCGGGCGTGACCACCGGGGACGGAGCCTCCTCCACCACCTTCTGGTGGCGGCGCTGCAGCGAGCACTCACGCTCGCCGAGATGGACGACGTTGCCGTGGGCGTCGGCCAGCACCTGCACCTCGATGTGCCGCGGCCGCTCGATCCAGCGCTCGATCATCACGCGGTCATCGCCGAACGCGGCCATCGCCTCGCGCTTGGCGGCCGCGGTCGCGTCGGCGAGCTCGGATTCCGCGTGGACCACACGCATACCCTTGCCGCCCCCGCCGGCCAGCGCCTTGACCACGACCGGGTAGACGCCGTCATCGCCGGCCGGCACGATCGGAACGCCCGCTCGTTGCGCGGCCGCCTTGGCGGCGCCCTTGTCGCCCATCAGCTCGATCGCTTCCGGGGGAGGTCCGACCCAGGTCAGGCCGGCTGCTTGGACCGCCCGGGCAAACGCGGCGTTCTCCGACAGGAACCCGTACCCGGGGTGGACCGCCGCGGCGCCCGTCTTCGCGGCCGCCTCGACGATCGCCTCGATATCGAGGTAGGACGCGACTCGGATCGCCTCGTCGACCGTGTCGACGTGCAGCGCGTCCGCGTCGGGCTCGGTGAACACCCCGACCGTGCGCAACCCCAGGCCGTGAGCCGTCCGCGCGATCCGCACCGCGATCTCCCCGCGGTTGGCGATCAGCAGCGGGCCGATCTCGGCGATTGTTCCCGGATACCGACGCCTATCGCCGACGCTCGTTTGGTCAGGCCCCGAGGGCACGGGCGATCACCATCTGCTGGACCTCGTCGGTGCCCTCGCCGATCGTGAGGATCTTCGCGTCGCGGTACATGCGGCACACCGGGTACTCCTCGATGAACCCGTAGCCGCCGTGGATCTGGACGGCCTCCTCAGCGGCGCGGACGGCGAGCCGGCCCGTCTTCAGCTTCGCCTGGGCGGCGGTGAGCGTGAAGTCCTTGCCCTGATCCTTCAGCACCGCGGCCTTGTAGGTCAGCAGCCGCCCCGCCTCGATCTCGGTCGCCATGTCCGCCAGCTTGCCCTGGATCGCCTGGAACTTGCTGATCGGCTTGCCGAAGGCGCGGCGCTCCTTGGCGTAGGCGAGCGCCTCGTCAAGCGCGCCCTGGGCGAGGCCGACGCCCATCGCCGCGACGCCGATCCGGCCGATGTCGAGGATGTGCAGGAACTGCTTGAAACCACCGCCGCGCGGGCCAAGCAGGTTCTCCTCGGGCACGCGGCACTCGTCGAAGCTCAGCGGACGCGTATCGGACGCGTTCCAGCCCATCTTCCGGTACGGCTCGCCCTGCTCGTAGCCCGGCGTGCCCTGCTCGACGATCAGGTTCGAGATCTCGTTCGGGTGGGCGGGATCCCCAGTCTTCGCGGTGATCGCCACATGTCCGGAGATCCGCGTCCCCGCGTTGGTGATGAACTGCTTGGCGCCGTCGATCACCCACTCGCCGCCGTCGAGCCGCGCGCGCGTGCGCGTGTTCCCGGCGTCGCTGCCGGCCTCTGGCTCGGTCAACCCGAACGCGCCAAGCTTCCGACCGGCGCAGAGATCGGGCATGTAGCGCTGCTTCTGCTCCTCGGACCCGAAGCGGTAGATCGGCTGTGTGCCCAGCGACGTGTGCGCGCACATCGTGATCGCCACGCTCGAATCCACGCGCGTGAGCTCCTCGACCGCGATCGCGTACTGCAGCGAGCTGCCGCCCGAGCCGCCGTATTCCTCCGGGAACGGGATGCCCATCCACCCCAGCTCGCCCATCTTGGCCACGAGCTCATACGGAAACGACTTCGTCCGATCGAGCTCCTCAGCCACCGGCGCCACCTCGCCCTCAGCGAACTCACGCACCGTGCGCTGCAGGAGCCTCGTTTCGTCATCCAGATCGAAGATCACACGCCCAATATATAGAATGATCGCTCTAAGTTCGAATGATCATTCGGTAAAGATGGCGGCAGAGCCCCCGACGAGACACGCACTTCGCGAGCGCTACGACCTCAAACAGCAGGTCGTGATCGACCACGCCGCGACGGAGTTTGCGCTCCGTGGCTTTCACGCCACGTCGATGCACGACTTGACGCTCGCCACCGGGCTGACGCCTGGCGGGCTCTACCACTACATCGGCTCCAAGGACAACCTGCTGGTGATGATCTGCGACCGGCTGATGGAGCCGCTGCTGGCCGAGGCGCGGGAGATCGCGGCGGCCGACTGGCCGGCCGACGAGCAGCTGCGCCAGATCGTCCGTGTGTGGATGGCGACGGTGGCGCAGGACACCGACCACATGCGCGTGTTCCTGCAGGAGCGCCACGTGCTGGAGGACGGATCGCAGTGGCGCAAGGTCCGCCGCCAGCGCAAGGAGTTCGAGGAGCTGCTGGCCACCGTGCTCGCCCGAGGCGAGCACCAGGGCCGGTTGCATTTCGCCGACCCCGAGCTGGCGCTGAAGGCGCTGCTCGGGATGGTCAACCACACCGCACAGTGGTTTCGCCCGCGCGGCCGGCTGACCGCCCAGGAGATCGCCGACGGCTACGTCGACCTACTGCTCAGCTGACCACCGAGGACTGTGCACCGTCTCGCTCGGCTGACCCTCGCGTCGGCAGGCGCCGCAGACGCAGCGGCAGCCCGTCGCCGGGGTTGGGGCCGGTGCCCATCCCGATCGGCATCTCGTAGTCTGCGGGCACGGTCCAGGAGAAACGCAGCAGGAGCTGGTGCATGAGCGCCTTCACCTCCATGCCGCCGAAGTGCAGTCCGATGCACTTGTGCACGTGCCCGCCGAACGGCACCCAGGCGAACTTGTGGCTGAGATCCTCGCGTCGCTCGGGCGAGAAGCGCTCGGGATCGAAGCGGTCGGGATCGGTCCACCACGGGGTCATGCGGTGCGAGGCGTAGAGGCCGAGCCCGATCAGCGTCCCCGAGGGCACGTACTGGCCCTGGATCTGCGCGTCCTTGATCGTCTGGCGGAAGAGCATGCCGACCGGCGCGTACATTCGCAGCGCCTCCTTCATCACCATGTCCATCGCCGTCAGCCGGTCGAGGTCGTCGTAGCCCACAGCGGCCTTGCCGAGCGCGAGTGACTCCTCGCGCAGGCGGTCCTGCCACTCGGGATGCTTGGCCACCAGGTAGGCCATCATCGACACCGTCGCAGTGCTCGTGTCGTGCGCGGCCATCAACACGAAGATCATGTGGCTGACGACGTCGGCATCGGAGAATCGCTCACCGTCCTCGGTCTGGGCGCGGCACAGCACGCTGAACAGGTCTTTCCCGTCGCCGGCCCGCTTGGCCGGCAGCAGCGCGTGGAAGTAGCGCTCCAGCAGCCGCCGACCGACCAGTCCGCGATGCCACGTGCCGCCCGGGACGTCGGCGCGGACGATCGCCGTACCGCCGTGCACCGCATCGACCAATGCCGTGTTCAGCCGGTCGGCCTCGGCGCCGAGCTGCGCGCCGACGAACACCTCGGTCGCGACGTCGAGCGTCAGCTGCTTCGTGCGGTCGTAGAGGCGGAACCCGTCGCCCGGCTGCCACGCGGCCAGCCCGCGGGCAATCGTCGGGTTCAGCGCGTCGAGGTAGCCGACGAGGCGCTCGCGGCGGAACGCCTCCTGCATGATCCGGCGGTGCAGGCGGTGCTCGTCGAAGTCCATCAGCATCACGCCGCGCCGGAAGAACGGTCCGATGACGTAGTCCCAGCCCTCGTAGTTGGAGAACGCCTGGTCGCGGTTCATCAGCACGTCCTCGGTGCCGTCGGGACCGAGGACGAGCACGACCTCGCGCCCGAAGCCCCCGAACCAGCTGATCGGGCCGAAGCGGTCGCGCTGGCGCCGGGCGAACACCAGCGTGTCGTTCAGCGCGCTGAAGGAGTGGCCGACGACCGGCGGCCCGGGCTCCCCCATCACCGGCCGCAGGCCGCTCCCGGCGGGTGGCTCAGCCAGCGCGCGGAACGTCGACGGGAGGGCACGCGTGATCGCCGCGGTGGCGAGCTTGGTGCGATGGGTCATGGTTTCGAGCATGTCTCTCTCCGGGTTTGGTACAGCCACGTGCCAGACTGTCTGGTACACTACTGTGCCAGATGGCGGCCGTCAAGGCAGACCCGGCGAAACGGACCTACGCGGGCCGCACCCAGGCCGAGCGCACGGCCGAGCGCCGCGCCGCGCTGATCACCGCAGCGTTCGAGCTGATCGCGCGGGACGGCTGGTCGCAGCTGCGGATCGAGCGGATCTGCCAGCTCGCCGCGCTGAATAAGCGCTACTTCTACGAGAGCTTCGCCGACCTCGACGAGGTGATCGTCGCCGTGCTCGACCAGCTGGCGCAAAGCGCGATCGTCGTCACCCTGGCGGCGATGGAGCAGCCGGGAGAGCTCACCGACGTCGTCCACGCCGGGATCCACGCGCTCGTCCACCACCTCGTCGACGACCCGCGGCGCGCCCGCGTGCTGTTCGGTGAGTCGTCACCGAGCGAGGCGGCCGCACGCCACCGGACGACCGCCATCCAGCAGATCGTGATCGCCGCGTCGGCGCAGGGCCGCTCGGTCCATCACCTCCAGGACACGCGCGACCCGCACCTCGACCTCGCCGGGGCGCTGCTCGTGGGCGGCACGCGTCAGGCCGTGCTGGAGTGGATCGACGGTCTCCTGCACGATGACATCGAGCAGTTCATCGACGACCTGGCCGCGCTGTGGCTCGCCGTCGGAGACGACGCCGCCGAGCGGACGCGGAGCCGGTCGGGCGAGTAGTCAGGGCTTCGGCCTCTCGGCTGCGATGGCGGCGGTCGAGGTCGGAGCGATCGTTATCACAAAGTGACAACGCTTCCGGGGGGGCGATCGCCCGATCGAGGCCCCGACATCGACCGACTGCGTCGATCGACCCCGCCTCGCTGGAACCTGGGCGGCTGACTATGCGTTTTTCATCGTGAGCCGCCCAGGTCAGGTAACAGACCGCCATGATGGTTCGCATTCGGACCCAGAGGCGTTGGCACCCTTTGACAAACGCTGGCACCCACCCGTTCCCAGCCAAACCCACGTCACGCGGTGGCGATCAGACGTGAACGAACTCGGCGTCGGCGTCCGGCGCGGGGACCTCCGACGAGCGCTCGACAGCCGGGGCCGGGAGCACGAATGCCGCCAACACGATGCCCACGAGGACGCAGGCCGAGGCGATCAGGAAGGCAAGCTGGTAGCCGTCGGTCAGCGCCACCACGTGCGAGTGGGTGGCGGCGAGCGCCTTGGTGCGGTCGGCGGCGACCGTGCCGAGGATCGCGACGCCGAGCGCCGCCGAGCCCTGCATCGAGACGTTGATGATGCCCGAGCCGAGTCCGGCGTCGACGGCCGGCACCTCGGACATGGCGATCGTCAGCAGCGGGGTGAAGGCCGTGCCGCCGCCGATGCCCATCACCGTGAAGGCGATGAACCCAGCGGGGAAGTAGCCCGTGCCGGGCCCCATCTGCGTGAGCACGAGCAGCCCGGCGAGCATCGCCGTCAGCCCGGGGATGAGGACCCGCTTGGCGCCGAAGCGCCCGACGAGGCGGGCGGTCAGCCCCGAGGAGAAGATCGCCACGACGACCGACATCGGGAGGAACGCGAGTCCGGTGTCGAGCGTGCCGAAGTGCCGGACGTGCTCGAAATAGAGCGCGCCGAGGAAGAAGGTGGAGTACATGCCGACGACCACGAACCCGCGCACGACGCTGGACATCGTGAGCGTCCGCACGCGGAAGATCCGCAGCGGGATGATCGGATTCGACAGCCGTGACTCCAGCACCACG
>DASZLC010000121.1:0-1899 GCA_035552615.1 Solirubrobacteraceae bacterium
CGGCGGGTCGGCCTGGGACCGGATTCCCGAGGCGTGGCTGGTAGCCATCAAGGACACCGGGCCGCTGTCGGACTTCGACCGACTCACCCTCCGCCAGGCGGTGACGATCGTCGCGCTGGAGCTGCTGCGCGCCCGCGTCGCCGGCGACACCGAGCGGCGGCTGGCCGGTGACGTGCTCGCCGGCCTGGTCAGCGGCGAGCTGACCGGCGAGGAGCTGCGCCGCCGGCTCGAGCCGTTCGGCTTTGCCGACTCGGTCGCTGCGCTCGTCTTCGCCCGGCCCGGCGGGACGCGCGGGGCTCCCGGTCCCGCGGAGGCGGCGATGGCCCAGGCGCTGCGCGAGGAAACGAGTCCGGTGCTCGTGGCCTCCGACGGCCCGCTCACCTGCGCGCTCGTGGCGGGCGCCGCCGAGGTGGAGCTGTTCGTGATGGCCGAGCGCGTGGCGGGCGCGCTGCGGACGGGCTTTGACGCCGACCTGATGCTCGGCGTGGGACGCGCTGTCGACGGCGGCGACGCGCGCCGGAGCTTCCATGAGGCGCGCTGCACGCTGGAGGCCATGACCCTCCAGCACGCTGCGCGAAACGGAAATGGCAACGGCAACGGATCCGAGCCCCACGACGTCCCGGCCCTCGCCACCTATCGCGACCTTGGCGCGTTCCAGCTGTTGCTCTCGCTCCAGGACGACGAGGCGCTGAAGCTGTTCTGCGACTCGATCCTCGGCCCGATCGAGGCGAGCGAAGGTCACTACGGCGGTGAGCTGATGCGCTCGCTGGAGGCGTTCATCGAGGAGAACGGGCAGTGGGAGCGGGCCGCGCGGCGCCTCTACTGCCACCGCCACACGCTGCGCTACCGGATCAAGCGTGTGGAGGAGCTGACCGGGCGCAACCTGGGCAGTGCGCGTGACCGGATCGAGTTCTGGCTCGCGCTCCGAGGCCGCGAGCTGGTCGGCGGTCCGCAGATCACGCGCATGCACTGACACTGAACATCGAAAGGAAGATCAGGATGAAAGTCGGGGTCCCCACCGAGGTGAAGACCGATGAGTACCGGGTCGCGCTGACCCCCGCCGGGGTGCGCGAGCTCGTCGACGCCGGTCACTCCGTCCACGTCCAGCGAGGCGCGGGTGAGGGCTCGGCGATCACCGACACCCAGTACGCCGCTCAGGGCGCCGAGATCCTGCCCGACGCCGACGCCGTGTTCGCGGAGTCGGAGATGATCGTGAAGGTGAAGGAGCCCCAGCCGCCTGAGGTGGCGCGCCTGCGCCCCCACCACACGCTGTTCACCTATCTGCATCTCGCCGCCGACGCCGAGCTGACGCGCGGCCTGGTCGCCTCCGGCGCCACCTGCGTGGCCTACGAGACCGTCGAGGACACGCGCGGCCGGCTGCCGCTGCTGGCGCCGATGTCGGAGGTGGCGGGCAAGATTGCCACCCAGGCGGGCGCGTTCATGCTCGAGAAGCCGCTCGGTGGGCGCGGCATCCTGCTCGGCGGCGTTCCCGGCGTGGCCGCCGCCAGCGTGATGGTCATCGGCGGGGGCGTCGTCGGCATGAACGCCGCGTTCATCGCCCTCGGGATGGAGGCGACGGTGTACGTGTTCGATCGCAACATCGACCGGCTGCGCGAGCTCGACATCGCCTTCGGCGGACGCGCCGACACCTGCTTCGCGACGACCCTGTCGATCGAGGAGCGGCTGCCCGACATCGATCTCGTGATCGGGGCGGTGCTCGTCCATGGCGCCAAGGCCCCTCACGTGATCACGCGCGCGATGCTGAAGCTGATGAAGCCGCGCTCGGTGCTGGTCGACGTGTCGATCGATCAGGGTGGCTGCTTTGAGACCTCGCGCCCGACGACGCACTCGAACCCGACCTACGAGGTCGACGGCATCACCCACTACTGCGTGGGCAAC
>DASZLC010000122.1:0-10971 GCA_035552615.1 Solirubrobacteraceae bacterium
ATCGATCAGACGAGCGCGGAAGCCGGCTCGTCGAGCTGCAGCGACACGAGGTCGCCGTCGAGGCCAGCCGTGACCCCGGCACCGTCGGCCAGGCGCCCGTCGAGGATCGCCCGGGTCAGCTCCTTCTCCAGCGTGCGGCGCACGTGGCGCAGCAGCGGGCGCGCGCCGTACTCCTCGTCGAACCCGTCGCGGGCCAGCCGGGCGACCAGGTCGTCGGTGACGGCCAGAGTGATTCCGCGCTCGGACTGCAGCCGGGCGGCGACCCGCTCGACGATCAGCCGCGCGATCCGCTCCACCTGCGGCTCGGTCAACGCCCGGAAGGTGACGATCTCGTCGATCCGGTTCACGAACTCAGGCAGGAACGTCCGCTTGGCCGCCTCCAGCATCCGCGCGCCGTCACCGGCACCCGAGCCGCCGTCGCCGGCCGTGAAGCCGATCCCCCGCCGCGCCTTGCCGGCGCCGAGGTTCGACGTCATCACCAGCACCGCGTTGGAGAAATCGACCGTGCGGCCCTCGCCGTCGGTCAACCGGCCGTCGTCCATCACCTGGAGCAGCACGTTCCACACCTCGGGGTGCGCCTTCTCGATCTCGTCGAGCAGGATCACCGAGTAGGGCCGTCGCCGCACCGGCTCGGTCAGCTGACCACCGTCGCCGTAGCCGACGTAGCCCGGCGGCGAGCCGATCAGCCGGGCCACCGTGTGCGGCTCCCGGTACTCGGACATGTCGATCCGCACGAGCGCGTCCTCGGTGGAGAACAGCCGCTCGGCGAGCGCCTTCACGAGCTCGGTCTTGCCGACGCCGGTCGGGCCCAGGAACAGGAACGTGCCGAGCGGCTTCTCCGACTCGGCCAGCCCCACGCGGGCGCGCCGGATCGTGTCGGCGACGAGCTCGACGGCCTCATCCTGTCCGATCACCCGCTGGTGCAGGTCAGCCTCCAGCTCCTGCAGCCGCTGCAGCTCGCCGGCCACCAGCTCACCGACGGGGATCCCAGTTCGGGCCGCGACGACCGCGGCCACCTCGGTGGCCCCGACGCGCGGCACGGCGACCGACTCGCCGGAGGACGCGCCAGACACGCCGGCGGCCTCGAGCTCCCGCTTCAGCTCGGCGGCCCGCTCGTAGTCCTCGCCGGCCACGGCTTCCTCCAGCCGCCGCTCCAGCGAGGCCACGTCGACCCGGCTGCCCGCGGCCAGGCGGACCTTGGCCGCGGCCTGGTCGATCAGGTCGATCGCCTTGTCGGGCAGCTGGAACTCGGTGATGTAGCGGTCGCTCAGCCGCGCCGCGGCAGCGATCGCCTCGTCGTCGATCTCCACGCCGTGGTGCTGTGCATAGGAGTCACGCAGCCCCAGCAGGATCGCCACCGTGTCATCGACGCTCGGCTCATCGACCGTCACCGCCGAGAAACGCCTCGCCAGCGCGCCGTCGCGCTCGATCTTGCGGTATTCGGCCAACGTGGTGGCGCCGATCATCCGCACCTCGCCACGGGCCAGCAGCGGCTTCAGCATGTTGGCGGCGTCCATCGCGCCCTCGGCGTTACCGGCGCCCAGAACCGTGTGCAGCTCGTCAAGGAACAGCACGATCCGGCCCTCGGAGGCGACGACCTCAGCCAGGGCGGTCTTCAGCCGCTGCTCGAACTGGCCGCGGAACTGACTGCCGGCGATCATGCCGGCCAGGTCGACGGTCACCAGTCGCGCCTCGCGCAGCGTCTCGGGCACCTCGCCGGCGGCGATCCGCAGCGCCAGGCCCTCGGCGATCGCGGTCTTGCCGACGCCCGGCTCGCCGATCAGCGCGGCGTTGTTCTTGCGCCGGCGCGCCAGGATCTCGATCGTCTGCTCGATCTCCTCGTCGCGCCCGATCACGGGATCGATGCGACCGGCCGCCGCATCGGCGGTCAGATCGCGGCCGAACTCGTCAAGGGCGGGCGTGGCCCCGGTCGACTCCGTCCCCGCGGCGACGCCACGGCCGGCCGCGGCGCTCTGAGCGGCCATCAGCTGGCGCGCGCAGCTCTCGCAGATGACGCGCGAGATCGGGCCGCTGGTTCCGTTGTAGACGACCTCGACCGTTCCCGGTCGCAGGCCGCAGGCCGCACACGGGGTGGTGCCCCGGGCGGTAGGTTCAGTGATTGCCATAAGGTTTCAAGTCCTCCACATCTCAGTCGGTCAGACTAAGATCGTAGCAGTCCTTGCGCTAGCAACCATCGGCGTGACAGGGTGCGGCACGGCGAGCCCGCGGCCGGCCGCCGCGGCGGCGCTGTTTCACCAGGAGTGCGGAAGCTGCCACTCGCTGACCGGCCACGACTCCCCGCGCCAGCAGGGCGGCGATCTCCTCGGCCTGCGGATCGGCCGGGCGCCGCTGCTGCAGTTCGTCCGCGAGATGCCGGTCCGCCCTGCGCTCACCCCGGCCCAGACCCGCGAGCTGACCACGTATTTATTGTCGCTGCGCGGCCCCTCGTAGAGCGTCACCGTCCGGGAGCGAGCTCGCCCACGCTCGCCGGCACGCTGCCCGACGGCGTCAGACCGCCCGCGACGATGATCGCGTTCCCGGCGCCCACGACCGCGGCGTCGGACAGTGGCTCGGGCAGCCGCCCGGCGCGCCGCACCGCACCGCTGCGCGGGTCGATCGACCAGACGTCGGCGGTCTGCGAGTTCAGATTGTCGCCGCGCCCGCCGACCAGATATACGAAGCCGCCGAGGGTTGCCGCGCCCCCGTGCGTGATCGGCTGCGGCAGATGCCCGAGCACCCGCACGGCGCCGGTGGCGGGGTCAAAGGCGTAGATGGCGCTCGACGCCTGCGTGGGGGTTGAGCCGCCGATGATCACGATCCGGCCGTCGATCGCGCTCGTGGCGGCGTAGCGGAGCCCGACGGGCAGGTGGCCGGCGACGCGCACGGGCGCCCCGGGCCGGTAGGCGAGGATCGTGTTCAACCAGTTCGTGCCGTCGTAGCCGCCGACCACGTACGCGGTCGGGCCGAGCGCGCTGACGGCAACGTCGGACTGCGCGGACGGCAGGCTACCCACGACCCGCGCCCCGCCCCCCGCCGGGTCAAACGCGACGATGTGATCGAGCTCGGACAGCGAGCCGCCGCCGAACACGTACACGGTCCCGCCGAGCAGCGCTCCCTGGGCGTCGTGCTGGGCGAGCGGCAACGTCGCCGGCGCGCTGCTCACACTGCTCGCCGAGCCGAGCTCGATCCCCGCCACCGACTCGTCGGCCGCGTTCAGGCCCCCGAGCAGGGCGTAGCGCCCGGCGCCGAGCGCGACGGCCGCGGGGTCCCGCAGCGGTGCCGGCAGCGCAGCCACCCCCCGGTACACGAGCGTTGCGGGCTGCGCCGGCGGGGCGGGGCGTACCGCGACCGGCGTCGAGCGATGCTTCGGCGCCGGCGCCGCCGGGTGGGTCGAGCCGCCGCAGCCCGCCAGCGCGACCGTCACCGCGACCGCCGCCGCCGTGAGGACGGAACGAACGATGCGGGCGAGCGTAGGTCACCAACGACCGGGCGTGAGCGGTCCTGAACGGATCCTCATCGATCGCTAAACCGGAGTACACCGCGCGCGGGCAGCCTCAGGCACGGATGACCGCGTGGCTGACGAGATCCCCTGCGCGGAGGCTCGCGGTCGTCCTCATCGCCGTGATGCTCGGCGGCTGCGGAGCAAGCGCGAAGCGGGTAACCCCTCCGGCCCTCTATCCGAAGCTGGCCCACACCCCGCGGCCGCTGTCCGGCGCCCGCCCCGGCCCGCTGAACGTGTACGCCGCCGACGCCGCCGGCGACCTCTCGTCGGTGGTTCGCGGCGACCCCGCGCTCGTCTACGTGCCGAACAGCCTGAGCAACACGGTCAGCGTCATCAGCCAGCGCACGATGAAGGTGATCGACACGTTCCCGGTGGGGTTGCTGCCGCAGCACGTGACGCCGTCGTACGACCTCCGCACGCTGTACGTCGACAACGATGTTGGCAACAGCCTGACGCGGATCGATCCTCGCACCGGCCGTCCCGAGGGCCGTCCGATCTCGGTCGAGGATCCCTACAACCTGTACTTCACGCCGAACGGCCACTTCGCCATCGTCGTCGCCGAGCGCCTGCAGCGCCTCGACTTCCGCCGGCCGCAGTCGATGACGCTGGTGCATTCGCTGTACATCCCGCAGTGCCGCGGGATCGACCACATGGACTTCTCGGCCGACGGCCGCTACGCGTTCGCCAGCTGCGAGTTCGCGGGCCGGATGGTCGAGGTCGACCTGCACGGCCAGCGCGTGATCCGCACGCTCGTGCTGGCGGGCGGCAACGCCAGCCCCCAGGACGTGAAGCTCGCGCCGGACGGACGCACGCTGTACGTGGCCGACCAGCTCAACGGCGGCGTGTGGGAGATCGACCCGGCGACGCTCCGGGTCACCGGCTTCCTGAAGACCGGCGCCGGCGCCCACGGGCTGTACCCGAGCCGGAGCGCGAAGGTGATGTACGTCTCAAACCGCCAGGCCGGCTCGATCTCCGTCGTCTCGTTCGCCACACGAAAAATCGTGAGAACGTGGCAGCTTCCACTGCCGGCCAGCCCCGACATGGGCGGCGTGTCGGCCGACGGCCGGGTGCTGTGGCTGAGCGGGCGCTCCGACGCCGCCGTCTACGCCATCAGCACCCGCACCGGCCGGCTGCTGGCCAGCATCCCGGTCGGTGCGGGCCCGCACGGGCTGTGCGTGTGGCCGCAGCCGGGCCGCTATTCACTGGGCCACACCGGGATCCTGCGCTGACGCGCTGACCGCGCCGTACAGCTCGGGTCGCCGGTCGGAGAACGCGTCGGCGAGGCCCGTGTAGTGCTTGTCACGGGCGCGGCTCAGCTCCACCTCGGCGCGGGCCGGCCCGATGCCGGACTGCGCATCGAGCACCCAGCCGTCGAGGTCGATGATCGACGTCGCCTGGTTCCACTCCTGCCCTCGCTCCAAGCCGGCGCGGTCGCAGCAGGCGACGAACACGCGGTTCACGCGCGCGGCAGCCATCGCGATGTTCACCTCCGGCGCGCGCTCCCCGGGCGGGCGTGCCGAGCGCGGCCAGTTCGTCGGCACGGCGATCAGCTCGGCGCCGGCCAGCCCGAGCGTGCGCGTCATCTCCGGGAACTCCAGGTCGTAGCAGACGATCACACCGATCCGGCCGTGGGCGGTGTCGAACACGCGCGGCGGGTCGGGGCCCGGAGTGAACCACAGCTTCTCCTGATCCCACAGGTGACCCTTGCGATACACGCCGATCACGCCATCAGAATCGATCACGGCGGCGCTGTTGTAGATCAGGCCGTCGGCGCCGCGCTCGGCGAAGCCGCCGATCACGACCGCTCCCCCGCGCGCCGCCTCCGCTGCCCACTCGGCCAGCAGCGGGTGATCGCGGTCGATCGCCACCGCGGCCACCTCCTCGACGGACTCGAACATGTAGCCGCTGGTGATCAGCTCCGGGAGCACGACGATCTCCGCGCCGTCGTCGACGGCGGCGCGGATCGCCTCGCGGGAGATCCGTGCTCCGGCCTCCAGGTCGCCGAGCACCGGCGCCAGCTGCTGGCAGACGATCCGGGTCATGTCAACGTCACCGGCGCGGGCTCAAGCTCGGACTCGCCGCCCGAGCGGAGCAGCCCGCTCTTCACCCGCCCCGCCAGCCCCGGCGTGAGCACGACGAGCGCCAGGCCGATCAGCAGGAAGATCCCGACGACGATCGGGAACCGGTTGTACGGGAACGGCTCGTTGATGATGTTCTTGACCAGCGTGTAGCCGACGAACACGGCGCCGAGCATCGGGATCACGATCTGCCACTTCGGCGTCTGCACCTTGCCATCGAAGAACAGAAACTTGATCGCCCCGAACGTCGCCATCAGGTAGGCCACGAGGATGCACAGCGTCCCGAGCTGGAGCGCGTAGAAGGTCGCGTTGACGACGCCGACCTTGGCAATCCGCTGGCCGACCATGCCGCCGAGCACGACGAGCAGCACGACCATCAGCGCCGCCACCGGCGCGCCGCGCTTCGACGTGCCCGCGAGCCCGGTGCGCTTGCCCGTGGCGTCGCGCGCCAGCGCGAACATGATCCGCGCCGCGCCCGCGCTGCAGCCGAGGCAGATCGCGAACAGGCTGATCGTGGCGGCCAGGTTCAGGACGTCGGCCATCGCCTTGTCGACGTACACCTGAGCGAGGTCGCCGTACGGCAGCCCGGTCGTGAACGTCTTCGTGTCGGCCGCGCTCGGGCCGTAGCCGATCGACTGGCCGATGATCGTCAGCAGGTAGAAGGCGCCGACGACGGTGAGGGCGACGCGGATCGCGCGCGGGATCTCCCGCTTGGGGTTGGTCGTCTCCTCACCCAGCGCCGCGGCGCCCTCGAACCCGGCGAAGGCCAGGAACCCGAACAGCGCCGCCTTCGAGATCGTGCTGAAGCCGGTGCCCGGCTCAAAGGACAGGAAGTTGAAGCTGAACCCGCGCCCGTGCGGCCCGTTGCCGAGGATCAGCGTGATGATGATGACGACGCTCAAAATCGTGACGAGCACGATCCCGGTCAGCTCGGAGAACAGCAGCGTGCGGGTGATGATCTTGATCTCGGCGAACGCGAGCATCCCGATCAACGCCAGCGCGACGAGGGCAATGACGATCCACTCGTGTGACGAGGCGATCCCGGTGATGTTCAGGAACTGTGTGAAGAACAGCGCGATCTCGATCCCCGAGCCGACGGCGATCCCGGTGTAGGCGCCGAGCAGCGCCCAGCCGGCGAAGAAGCCCGCCTGGGGTCCGAGCGTCGTCCCGACCAGCGCGTACACCGAGCCGGTGTGCGAGATGTGGCGCGACAGACGGATGAAGCAGTACGCGACAAGCGAGACGCCGATCAGCGCGAAGATGAACGCCCACGTCACCGCGCGTCCGAGGATCGGAGCCGCACCCGTGCCGAGCAGCGCCATCGCGCCGACCGGGCCGATCAGGCCGGCCGAGAACGCCGCCGCGTCGACCAGCTTCAGCTCTTTTTTCAGGCCCCCGGCCTCGCCGGTGGTACTGCCACCGCCCACTTCTTGCACCGCCATGTACGCCTCCTCCTCGTGGTCCCGGCCGAGGCCGGGCAGTTTTCAGCTCGTCCTTCGCGCCCCCGACATCGTCCGCGGCAGCCGGCGCGTCGCACTCGCGCCGTGCGCGGGCAGATCCTCGGCCGCCGAGATCGCCGCCACCGCCTCGGCCAGCGGCAGTGAGGCCGCCGGGTCATCGACGCGCTGGTAGGTCAGCGTCTTCAGAAAGCGCAGCGCCGAGAGCCCGCCCGAGTAGCGCGCCGCGCGGCCGGTCGGCAGCACGTGGTTGGTCCCCGTCGTGCCCTTGTCGGAGAAGGCCACCGTGGTCAGCGCGCCGAGGAACAGCGAGCCATAGTTGCGCAGCCGGTGAAGCCACCAGTCGGGATCGGCGGCGTGGACCTCCAGGTGCTCTGGCGCGATCTCGTCGGCGATCTGGGCCGCCTCCTCGCGGTCGCCGGCCAGGATCACAGCACCGACGTCGGCCCAGGCACGATGAGCGGCGTTGCCCTCGGGGAGTTCCGCGAGCTGGCGCTGCACCTCGGCGACGGCGCGTTCGCCGAACTCGGCCGACAGGCAGATGAGCACGGCCGGGGAGCCCGGACCGTGCTCGGCCTGCGCCAGCAGGTCGGCGGCGACGAGCTCCGGGTCGGCGGCGTCATCGGCGATCACGGTGATCTCCGAGGGTCCGGCCAGCAGGTCGATCCCGACGCGGCCGAACAGCTGGCGCTTGGCCTCGGTGACGTAGCTGTTGCCGGCGCCGACGATCATGTCGACCGGCGCCTCGCCCTCCAGGCCGAACGCCATCGCGGCGACCGCTTGAACCCCGCCGAGCGTGAAGATCGACGCCGCGCCGCAGCGGTCGGCGGTGTACAGCATCGCGGGGTGCCCGGCGCCGCCGGCCTGCGGCGGCGTGCAGGCGATCACCCTCTCGACGCCGGCCGTCTTCGGGACCAGCACGGTCATCAGCGCGCTCGCCATCAGCGGCCGGTGCCCGGCCGGAAGGTAGGCGCCGACGCGCTGCACGGGGACGTGGCGGTGCCCGACGACCAGCCCGGGCGCGATCTCGCGCTCGACGTCGGCGACGCTTCCCAGCTGGAGCTCGGCGAAGCCGCGGACGCGCTCGATCGAGAGCTCGAGATGCGCCAGCACCCCGGGATCGATCGCTCCGCGCGCCGCCTCGATCGCCGGGCGCGGCACCCGGAAGCTGTCGGCCGTGTAGCCGTCGAGCTCGCTGGCATAGCGTCGGATCGCGTCGATGCCGCCGGACTCGATCTTGCTCAGCATCGTCGCCACCCGCGCGCGGACGACCTCGGGGTCGAGCGACGCGGCCCCGGCCCGCGCGGGCGCCTTCAGGTAGCGAAACTCGGCGCCTGACTGGTTCATTGCGGGCCAGCCTAACGTCTGAAATGATCCAGTCAAGAGCGCCCGTCCGAACGCCGCCAATCCGTACAACCGACCGCCATGCCACCCGCCATCGAGGCCACCGAGCCCGTCCCGACCCTGGCCCAGGAGCTGGATCTCCGGCTCGCCGAGACGCGCGGCGCGCTGTCGGGCAACGACGAACGCGTGGCGCGGTTCGTCCGCGACCACCTCGACGACCTCGCCTTCCAGACCACTGAGTCGCTCGCCCAGGGCGCCGGCGTGAGCGCCGCCGCCGTGGTCCGCTTCGCGCGGCGCCTGGGGTTCGCCAGCTTCCGGGAGCTCCGCGACCGCGCGCGCTCCGAGCTGCGCACGGTCACCGGCGCGCCCGTCCCCCGCGAGGCGCTCCACTCGGTGCTGGCGCGCAAGGCGCGGGCCGACATCGCCAACCTCGAGCTGCTCCCGCGGATGCTCGGCGACCACATCGAGGCCGCCGCCGCGCTGATCGCCGGCGCGCGCACGGCATGGTTCCTCGCCAACCGCGAGACCCACGGACTCGCCGTCTACGCCCACCGCCTGCTCCACCTGACGCGCAGCAACGTCGGGCTCGTGGACCCCGGGTTCCCCGACCCGCTGCGCGACCTCGGACCGCAGGACGCACTGATCGCCTGCACGTTTCGCCCCTACGCGCGCACGACGCTCGAGCTCGCCGCCACCGTCCGCGCCGCCGGCGTTCCGATCGTGTGGGTCACCGACGGCCTCGCCCACGACTTCATCCAGCCGGGCGACATCGTGCTGGCGGTGCCAGTCGAAAGCCCCACGCTGTTCCTCTCCTTCACTGCCGCGCTGTGCGTGCTGGAAGCGCTGGCGGCGCTGATCGCCGCGCACGATCCCGACGTGACCTACGCGAACCTCGAGGCGACCGCCAACTTCGTCAACGAGCACCGCATCGTCGTCGACCGCGCCACGGCACCGGCGGCTACGAAGCCGACAGCGGCGCGCAGTCGACGGCGGGCGCCGCGGAGCCGGTGAGCCGGCGGCGCATCGAGATGAACGCCACCGAGCCGAGCGCCGCCGGGACGCCGAGCTGGAACAGCCGGTAGGCGAGGACCGCCGCCGCGGCTTGCGAGAACGGGCTGCCGAACAGCACGAGCGCGCCGATCAAGCCGCCGTCGGTGCCGCCGATCCCGGCCGGCAGCGGGATCAGCCCGCCGAGCTGGCCGATCACATAGGCGAAGACCAGCGGACCGAGCGGGAAGCCACCGCCGAACGCCGCGTAGCCGATGATCAGCGCGCCGATGTCGAAGAACAGGTAGCCGAAGGCGCCGAGGATCGCGCGCCAGCGCTTCTCGGCGATCAGCCGTCCGGTGTCGCGGATGCCGGAGTCCAGCGCGCCGGCCGCCGCGCGCAGCTTGCCGGCGATCCGGCCGCTCTCCTTGTGACGGTCGATCCGGCCGAGCCACAGCGGCAGCGCGGCCACGGCAATCGACACGCCCCAGGCCAGCGAGCTGAACACGATCGTCACGGCCGTGGGGATCTGCCCGGAGAACAGGCCGGTCAGCAGCAGCGGCCCGAGCACCGCCGCCACGGCGAAGTTGGGGATGCTGGTGAGCACGAAGAAGGCCACGCTGCGCCGCGCGATGTGCTCGGTCGGCACGCCCCCCTGCCGTAGCGCCCAGGCGCCGAGCGCCAGCCCGCCGGCGCCGCCGGTGGGGACGAGCACGTTCGTCCCCTGCTCGGCCATCGCCAGGTCATAGGAGAACCGCCAGCTCATCCGCGGGCAGAACACGTCGCGGAAGGCGATGACGTTCGACAGGCACGAGCCGAGCTTCATCAGCCCGACCACGGCCAGCAGCCAGCCGTCGGCCGCGGCGAAGCGCTGGCGCAGATGACCGAGTCCGGGAAGCGAACCGACCGCGACGGCGACGAGGCCGACGAATACGAGCAGGGCCACGAGCCGGCGGAGCAGATGGCGCGGCGCGAACTCCTCGGGCATGTCGCCCGATGTTCCCCCCTGCCCCTCACGCTGATCGCGCGATGTCGCGGTCATGCCCCTTAAGGTACTTCTTAGCTCACTCGGCTAAAGCGATCGTCAGGTCACCGTGAGCGTGATCGGGACCTTTAGCCCGTTGTTCTGCGCGTTTTGAGACTGGATCGTGATGGTCGCGTGATACGTGCCGGCGGGCAGTCCGGCGGCCGAGATCGTGATCGGCACGTCGCCGTCGCCCTCCCCGCTGTCGGCGGCGGATCCGGGGCTGGTGGCGGCCGGTACGGAGACGGTGCCTGAGTACTGGTTCTCCGCGGGAGTCGCCCACGACCCGTTCGAGCCAACGCTGTAGACGTAGCCGCACACCTTGCCCGCGTCGCTCAGCGCCAGGTTCACGGTGGCGCTCGCCCCCGGCGCGAGTCGCTCGCTGAACGCGGCCGGCGCGGCGGCGATCGTCGGCGTGCCGGCGCCGGTGCCGAGCAGCATCCGCACCGGAACCGATTTCACGATCGCCGGATCGGCGCGGTCACGGATCTGGATGACGCCGCTGTAGGTCCCCTGGTTCATCGGCGGGTAGCCGCCAACCGCGTTGGAGTTGGCCAGCGAGGCCATCGGCAGCAGCGC
>DASZLC010000123.1:0-14134 GCA_035552615.1 Solirubrobacteraceae bacterium
CTCTCCCAGCAGCACGTGATCGGCGATCGCCAGAGTCGTAGGCGGCGCGACTGCCGTTGTCGAGGCAATCCCGGGGGCGAAGGTCAGCTGACCGGAGATGATCGGGAAGAGAGTCGACTTCATCGGTGCGCAGGAGCTGACGTGGGTCTCCGGGACCGGGAGGAAGGTCACGCCGAGCGGCTTGCCGGTGCTCGTGCGGGTGACGGTCACGAGCATGCCGAGCGGGACCACCGTGAGCACCCCGGGGTCGGCGTTCTGGATGGGATAGAACAGGCCTGCGCTGTTGCCCTCGACATCGAGGCAGGTGACGGCGCCTTCGAAGTCGCCGACCTTCGCGCCGCCGAGGGACAAGGTGCCGATGAAGTACCCGAGGGCGGTGGTGGCCGGCTGGCCGCCGAGCCGCTCCGCGTAGACCTGGATCCTGAACGGCGAATAGCTGAAGTCGCCCTCGATCGTCTCAAGCGGCGATGCCGCGATCGCCGACGACGTCGGGGTCGCTCGCGCCGAGCTTGCACCGAGGAGCGACCCGGAAGCCAGCGCAGCGGCAGCAAGCCATCTGAGGGTTCGTACGTGCATCATCGCTTCGGCATCTCTGACCAATCCGTCGTGTTCGGCCCGATTGTCCCGACAGACGCTGCAGCTGCTCGGGGATGTTCCCGGTCGTGGACAAAATTCCGCAGCCTGTGCGCAAGCTGCCCACCCGCCTAGGTGCTCCACTCCGCGATAATCTGGCTCGACTCGCTTCGGCCTCGACCGGTGCGGTCGCTGGAGCCTCCCGCCCCACGGTGAGCAGATGATCTTCAGGCAGATCACGCACGATGACCTCGGCTGCGCGTCGTACCTCATCGGAGATGAGACGGCCGGCGTGGCAGCGGTCGTTGACCCGCGGTTCGAGATCGACGAATACCTCGATCTCGCTCGCTACATGGGAGTCGGCATCGAGCACATCCTCGAGACCCACAACCATGCCGACCACGTGTCCGGCCACGGCCGTCTCGCCGCGGCGACGGGCGCAAAAATTCATGTCCATCGCGACGCGGCCCCGATGTATGACCACGAGCCGTTCGAGGACGGCTGGGAGCTCACCTTGGGGGCGCTCACCGTGCGCGCGCTGCACACGCCCGGCCATCGACCTGAGCACACCGCGTTCGTGCTGATCGACACCGCCCGCAGCGAACAGCCGTGGGCCCTGCTGAGCGGCGACACGCTGTTCGTCGGAGACGTCGCGCGACCGGACCTCGCGATCGAGAAATCAGACGGCGCCCGCGGGATCTACCGCTCCCTGCGCGACCAGCTGCTGACGCTGCCGGACCACTGCGAGGTCTGGCCCGGCCACCTCGGCGGGTCGATGTGCGGCGGCCCCGGCATGGACATGAAGGTCTCCACCACGATCGGCTACGAGCGCGCGAACAACCCGGAGCTCTCGTTCGACGACGAGGACGAGTTCGTCAAACAATCGATCGCCCGCCTCGGCCCACAGCCCCCGAACTTCCAGGCGATCGTTGAGCTCAACAGGGGGCCGCTCCTGACCGACGGCGTCGAGCTGCTGCCGCTGGCGCCGCGCCAGGTCGAGCAGAGGCGAACGCGCGGGGCGCTGCTCGTCGATGTCCGCACCGACATGCAGTTTGACGAGGCGCACATCGCCGGCGCGATCTGCATCCCGATAATGCGCGCCGGGTTCGGCTCCAAGCTGGCGTGGCTCGCTGACCGCGATCAGGAGATCGTGCTCATCGGCCGCGATGACGAGGACGGCCGGCACGCCGGCCGGCTCGCTGTCGCAGTGGGGATCCGCAAGCTCGGCGGATTCCTGCACGGCGGCATGACCAGCTGGCGCCAGGAGAAGCAGCCGACCGCCGCCAACGCACGGCTGACCGTCGAGGAGCTCCACGAGCGGATCGCCGCCGGAGCGCCCACGCAGATACTCGACGTCCGCGACCGGCCGGAGTGGGACCGGGGGCACATCCCCGGCTCGACCCTCACAACCTGGCACGACATCACCGCAATCCCCGACGGCCTTGACCCGGCGCAGCCAATCGCCGTGATCTGCGGCTCGGGCCAGCGCGCTGCGACGGCGGCCAGTCTGATCGCACGATTCGGCGGCCAGGATGTGATCCACATCGTGGACGGAGGCGTCCCGAAATGGGGCCGGCTCGGCCATCCGCTGGAGCACACCGACGCCGCCGCCCTCGCCTCGGCCTGAGCCGGCTCATGCGCCGCCGCGGCGGGCTCACTTGCATGCCGGAGGTGACGGGTCAGGTCCGTGCGTCACGTACCCAAGCCCGGTGCGCGTGCTCGTCGCCACCGGCAGGCCGTCGCGCCAGTCGATCTCGAGCGACTCCTTGGTGCTCCTGAGCGCAGGCAGGAATGCGACCGGCTTGAAGGTCCGCGTGCTGAGTACCTCTCCCGAATCCCCGACGTAGACAAAGCATCCGCTGCGGCTGACCTGAATCCAGCCATCCCCAGTCATTGAGTGGACAAGCCTGATGTCCGCGATTGGCCTCGGCCTGCGCAGCGGCACCCGGCTCACATCGAAGACGTGCAGGTAGTCGTTCGCGGCGTCGAGCACCCACAGCTGCCGCTCGTTCGGAGTGAGAGAGATTCCGTGGCTCGGTGTCGAAAAGCCCGCGGTCGGGGGCTTGCGCGGGAACCGGGGACCGAAGCCGACGGTGAAGAGGACACGGCCGGTCCTGATGCTGCTCACCTGAAAGCCGAGCAGACCAGTTGCGGTCGTGTAGGCGATCGTTTCGCGCCCGTTGATCGTGAATGGCCTGACTCCCGACTTCAGTGGCCCAATACGCTTGAACACCCGATCCGTCGCGGTACTCGCCACCTCGAGATAGGGCCAGTTGCGACCGCCGAGGTAGACATGCTTTCCGCTCAGCCCGACGACCGTCTCGTGAGGCGACATGCCTCCGGTGATCGATCCGATCACGTTCCCCGATCGCGCCGCGATGACGCTCCAGACACCGTCGGGTGACGACTCACCGTCAGGCATGTATATCCGAGCCCCGGCTGGATCTATCGCCATGTTGTCGATACCCCGCGAGTAGGAGCGGTTGTACACCACGGAGCCGGTGAGGAGGTTGTACGCCATCAGCCGGCCAGTGGTGCCCGGACCGCCGAACGCGCCATAGCTGATGTACAGCATGTGCGTGCGCGGACTTGCTGCGACCCCGCGAACGCCCGTGACGCCCGGCAGCCGAACGACGTGCACAAGCCGGTGGCCGTGGTCGATGTCATACACGTACATCGCTCCGTTCGGGAACACGTACTCGTAGTGGCGCGCGACCCCCGCGGATCGCGATGCGGCATGGGGATGGCTGGCCGCGCACCCCGCGACCGCACACACGATGCTGATGAGGACCACGACCCGACGCAGCTTCATTGACCGCCGGACCCTACGGACCGACCGCGACAACATCGACCGCGACCTTCAGCTTCTCGGTCTTGCCCTCGGTGTAGATCACGCCGTTCAGCGGTGGCACGTCGGCATAGTCGCGGCCGTAGGCGGTGACGACGTAGCGGTCGCCGGCGAACTGATCGTTGGTCGGGTCGACGTCGAGCCACCCCGCCTCGGGGATCAGGACCGACAGCCAGGCGTGCGAGCCGTCGACCCCGGTGAGCTTCGGCTTGCCGGGCGCCGGCACGGTCTCCAGGTAGCCGCTCACATAGCGCGCCGGCAGCCCGATGGCGCGCAGGCAGGCGATCCCCAGATGGGCGAAGTCCTGGCACACGCCCGTGCGCTTGCGGAAGACGTCGGCCAGCGGCGTTGAGACCGAGGTCGAGCCGGGCTTGTACTCGAAGTCGGCGTGGATCCGCGCGATCAGCGACGCGATCGCGTCGACCAGCGGGCGGCCCGTCGTGAACGACTCCTCGGCGTACGCGCGGTAGCGGTCGGCGATCGGGATCAGCGGCGAGCGCAGCACGAAGTCGGTGGCGTCGACGTGGTCGGGGAGCCCGCCGCCCGCGACGGCGTCGCGCACCTCCTCCCAGCGGCGATTGCCGAGCAGCGAAATCCCGGCGGCGCGCTCGCCGACCTCGACGACGCTGGTCGCCGTCACCGTCAGCGCGCGGTGGGGCTCGTGGATCTCGAAGTACGACACCCGGTTGCCGAAATAATCGTGGCGCTCACGGAGGACCTCGGGCTTGGGATCGACCCGGACCTCGGAGCTGACACAGCGCTGGCGGCCGAGCTCCCGCGGGAGCAGGTGCAGCTGGCCGTAGCTGAGCGTGACGTCGTCCTCGTAGGCGTACTCGGTCCGGTGGGTGACCTTGTAGGTGACGCTCACGCCGCCCGTCCGATCTCCGAGGTGGCGCCGGCGGCCCCGACGAGCGAGAAGGTCGGCGTGACGTGCACGAAGTGAGCGCGGTCGACGGCGTCGCCGGTCGCCGTCAGCTGCGCCAGCAGGCCCCCCAGGAACCGCTGCAGCTCAGGTCGCTGCCCGCTCGCGTCGACGGCCACCAGCGCGGCCGGGTCGGCCAGGCGCAGGTCGGTGTAGGCCGCCAGCACGAGCCGCTGCTCCTCGCTCAGCCGTCCTTCGGTGGGGAACACCTCCAGGTCCTCGGTCAGGCGGTCGAGCTGGTAGGCCAGCGAGCGCGGGTTGCCGGCGTCAAGCAGCAGCAGCTCGAGCACGGTCTCCAGCTGCGCCCGCGAGCGGTAGCGGAAGCGGTAGGTGATGATCGACTCAGCCGCGGTCAGCACCGACTCCAGCATCAGGCTGTCGGTGGCGGTCCCCCTGACCCGGGTCACCGTGCTGCCCAGCAAGGTCAGCAGCTGCACCCCACGCTCGATCCGCCGCCCCGCGTCCATGAAACGCCAGCCGATGTCGCGCACCATGCTCTCGATGCCCAGCCCGCCGAGCACGAGCAGCGAGCGCATCACCTCCTGCAGCGCGGACTGGGCCCGGGTGTGCAGCTCGATGCTGTCACCGTCGAGCTCCGAGATCGCCCGCTCCAGCGGTCCGACGATCAGCCACGTGTCGCCCGAGAGCTGATCGCGCACCGCGTAGGCGCAAGCGAGCAGCGCGCGGATCGCCTGGGCGAGCGTGCCGGCCCGCCCGCCGTCGACGATCAGCGCCAGCAGCTCCTGCCCGGGATCGGCCAGCAGCGCCGGGTCGGTGAACCCGGGGTAGGTGGAGGTGATGTGGGTCAGCGTCTCCAGCAGGGCGCGCAGCGTTTCCACCCCGGGCGCGCTCGCGCTGTTCTCGAACTCGTTGCGGCGATCCTGGACCGCGCGCAGCAGCCGCGTCAGGGCCTCGGCACGCTCGGCGTAGCGCCCGAGCCACCACAGGTTCTCGGCTGTCCGCGAGGGGATCGACGACATCGGATTGACGGCATCGACCGCAGGACCGGGCTGCAGCCAGAACCCGGTCAGCGGCTCGGGCTCGGATGACAGCACCCACGTGTCCTTGGCGATCGCCCCAACCTGGCTGGAGATGCGCCCCGCCAAGGCCTGCGGCGACACCCGCGTGAGCCCACCGGGCATCACCACGTAGGAGCCCGAGCGGGCGACCGCGAAGGCGCGCAGCACGCTGCGGCGCGGCTCCAGACCGTCAGCGGTCAGCGTCGGCGCGCCCGACAGCGACAGCGCCTCGGAGCCGACCCAGTCGCGCGGGCGACTCTCGATCCGCCGGCGCAGCGACTCCAGCTCGTCCTCACTCAGCTCCGAGCCGAGGATCGACGCCCCCGGCGCTTGCCGCGAGATCGGGCGGATCACCAGCTCGGGCAGGCGCTCCAGCACGTAGCGACGGCTTTCATCCTCACCGCACCACCACGTCCGCGCGTTCTCCAGGCGCAGCGGCGCTCCGAGCAGGTACTCGGCCAGCCGCGGCAGGAACGCCATCAGGGCCGGGTTCTCCAGGACGCTGGAGCCGAGCGTGTTCACGATCGAGACGGCGCCGCCGCGCGCCGCCTCGACGAGCCCGGGCACACCGAGCTGGGAGTCCCGCTTCAGCTCCAGCGGGTCGCAGTAGATCCCGTCAACCCGACGGAGGATCACGTCGACGGGCTCCAGCCGGCCGACCGAGCGCATCCACACGCGTCCACCCCTGACCGTCAGGTCGCGGCCCTCGACGAGCGGGTACCCCAGCGAGGAGGCGAGCACGGCGTGCTCGAAGGCGGTCTCGTTCAGCGGCCCGGGCGTGAGCACGACGATCCTCGGGTCCTCGGCGAACGGCGGGGCCACCTCTTTCAGCGCCAGCCGCAGCGTGCGGAAGAACGGCGCCAGTCGGTGGACCTGCGAGTCCCGGTACAGACTCGGAAGGACACGCTGGATGACGGTTCGGTTCTCCAGCGCGTACCCGGAGCCCGAGGGCGCCTGCGTGCGGTCGGCGACGACGACGCAGCGCCCGTCGCCGTCGCGGGCGATGTCGGCAGCGTAGTTGAATAGCTGCAGACCCCCTCCCCGCCCACCCAGCCGGATCCCGTCGCAGGCGCGCAGGAAGCCGGCGTGCGCGTAGACGATCTCCGGCGGGAGCAGCCGCCGTTCCAGCAGCGTCCGCTTGCCGTAGATGTCGTCGAGGATCAGGTTCAGGAGCTCGGCGCGCTCGATCACCCCGGATTCGATCGACTCCCACTCGCGGCTCGACATCACGGTGGGCACGGGATCGAGCCGCCAGCGCCGGCGGGCGGCCGCCGAGCCTTCGCCATAGACGTTGTAGACGACGCCGTCCTGATCGAGCAGGCGTGCGGCCTCCGCCTGGCGGCGGTGCAGCTCCCGGGTGCCGAGGTCGGCGAAGGCGCTGGCCAGGAACGACCAGTGCGCGCGCGGCTGCCCCGAGGCGTCGACCATCTCGTCGTACAGACCAGGAAGTGGCCGGTAGGCGAGGGATTCGATGGGCTCGGAGGTGGTCATCGACGGAAGCCGGCACGCCGCAGGTCGAGCGTGCGAGGGTATTCCGCGGCGCGGCGGACCTCGGGCGCGGTGACGGTGCCGTGCGAGTGACCGATCGTCGTGAACCGGCTGCGCCGGCGTGCCTCGGCCTCGGCCGCGTTCACCGGCAGGGTCTCGTAGGCGAGCCCGCCGGGATGGACGACGTGGTATTGGCAGCCCCCCAGCGAGCGCCCGCTCCAGCGGTCGACCACGTCGAAGGTGAGCGGCGCCTGGACCCCGATCGTGGGATGCAGGGCCGAGTGCGGCGACCACGCTCGGAACCGGACGCCGGCCACCGCGGTGCCGTCGATCTCGGTCGGTGCCAGTGGAACAACGTGGCCGTTGCAGGTGACCGCGTAGCGCTCGCCGGTCATCCCGTCGACCCGCACCTGCAGCCGCTCCACCGAGGAGTCGACGTACCGAGCCGTACCGCCGCCGGCCAGCTCCTCGCCGAGCACGTGCCACGGCTCCAGCGCGGCGCGCAGCTCCAGCGTCACGCCGTCGACGATGATCTGGCCGAGCCGTGGGAACTTGAACTCCAAAAACGGCTCGAACCACGCCAGCTCGAATGGCAGCCCGTGCGCGCGCAGGTCCTCGACGATCGTCTCGAGGTCGCGCTCCAGCCACCACGGAAGCATGAAGCGATCGTGTAGGTCCGCCCCCCACCGCAGCAGCTCGCCGGTGTACGGAGCGGCCCACAGCCGCGCCACCAACGCGCGCACGAGCAGCGCCTGCACGAGCTGCATCTGCGGATGTGGCGCCATCTCGAAGCCGCGCAGCTCCAGCACGCCGAGGCGGCCGCTGGCCGAGTCCGGGTTGTACAGCTTGTCGATGCAGAACTCGGCGCGATGCGTGTTGCCCGTGAGGTCGACGAGCAGGTGGCGCAGCAGCCGGTCGACTTGCCACAGCGGCGGTGGCCCCTCGCGACTGAGGCGCTCCAGCTCGGCGAACGCGATCTCCAACTCGAAGAGCGATTCATGGCGCGCCTCGTCGACCCGAGGCGCCTGACTCGTCGGGCCGATGAACTGCCCCGCGAACGCGTAGGAGAGCGACGGGTGATGCTGCCAGTAGGTGAGCATGCTCCGTAGCAGCGCCGGACGCCGGAGCAGCGGGCTGTCGGCCGGGGTGACCCCGCCGAGCGTCAGGTGGCTGCCGCCGCCGGTGCCGGTATGCGTGCCGTTCAGCGCGAACTTGTCAGATCCGAGCCCGAGTTTCTCGGCCTCCGCGACGATCGTCTGCGTGCGGCTGACGAGCTCGGGCCACGAGTTGCTGGGGTGGATGTTGATCTCGATCACGCCCGGGTCGGGGGCGACCACGAAGTGGGCCGCGCGCTCGTCGGACGGCGGCGCGTACCCCTCGACGACGATCTGCAGCGCGAGCGCCGCGGTCACGTCCTCCACCGCCGCGATCAGCTCCGCCGCGTACGCGAACTCCTCGACCGGCGGCAGGAACACGTAGACGTTGCCCTCGCGCTCCTGCACGCATAGGGCGGTGGAGCGCGGGGGCTCCTGAGCATCATCCGGAGTCCACGTCAACTGCTCGATCGGCAGACGCATCCCGATCGGCGAGTCGCCGGGGGTCAGGTACAGCGCGCCGCGCTGCAGCCGCCAGGGGTCGCTGGACCAGCGGCGCTCGCCGGGCTCGCGGCCGAGCGGCAGCACCCAGCCGACGGGCTCGCCGCGGGCGGGGGCGGCGCCGTCCGGCGGCGCCTGCGCCTCCGGCTCGCGCGCCGCGTCCCAGTACCCGGCGATGGGGTCCTCGTACGCGGCGAGCGCGGACCCCGGATCGAGCCCGAGCGCCGCCGCCAGCGCTCGCATCAGCTCGGCGGCGTGCGCGTCGGCGAAGGGCCCGGGCACGGCGGGATCGGCCAGCAGCTCCGCCGCGCGCCACAGCGGGCGCTCGTCGGTCCGCCAGAAGATGCCGATCTGCCAGCGCGGCAACGGCTCGCCGGGGTACCACTTGCCCTGGGTGTGCATGATCAGCGCGTCGGGCGAGAAGTCCGCGGCCAGCGCGGTGGCGAGCTGGCCGGCCAGCTCCTCCTTCTCGCCGCCGAGCGCGGCGATGCCCCACTCCGGCTCCTCAAGCTGCGCGGTGGCGACGAACGTCGGCTCGCCGCCCATCGTCAGCCGCACGTCGTCGGCCCGCAGCTGCGTGTCGACGAGATGGCCGAGCGCGTCGATCCGCCGCCACTGCGCCTCGGTGTACGGGCGGGTGACGCGCGGCGGCTCGTGAATCCGGGTGACGGTGTTCGTGTACTCCAGCTCGGCGGCGGCGGCGCTGACCCCCCCGGTGAGCGGCGCGGCGGCGGCCGGGGTGGCGGCGCAGGCGAGCGGGATGTGGCCCTCGCCGGCAAGCAGGCCGGAGGTCGCATCGAGGCCGATCCAGCCGGCGCCCGGGATGTACACCTCAGCCCAGGCGTGCAGGTCGGTGAAATCCTCGCCGTTCGGGTCGTCGTCCGGGGCGAGTTGGACGAGGTAGCCGGAGACGAACCGGGCCGCCAGCCCAAGCGCGCGCAGCACCTCCACGAGCAGCCACCCGGAGTCGCGGCACGATCCGACGCCGCGCTCCAACGTCAGCTCGGGATCCTGGACCCCCGGCTCCATCCGCAGCGAGTAGGCCACGTCACCGAGGACGCGGCGGTTCAAATCGACGAGGAAGTCGATCACGCGGATGGGTTCGCGCGGGACGCCGGTCAGCCACTCGGTCAGCAGCGGGCCGGGGGGGCCGCTGTCGAGGAATGGTCCGAGGTCGTGGGCGACGTCCGGCTCGTAAACGAACGGCCACGTCGCCGCGCTGTCCTCGACAAAGAAGTCGAACGGGTTGATCACCTCCAGCTCGGCGATCACATCGACGGTCAGGGTCAGATGGCTGCTCGGCTGGGGGAAGACCAGCCGCGCGAGGTGGTTGCCGAACGGATCCTGCTGCCAGTTGATGAAGTGCTCGTTCGGCTCGACGGTGAGCGAGTAGGCGAGGATCGGGGTACGGCAATGCGGCGCGGGGCGCAACCGCACGACCTGCGGGGCGAACTGGACGGGACGGTCGTAGCGATATGCCGTCCGATGCTCGATGGCGACTCGGATGCTCATGGTGTCCTCGACGAGGGGTGACCGCCCTCGAGCCTGGCCGATTCTAGGGTCCTGCGGTGGATAGAGTGCTCGCCCGTGGAACGCTCGCGGATCTTCGCCGACGATCTGCTGGCCGGGCAGGTCGTGCTGCTCAGCGGCGGGGGCTCCGGGCTCGGCCGGGCGGCCGCGGTGGAGCTGGCCCGGTTGGGCGCGCGCGTGACGATCTGCGGGCGCCGCGCCGAGCCGCTGGCGGAGACGGCCGCGCTGGGCGGCGAGACGCCGATCGAGACGGCGGTGTGTGACGTGCGCGAGGAGGAGCAGGTCAACGCGCTCGTGGCCGGGGTGATCGAGCGCCACGGCCGGATCGACACGCTCGTGAACAACGCGGGCGGCCAGTTCCTCGCGCCCGCCGAGGCGATCACGCCGAAGGGGTTTCGCACCGTCATCCGCCTGAACGTCGAGAGCGCCTGGCTGATGTCGCACGCCGTGGCCACCGGTTCGATGATCGAGCGGCGCTCCGGCCGGATCGTGAACGTGACGCTGACTCCGCACAACGGGATGCCCGGGATGGTCCACTCGGGGGCGGCGCGAGCGGCGGTCGAGAACATGACGAGGACGCTGGCCACCGAGTGGGCACGCTTCGGGATCCGGGTGAACGCCGTCGCCGTCGGCCAGGTCGCCACCGACACGCTGCTCACGAAATACCCCGAGCAGATGGTCTCCGGGATGGCGGGCAGCATCCCGCTCGGCCGCCTCGGTGACCCGATGGAGATCGCCTGGCAGATCGCCTACCTCGCGTCCCCCGCCGCCGACTTCACGACCGGCAGCGTGATCACCGTCGACGGCGGCCGCGACAACTGGCTGGGCGGCTGGCCGCCGAGCAACATGCGCGACGACGGCGGCGACCCGCTCGCCGAGGAGCGACGATGACCGAGCTGACGGCCGACGCGATCGTCGTCGGCGCCGGACTGGCCGGGCTGGTTGCCGCCGCCGAGTTGACCGACGCCGGCGCGAAGGTGCTGGTGCTCGACCAGGAGCCCGAGGCATCGATGGGCGGGCAGGCCTTCTGGTCGCTCGGCGGGCTGTTCTTCGTCGACTCGCCCGAGCAGCGTCGCGCCCGGATCAAGGACTCGTTCGAGCTGGCCTGGCAGGACTGGCTGGGCAGCGCCGCGTTCGACCGTCCCGAGGATGAGTGGCCGCGGCGCTGGGCCGAGGCGTACGTCCACTTCGCGCACGAGGAGAAGCGCGCGTGGCTGACCGCCATGGGCCTGCGCGTGCTGCCGAGCCCCGGCTGGGCGGAGCGCGGCGGGACCTCCGGCTCCGGTCACGGCAACTCCGTGCCCCGGTTCCACTTGACGTGGGGCACAGGCCCCGGAGTGCTGAAGCCGTTCGTCAGCCGACTGCGCGTGGCGCGCGAGCGCGGCCTCGTGGAGTTCGCCTGGCGCCACCGCGTCGACGAGATCACCGTCAGCGGTGGCGTCGTCTCCGGCCTGGGCGGGTCCCTGCTGGCGCCAAGCGATGCGGGGCGGGGCGAGGACAGCTCGCGCGAGATCGTCGGGTCGTTCACCGCGACGGCGGGCGCGGTGTTGGTGGCGAGCGGCGGCATCGGCCACAACTTCGACGTGATCCGCGCGAACTGGCCGGCGCGGCTCGGACCCGCGCCGAAGAACCTGATCTCCGGCGTGCCGGCACACGTCGACGGGCGGATGCTGGAGATCTCCGAGCGCGCCGGGGCGAGCCTGATCGGCCGCGATCGGATGTGGCACTACGTCGAGGGGATCCGCAACTGGGACCCGGTGTGGTCACACCACGGGATCCGCATCATCCCCGGCCCGTCGTCGCTGTGGCTCGATGCCACCGGCAAGCGGCTGCCCGTGCCGCTGTTCCCCGGCTACGACACGCTGGCCACGCTGCGGCACATCGGGACGACCGGCTACGACCACACGTGGTTCGTGCTCACGCGGAAGATCATCGAGCGGGAGTTCGCGCTGTCGGGCTCCGAGCAGAACCCGGACCTGACCGGGCGCTCGATTCCCCGGACGGTGTGGCAGCGCCTGCTCCCAGGCGTGATCCCGACGCCGGTGAAGCGGTTCATGGACCATGGCGCCGACTTCGTGGTGGAACGCGATCTGTCCGCATTGGTGCGCGGCATGAACACGGTGGCCGGCTCCGACCTGATCGACGAGGCCGCTCTGCGTGCCGAGATCGTGGCCCGCGACCGGGAGCTCGACAACCGCGTCGCCAAGGACATGCAGCTGATCGCGGTCCAGGCGGCGCGGCGCTACCTCCCGGACCGGATCCAGCGCATCGCCGCTCCGCACAAGCTGCTTGATCCGCAGGCCGGCCCGCTGATCGCCGTGAAACTGAACATCCTCACCCGCAAGACGCTCGGCGGCATCCAGACGAACCTGCAGGCAAACGTGCTCGGCGCGGGCGGCGAGCCGATCCCGGGCCTGTACGCCGCGGGCGAGGTGGCCGGCTTCGGCGGCGGCGGGATGCACGGCTACAACGCGCTGGAGGGGACGTTCCTCGGGGGCTGCCTGTTCTCGGGCCGGACCGCCGGCCGGGCGATCGCCGCCACGCTCGGCCGTCGCTAAGCGATACTCCCGCGTACAACGTACTCAGGAGGAAGTCGTGAACGCACGCGTGCAGCTGGTGTCGGCCTACCTGTTCTTCGTCTTCATGGCCCTGTTCGCCCTCGGCTTCTGGGTGCTGGCCGGGTTCATGCCACCGCCGAACCCGGCCGAGTCGGCGCAGGCGATCGCCCGCCAGTTCCAGGGCAACACCACCGGCATCCGGGCGGGGATGCTGGTCCTGGAGTTCGCCGCGGCACTGCTGCTGCCGTGGTGCGGCGCGGTGGCGGTGCAGATGAAGCGCGTCGAGCGCGGGCACACGGTGCTCACCTACACGTGGCTGGCCGCCTCCGGGATCCTCGTGCTGGAGTTCATCTACCCGATCATGTTCTGGCTGGTGGCGGCGTTTCGCCCGCACGAGGCCCCGGCGCTCCTCCAGCATTTCAACGACCTCGCCTGGCTGACCTTCCTCGGCGTCGTCACGACCGCCGTGGTCCAGGCGCTCGCGCTCGGGATCGTCGCCCTGCGCGATACGCGCCCGACGCCGGTGTTCCCGCGCTGGTTCGGCTACTTCAACATCTGGTCCGCCACGCTGTTCTGCCCGGCCAGCCTGATCATCTTCTTCAAGCACGGCCCCTTCGCCTGGAACGGCGTGATCGCCTTCTGGTTCGTCGCGATCGTGTTCTTCGCCTGGATGCTGGTGGTGACCGTCGTCCTGATCGGCGCGATCCGCCACCAGCAACGCGAGGAGGCCAACGGCACCGAGCCCGTTGCGAGCGCACCGGCAGCCCAGCTGGCCGCGCTCAGCGCCCAGGTCGCCGAGCTCAGCGCCCAGGTGGCCGAGCTCCAACGCGAGCGCGCGATGAGCTGAGCCCGAGGATGGCGTACAGGTCGGCGATCACCTCCGCGCGTGCCCACTCCCATTCGAAGTCCGAGACGCGCACCACCGTCCACCCTGCGATCGTGAGCGCCCGGTCCTTGCGGCGGTCCTTGTCGAAGTCCTGCACGGCGATGTGGTACGGCCGGCCGTCCAGTTCGAGCGCGACCATCTGGGCGCGCCAGGCGACGTCGATCTCCCAGGGACCTTCGTAGGTGTTGTACTCCGGGACGGGGAGGTTCCGGTCAGAGCGCTGGTAGCGCTGAAACGAGCGCTCCAGATCGGACTTGCGGTCCGTCGCCGCCGGGTCATACCGAGCGAACGCCGCCCTCAACACCCTGATCCCCGGACGATGCGCGTGCCGGTCAATCGCCGCCTGCACCGCCGTGGCGTCGAACACCTGCCTGTGCACCGCCTCCGTGATCAATCGCTGGATCTCCCGTGGCGGCTCGGCCGCCGCCGAGTCGACCAGGATCCGAGGAACGGTCGCCACCAGCAGCCCGTTGTGGGGTCTGGCCTCGGCCCGGTCGATCGGGGTCGTTGTTCGATGGACCACCAGCCCGCGACGCTTCTTCGGCGTGCGATCGGCGGGAACCGTCAACTCGATCCTGTTCAAGTCGTAGTTCGGGCGCAGCTTCCGGTCCGCCGCCGCCGTGCGATGACTGAGGAACGCTCCATCACCGGCCGCGAGCTGCGCGGCGAAAAGGCGGCCACGAAGGGGGAGCTTGCGATGCCCCACCGCGTACAC